>USCC01000027.1 GCA_900553035.1 uncultured Rhodospirillaceae bacterium | reverse complement strand
GAGCCCATGTCCGCAATTCGCTGTCGATGAACGGTTTTAACTCATTGACCATCCATTCCATTGTCCGGCTTCCTGTACCATGGACTTCTCCGGCCCAATTTGAATCCCAGTAATATGGGCAGTATTCCTGAAGTCGGCCGTTGCCTTCGTGGGAACATTCGATCCCGACGACAATGATTTTCTTACTCCACCCGTCCAGAAATTCTTTAAAACCCCAGCTTTTTCCATAAGTGGCATCCGAATCATAAAACAGGTTGTGCCCGTCAAACATATACATCACGGGATAACGTTCTCCGGAAGAATCGTAATCATCCGGCAGATAAATGTGCAGCCGTCTTTCCTGCCCGGCCGGAGAAAAGAAAACGTCCTGTTTGAAAATCATAAAACCCCTCCTCAGCAACTTCAGGGACAGGATAAGCGGTAGAGTTAACTCTAAGTCAATGATTATTTAACGCGCCTGTCATCTTTTATAAATCAGTCGGACAGAGGGATAATTCAAGCGGCGGGACAGGCCGGATTTTCAGCGCGGCAAACAGCCGCGTCAATAAGCGGCTGTTTTCACCCGAAGGAAATGTTTCCGTAAAAAGCAGCCCTAGAATTTTCCGACAGCGCGGTACAGATTCGCCTTGCCGATCAGAACGGTGTAATACGACACGATCAAATCCCGCCGCGCGGTTGCCAGCTGTGCCTGAACGGTCAGAAGGTTCAGGATTGTTTCCTTGCCCGCACGATAGGAGGCTCTGGAAACGCGCTCGTTTTCCTCGGCACTTTTCAGAACATCCTGATTGATTTCATAAGACGCCGCCGCCGTCATATAATCCTGATACGCGGACCAGACTTCGTTTTTAACGCTGTCCTCCGTGCTTTTCAGGGTGTATACGGCCTGCTGGTAGTCATAGCGGGCCCGGGCGATGCCATACATGTTTGAAAAGCCTTTGAAAATCGGCATATCAATCTGAAGCCCGGCCTCTCCGGCATAGGTATAGGGATGACTTTCGTTCCACCGGTCCGCATAGCTGCCCTTGCCGTAAAACGACAGCTTCGGTGCGGCCGCGGATTTTGCGACGCCGATTTCCGCTTCGGCGGCTCGCCGGGCGCTTTCGGCGCTCTTCAGCTCCGGACGAGCCTCCATCGCCATATCAATCAGCTCGCCGACAGTAAAATCACGCTGCAGCCGGATGGCGCGGGCATCTTTCGGCGGCATTTTCAGACGAAATGACGTTTCCGGCGGCAGATTCAGAAGAGCCGCCAGATTCGCCTGATTTTTCCGGATATCGTTTTCGGTCTGCGTCACGGCCAGCCGCGATTGCAGATACGTGGTTTTTGCCAGAAGCCGATCCGACAGCGATGCCGCCCCGACTTTGTATTTCTTTTCTGTTTCTTCATACGATTTTCTGTACGACGCAACGCTTGTTTCGTTGCTCTTCAGAACTTCCTGTGCGCTTAAAAGGTCGAAATACGCCATGTTGACGGCCAGCACCGTATCATGCAGAGCCGCGTCATAAGAAGCCGATGACGCCTCCAGATACTCCCGCATGGCTTCGTTTGTGGACGAACGCCCCCCGAAGTCCAGAAGAAGCCATGACAAGGACACTTTTCCGGCCCAGGGGTTCCGGCGTCCGGATTTGCGGACGCCCTGCATTTTTTCGTATTCCCGGGAAATTGTTCCCACGGCATCAACCGAGGGCAGATAGGCGGCCTTTGACTGCCCATAGGCGGCTTCCGATGATTTGACGGCCATATAGTTCCGGTTCAGATTCGGATTGTTGCATATCCCGATCTGGATCAGGTCTTCTAAGGCCAGAGGGCCTTTTCCGACGGATCGGGCGAGGCATCCTTCGGGCGCGTTCCGATGGTAAACCGAAAACGGGTCGAACGCGGCCGCCGGCCGAACGAGAAACATCAGCAGAACCGCTGCCGCCCGGAATTTCATGTTCATTTCGCACCTGCCCTTTTTGAAAACATTTCCGTCAGCGTCTGCACCAGAACATACAGAAGCGGGATGATGAACAGCCCGACCGCCGTTCCGATCAGCATGCCGTAAAAAACGGGAACACCGATGGCTCTCCGGCTGTTTGCGCCGGCTCCCGTTGCCACAATCATCGGCCACACCCCCAGCACAAACGTGAAGGCCGTCATCAGAACCGCGCGGAAACGTTCCCGCAGTGCGAACAGAGCCGACGAAACAATTGATTTCCGCTTCAGACGCTCCTCGCGGGCGAATTCGACGATCAGAATTGCGTTTTTTGATGCCAGCCCGATCAGAAGAACGACCCCCAGCTGCGCATAAATGCTCAGCGGCAGACCCGTCAGGTAAAGCCCGGCAAGCGCTCCCATCGTCGCCACGCTGACCGACATCAGAACCGAAATCGGAAGGGTCCAGCTTTCATACTGCGCAACAAGGAACAGATAGGCAAACGTCACGGCCAGAAGGATCAGGACGGCCAGCTGTCCCTGATTGTTCTTTTCCTGATAGCTCATGCCCGACCATTCAAAGCTGAAGGTTTTCGGCATGGCGGCCGCCAGCTGTTCCAGAGCCGCCATTGCCGCACCGGAACTGACGGCCGGCGGAGGCACGGCCGTAATTGTCGCGCTCGGATACTGGTTATACCGGGTAATCACCCGCGGCGACAGAACCTTCCTGACGTCAAGCAGGCTTCCCAGGGGAATCATCTTTCCGTCGGAACTCGGCACATAAAGGCTGTTCAGGCTGTCCGTATCCTTGCGGTATTCCCAGCTGGACTGAACAACGACCTTGTTGACCTGCGTTCCGATGTTGATGTCGTTGACATATGTCGATCCCAGATAGGATTCCAGCGTCGAGTACAGATTGCTCAAAGGAACGTTCAGCGATTCCGCCTTATCACGGTTAATGATCAGGAACAGGTTCGGCGTCTGGGATGTAAAGGTCGTGAACGCATACAGGATTGAGGGTTCGCGGTTGAACAGCCCGAGCATTTTCCTTGTCTGGTCGTCCAGCTTTTCATAATCCGTCCCGTTCAGGGATTGCAGGCGGAAATCCAGTCCGTTCTGATTGCCCAACCCGGGAATGGCGGGCATCTCAAAGAACTGCAGTTCGGCTTCGGGAAGCGTCCGGGGCAGGTCGGAACGGATCTTGTTCACGATGTTTGAGGAATACAGCTCGGGCTTTTTGCGCTTGGACCAGTTTTCCAGGTCGACGAAAATCATGGCGACGTTTTCCGAACGGCCGGCCAGCATGCTGATGCCGATGACGCTCAGGGTGCCGCGGACGCCCTCCTCTTTGTTCAGCTGCGGAATAATCTTGTCAACGACTTCTTTTGTGCGGTTGATTGAAGCGCCTTCGGGCAGCAGGATGTTCACAATGAACATACCCTGATCCTCTCCGGGAATGAAGGACGTCTCGCTCACCTTGAACAGAAAGCCGTTCAGCCCCAAAATAAGCGCGAACAGAAGGGCGATGATGCCGATTTTACGGGCAAACAGAGCCGTCACACGTGCATACGAGGACGTTACCCGGTTTAAAAGAGCGTTGAACCAGGCGAACGGCCCGTGCCGGGGCGGTTCAAACGGCTTCAGCATATAGGCGCACAGCACGGGCGAAAGCGTCAAGGCATTCAGCGCCGAAAAAACAATAGCCGTACAGATGGTGATGGCGAACTGCTGATAAATCCGACCCGTAATACCGCTCATGCACGCGATGGGAAGGAAAATGGCGACCAAAACGAACGCCGTGGCGACCAGCGCCGCCGAGACTTCCTTCATCGTGCGTCGCGTCGCCGCCAGCGCGTTCATTTTTTCAACCGTCATCAGATGCATGACACGTTCGACAACGACAATCGCATCGTCAACGACCACGCCGATCGCCAGCACCAGCCCGAACAGCGTGAACATGTTAATACTGTATCCCAAAGCCAGCATCACGGCGAACGTGGACAACAGCGAGACCGGAATCGTCAGCGTCGGCACCAAAGTCGTCCGCACATCCTGCAGAAAAAGATAACAGACCAGAATCACCAGGAAGAACGTCATTGCCAGCGTCATCACGACTTCCTCGACCGATGCATGGATGTAATCCGTCGAATCGTAATTGAACTTGTAGGACAGATCTTCGGGGAAATACGCTTCCAGACGGCGGAGTTCATTTTTAACGCGCTCCATCGTTTCCAGAGCGTTTGCCCCGGATGAAAGCTTGATCATCAGAGTAACGGCCGGAACGTTGTTGTCGTACCCTGTAATGCCGTAGCTTTCCTCGCCGTATTCGACCTGTGCGATATCCTTCAGCTTAACCAGCCCGCCGTGATCTGCCGTCCGGATGACGATTTCCCGGAAATCTTCGACTTCATTGATGCGCCCCTGTGTTTTAAGGGCATACACAATCCGGGACTGTTCATTCGGCGCAGCCCCCAGCTTGCCGAGAGTCGGCTGATAATTCTGGCTGGCAATCGCCGCCGTCACTTCGGCAACGGGAATGTTCAGCGACGCCATCCGGTCAGCATTCAGCCAGACGCGCATACTGGAGCTTGAAGCGTAAATGCTGATGCCGCCGATACCGTTCAGACGGGCCAGAGCTTCCTTCACGTTGTCTTTGATGTAATCGGCCAGCTCCAGCTTTGAAATCGTTCCTTTCGGCGATGTGAACGAAATGACGCCCAGCATGTTCGTTGATTCGCGCGACACCGTAACGCCCTGACGTGTGACTTCCTGAGGCAGAGAGGCCGAGGCGATCTGGACGCGGTTCTGCACCTTGACCTGGGCGATGTCCGGGTCGACGCCCGTCTTGAACGTCACCGTCAGAGTATAGCTTGAATCCTCGGATGACGATTCCATGTACAGCATGTCTTCAACGCCGTTGACTTCCTTTTCAATGGGGATCGCGACCGTTTTGGCGACGACATCGGCGTTCGCACCGGGATACATGGCCGAAACGGTCACGACCGGCGGCGTGATTTCCGGATACAGAGCAATCGGAAGGGCCGTCAGGGCGACGGCGCCCGCGATGCACATCACAATGGAAAGAACAATGGCGAAGCGCGGACGCTCCAGGAAAAATTCTGAAAACATTCCGTTCCTCTTATTTGACAGCCAGGCTTTGCCGGACAGGGCTGCCGTTTTCAACTTTCTGCATACCTTCAACGACAACGCGCTGCCCGGCTTCCAGGCCGTTTTCAACAATCTGGCGGCCGTCAATCAACGCGCCAAGCTTCAGGTAGGTTTTCTGCGCCTTCCCGTCTTCATCCAAAGCAAAAACAAACGTACCGAACCGATCCTGAATAAAGGCGGACTGCGGCAGTGTTACGGCTCGGCGTTCATCTTCGGTGCCGACGATAATGTCGACATGATTGCCCGGAAGCATCAGCTTTGAGGCGTTCATGACGTCGACATAGGCTGTCACCGTCGCCGTCAGACTGTTGACTTCGCTTTCAAAAAACATGGAAGACACTTCTGCGGGAACGATTTCGCCGTCGGCCAGTACAATTTTGATGTTGTCCGTCCGCGCCGCGTCGGTGCCCGTCCGCCGCATGGCCAGCAGACGATCCTTATCCGTGACGGAAAACGAGACGCGGATCGGAGAAACCTGAACGACGCGCGCCAGAGTATGCCCCGAAGCGTCAACGTAATTTCCCTTTGTCATCAATGCCTTGCCGATGTAACCGTCGAAGGGCGCCTTGATTTCGGTATGTCCCAGATTGATGCGAGCCAGAGCCGCGTTCGCCTCCGCCTGCCGGACAGCGGCCTGAGCCTGAGCCAGAGCGCTTTCCGACAGCTCGATATTTGATTTTGTAATGACTTTCTGGCGGAACAATGTCTTGTTGCGGCCGTGGTCGGCGGCAATCTGTTTCAGGTTCGCCCGCGCCTTTGCGACTTCGGCTTCGGCCGCGTTGACATCCTCGACGTATTTATCCTGCTCAATGACGAAAAGGGTTTGGTCCTTTTTAACGAAGCCGCCTTCAGTAAACAGCACCTTGTCCAGATAGCCCGTGACCTGCGATTTGATATCGACGCTGTTGATGGCCTCGACGGTTGCGATGTATTTCTTCTGCGGCGCGACATCTTCCAGTGCGGCTTCGACGGTGACGACATAGGGGATCTCGCGTCCGGCCGCGCCTTCGGATACGGGGATCAGGCGCGCTTTCAGAAACCATCCGAAAGCGATGCAGGCGATGACGAGACAGAACTGGAAAAAGATTTTCCGTTTGCTTAAATGTATGACTTTCATTGCAAATTCCTGAATAACGACTTCAGGAGTTTCATAGAAGAGGCCTGCTTTTAAGACAAGCGAAAAAAAATATCTGTCACTTTCTAATGTTTTTTCGCGGTTCGCTTCACGACAAGGTCAACGCGAATCCCGGACGGCAGGCGGGTTTCAAGCGAATAGACATCGCCGTATTTAAAATCGTCCGCCTCATCGGGAAGCATCCTGTTGTTCCTGATGACCGAGACCTTTCCGGAGGAGGAAACGCGCCGTACGCGGATAGCTTTGACCACCTTGTCCGAATGAACGGGGTAGAGCTTTTTCCACCGTGAAACAGTCTGCACACTGACGCCCAGAATTCTGGCAACGGCGTGCATGGACAGGCCGGAAGTGAATAATGTCAAGGCGAACAGCTTTTCCTCAATGGAACGGGCGCGGACGTTTTCCGACGTGAACTGAAACCCGCACGCCTTGCACCGGTACCGCTGACGGCCGCAGGCTCTGCCGTACCGGACAAGGATTTCAGAGTGGCATTTCGGACATTTCATACACTTCATCCTTCCTGAAAATTGCCATTATATAGTGACACAAAAAACAGGCTCCGGAAAGAGCTTTTCCGATAAAAAAACGTCGGCGTCCGATTCGTTTTTTCCGCCACCGGCCTTTTCCTCGGGCATAAAAAAAAGCCGGTGCCCACGTCGGCCCCCGGCCTCTTTTCAAAAGGGGAGGAAAAACAGAAAAAGCCGAATCGGGTCTCATCCCCCCTCCCTCCCGACCGGAGAACCGACCGAAAAAGAAACAGGAAAAAGCCGCAATCCGCAGATAAAGTTATAATATTACTTTTTCTTTCCCGAAGGCTCGCCGCCTTCCTCGGAAAGCTCGCCGTACAGGTCGTATTCATCGGCATCCGTCAGGACGACGCGCACAAATTCTCCGGCATTGACGGCACGAGGAGCGGAAAAATACACGTTCCCGTCAATCTCCGGTGCATTGGCGTAGTCGCGGCCGACATACAGACCGCTTTCTTCGTCAAAGCCGTCGCACAAAACCGTCCGCACGCGGCCGACACACGCCCTCAGTTCCGCCGCACTGATTTCCGCCTGAGCCGTCATCAACGCCTCATACCGGTCAAGCTTGTCGTCTTCATCAACCTGATCCGGCATATCCCCCGCCGGGGTTCCTTCTTCACGCGAATAGGCAAACGCGCCGAAACGACCGAAACGAACGGTTTCAACAAAATCAAGCAGTTCGCCGAATTCCTCGTCCGTTTCGCCCGGAAAGCCGACAATCGCCGTTGTCCGGATCACGATATCCGGGATTTCACGGCGCAGTTTTTCAATCAGACCCTCAATCAAAGCCCGGTTCCCGTGACGGTTCATCCGTTTCAGAACAGCGTCGTTGATATGCTGTATCGGCATGTCAATATAATGCAGGACGCGCGGATTATCCCGGATTTCGGCAATCAGTTCGTCCGTGATCTTGTCCGGATAACAATAAAACAGACGGAACCAGGGAATCGACGTTTCCTCTGCCAGTCGGCGCAAAAGTGCGGGCAACATCAGCTTCCCGTACAGATCAGCACCGTAAAGCGATGTGTCCTGTGCAATCAGGTTCAGCTCGCGAACGCCTTCCTTTTCCAACATTTTTGCTTCTTCAACAATACGTTCCATCGTCCGGGAACGATACCGGCCACGGATGGAAGGAATGACGCAGTAGGTGCAACGGTTGTTACAGCCTTCGGCAATCCGCAGATAAGCGGTATGCGGAGCTGTTGTCAGAATCCTTTCCCCGTCCAAACAGCAGGCGTCCGCGCTGTCAAACACGGCGCACTTTTCCCCGTCAAACGCCTTTTTAAGGATGTCCGCAATGGCGTGAATACTCCCGACGCCCAGAAGCGCGTCCGTTTCAGGCATGTCCTCAAGGATTTTTTCCCGGTAACGCTCGGCGAAACAGCCGGTCACGACCAGCTTTTTCAGCCGTCCCGTTTTTTTCAGTGCCCCCATTTCATGAATTGTATCGATGGATTCCCGCTTTGCGTCCGAAATAAAGCCGCATGTATTAACAATGACCGCATCCGCCTCGGAAGGATCACCGACAATTTCAAATCCCGATTCGTACAAATGGGAAAGCATCATTTCGGAATCAATCTGGTTTTTGGAACATCCCAAAGAGACGAAAGCGACTTTGACAGGGGGCTTTTTCCGGGGCATTTCTTTGTTTCCGTACGCTGTTGACACCTCATGTGCGGCATAATGAGACGCCGCGCGACCCAAGTCAAACGTTTTTACCGGGCGCCCCGCCCTCTCCTCCTTGTCATCCGGCTCCGCAATAAAGGCGTTCCGGCGGCCGGATATCTGCGCCCATGAACGGAAGGAACGGCAAAGGCATGGTTTTGCATTTCAAAGGCCGCGGGAGCACTCCCATTTTTTGCCCCGTCCCAAAACCGTAAGAGGCCGGACGGCCGGAAAGATGCCTGCTCCCCCGTACGTTTTCCCCCGGAACGCCGTCCTTATTTTGTTTGCGACCCGGGGCGGAAATTGATACTCTTCATTCAGTCAGACAAGAAAGCAGGACGTTATCATGATTCAGCCCCATCTCCAGCTTGACGATTCTCTGGGAGTCAAATACGCCGTCATGCCCGGTGACCCGGCGCGTCTGGATCGTATCGCTCCGTTTCTGGACAATGTCCGGGAACTGGCCTTCAACCGTGAATACCGGAGTCTGTACGGTACGTACAGGGGTGTCCCGGTTCTGGCCGTATCAACGGGTATCGGGGGCTGTTCGGCCGGGATTGCTCTGGAGGAACTGCGCCGGACAGGGGTTGAGGCAATGATACGCATCGGTTCATGCGGCGCCATGCAGAAAGGCATCGGCCTGGGCGATCTGATTCTGGTCAGCGGCGCGGTTCGGGATGACGGCGCGTCGCGGGCGTATGTCGATCTGCGCTATCCGGCCGTTCCGGATACAGAGCTGTTGCTCGCTTGCCTTGAAAGCGCACGCGAAAACGGATTCCCGCATCACGTCGGCCTGGCACACAGCCACGAAAGCTTTTATATCGACGACAACGACGCGCAGAAGGAATACTGGTCGGCTCGTGGCGTCCTCGGCGCCGACATGGAAACCGCCGCTCTGTTCACCATCGGACGGCTGCGCGGCATCCGAACAGCTTCCATTCTGAATAATGTTGTTCTTTACGGAAAGGATACCGCCGATTCGATCGGCGACTATGCCGACGGCGGGAAACGGACGGCCGAAGGGGAACGCCATGAAATTTTGACCGCTCTTGAGGCTTTTGTCCGAATGGAGCGGAGAACATGAAACCCGCCCTTTTCATCCTGCCGGCGTTTCTGAGTGTGGCCGCATTTTTCCCCGTGGCCGCCGAAGACGTCTTCATCCCCGATGAAACCTACCGCGCTCTGTCACGCCTCACCGGATTCGATTCCCTTTTCCGGCCGGCCGGGAAAAGAGCCGTCGCCGGGGTATGGCTGGAATGCGCCCCGAAAAGCGTTGCCCTGAAAGAACGGCTGAGCGACGAAATGAAAAACGGCTCCCTGAAAGGCCGCTTCACGTATCATCCCGTGAATGCCGGCCGCCTGATGAGCGATACATCGCCGGATTCGGCACAGATGTGGTTCCTGCGCAATTGCCCCGTCGTATGCGTTATTGATCCCGAAAACCAAAAACTTTCCCGGCCGCCCGTCACGGACGATTATACAGCCGCGGAAGCGGTCATGTTTCTGGAGGATCTGCCATAAAAAAACACGGGCACCTTTCGGTTCCGCGTTTTTTGGCGCGCCCGGCGGGATTCGAACCCACGACCCTCGGCTTCGGAGGCCGATACTCTATCCAGCTGAGCTACGGGCGCTTGATGTCGGCTACAATAAACCATCCGCGTCAAAAAACAATAAAAATATTTGCCCTTCCCCAGATTTAACTTGACGCCCGACCCCTTTGCGGATAAAAGAAAGCATCCGTTTTTCTAGATTTATAAAGGATTATGTATCATGGCAAGACGTTGCATCGTCACCGGAAAAGGCGTGTTAACTGGCAACAACGTCAGTCACGCGAACAACAAAAGCCGCCGCCGCTTCATGCCGAACCTGCAGTCGGTTTCCCTGTTGAGCGAAACACTGGGTACTACGGTCACCATGCGCGTTTCGACGCGCGGCCTGCGCACCATTGAACACAACGGCGGTCTGGATGCTTTCCTGCTGACGACTCCGAACAGCAAGCTGTCCTGCGAAGCGAAGCGCCTGAAAAAGCGCATTGCCGGCGCGGCAGACAAGAAAGCTCCGAAGGCTTAAGTTTTAAGTCGGACGAATAAAAAACGGCGCTCCGTCATGGAAGCGCCGCTTTTTTTGTTCTGAAGCCTGAAAGAAACCCGGGGATATGCATGAGCCCGGCAGATCATGCTTCCAAAGCCGGAAAAACAGCCGAGGACACGCGCCTGATCTGTCCGATTCACATCGGCGCCCCCAAACCGACATGCCATGCGGAAAAACGCCATTCTGTGCAGAGACCCTTTTCCGCCGCCGGATTTTCCCTTTTCCGGGAACCGGGCGCTTGCCGCCGAACTTTTTTCCGAACGAAAGCCGCCCTCTTTGCGTGGCCGCGACTCCGACCCGACAGGATTTTTATTTTAAAACACTCATGATCAGGCGATACGCCTCGGTGATGTCCTTGAATTTTTCCTCGGACGTCTTGTTTCCGCCGTTTGAATCCGGGTGATAGCTTTTGGCCAATCGCTTGTAATTCAGGCGCACCTGCTTCAGTTCCAGAGGAAATGTTACCTCCAGAATCCGCGCCGCCGCCGCCAGAGCGGGTTCAACCGGAGTCGGCGGCGGACTGTCCCGTCCGTCGCTCCCCTCTTCGGGAAAAGCATCTTTCAGAATCCCCAGAGGATCCACATAATGGCGCATCTGTGAATGAAGCTCGCCCAGCTTCCACGTCGGACGCTGCCACACAACGTCATGGCGGACATGGCGTTCGATTTCTTCGGCCGTCATCCCTTCGTAATAATTCCATCGGGCATTGTATTCCCGGACGTGTTCCAGGCAGAACCAGTAATAATCCGACAGCGTTCTGTCTTTAGGCGCACGGTATTCGCCCGCGTTTGTGCATCCGGGCATGTCACACAGACGCGCCGGCGGTTCGGAAGGGCGGCTTTCAAAACGAACGGAAGATTTAGGACGTCCCATCGGCTTTATCCGTCCCCGTCGTTACCGTCCGGTCCCGTATAATAGGCCGGCCATTCGCGCCGGACGACTTCTCCGGCGCTGTCCCATGCGAAACACGTGTCAATCATGTCCGGCTTCGTCCCGCGGCAGTACTTGAAATAGCGCACCTGCCCGACAGTCTGGAACGCGGCGGAAGCCGTTCCCAGAAGCAGGTCGAACAGATGTGTGCATCCCAGTCTGACCGGAATCCTTTGCCGGGCTTCCCTGAAAAAGCCGGGTTCGATTTTCAGCCCGACGACTTTCCTGAAAATCTGTTCGGTGCAGGGGCAAATGCGGAAGGGCGCGTTTTCAACGACAGCCTCCACTCCGTGAATGACCAGATCATCGTCAACTGTCAGACGCAGAGCCATTTCATGAAAAGGCTCCCCGGCCCGGATGAACCCGCCGCGGTCGATACAGGGAAAATCCGCCGTGCGCGTATCCCGCAACCGGCCTTCGATATCCCACAGAACACCTTCCCGGCGGTATCCGGCATAAACCATGCGGCGAAAATAAACTTCTTCGCGTCCGTCCTCCGGCGGCGACAGCGGCATTTCACTCCTCCATCATCTTCTGAAGCGTTTCCGAAACAAGGCGGCGGTCAACGTCCCGGATCAGAACAGCCGCGCCGATCGATTTCAGCAGAACGAAATTCAGGCGGCCGTCCAGCGTTTTTTTATCCTTGTCCATATGGGCAAGCAGAGCCGGCACAGGATAGGCCGGAACCGAAACCGGCAGGCTCGTATCCTGGAAATGGGCACGGATGCGCTCTGTGGTTTCCGCGCCGCAGAGCCTCAGCCGCACGGAAAGATCCGCCGCCGCGATGCACCCGGCCGCGACGCCTTCGCCATGCAGAATCGTACCGTCCATCCCGCTTTCGGCTTCAAATGCATGCCCGAACGTGTGCCCCAGATTCAGCAGGGCGCGGCGTCCCGTTTCCTCTTTTTCGTCCGCCGCGACGACGTCCGCCTTGATACGGCAACTCCGTTCAATCGCAAACCGGCAGGCCTCATCATCCAGCGCCAGAACATCCCGGCCGTTTTCCTCCAGCCATTTCCAGAAGGACGCGTCCGAAATCAGGCCGTATTTTGCGACCTCGGCGTATCCGGCACGCATCTGCCGACTGTCCAGCGTATAAAGCGTTTCCGTATCAATCAGGACGGCTCGGGGCTGATGAAACGACCCGATGAGATTTTTTCCCGCCCGCGCGTTCACCGCCGTTTTCCCGCCGACAGAGCTGTCAACCTGCGACAGCAACGTTGTCGGCACCTGTACAAAATCAATGCCCCGCAACAGGACAGAAGCGCAGAAGCCCGTCAGATCGCCGACGACCCCTCCGCCCAGAGCGACCAGAAACGAATGCCGGTCACATCCCGCTTCCAGAATGGCTTCAAGAAGCCCTTCGGCCGCGGCAAACGATTTCGACGTCTCGGAAGCCGGGACAACGAAGGATCGGACGGAAAATCCGGCGGCGGACAGACGATCCGTCAGTTTTGTCAGGTAAAGCGTTTCAACGTTGCGATCCGTTATGATAAAGGCTCGGCTCCCCCGGACATACGGACGCAACAGATCTCCCGCGTGATCCAGAAGCCCTTTTCCGATCAACAGCGGATAGGAACGCTCGCCCAGCTCAATCTGCACTGCCGACATGCCTTTCATTCCGCTTCTTTCCCTGCATATGCGTTCAGCCGGCGGATTAAAAGCTGCACCAGCTGGTTCATGGTTTCCTCTTTATACGACACCCGGATATCCGCCAAAGTGTACACAGGGCGGCGCTTTTCCAGGAGGGTGGACAGCACACGCGCGGGTTCGCCGCAGTTCAGCAGCGGCCGGTGCGTCCGGCCGGCCGTGTGGCGGATCAGGGTCGAGATATCCGCGTCCAGGAAAACACTGACCGCCTTTTCCCGAGCCAGACGCCGCGTTTTTTCCGACAGAAAGGAGCCGCCCCCTGCCGCAAGAACGCATATCTCTCCGTTCAGAAGACGTTCCATGACACGTTCTTCACCACGGCGGAATTCCCCTTCGCCATACCGTTCAAACAGATCCGACACAGAACATCCTGCGGCGCGCTCGACTTCATCGTCGGCGTCAACGAACGGCAGACCATAAAGCTTTGCCAGACGGCTGCCGAGGCTGCTTTTGCCGCACCCCATCATTCCGATCAGAAGAAGCGTTTTCTTCAGCGGATAGGGACAGGAAGGGAGTTTTTCATTTCTGGGGATCATATCTCAATGCCCTTGGATTTTTTTTCAGCATAGCCTCAAAAAACGTTTTTTTCTAACTTTATTTTAACTTGACTGTACGACAAATAAAACAGATTCTATGGCTTATTGATGAAAGGTGTTTTCATGCGTCGCTCTTCCCGCTGGTATGTTTATCCGGTTCTGCTGATTCTCCTGGGGTTCGGTATTTTCATCGCCGTCCGGGACATCAATGTTCCGACGACACCCGTTGAAAAAGAAATCTCTTATGACAGGCTGCAGAAATAGTACGCTGCTCCTGATTCTATGCCTGCTCTGCGCTTTTCCGGCACAGGGCAAGCCTCTTCCGGCCGCGACCGGCGAAGACGCCGGCGTTTACACCGTCCCAAGCGTCCGCATCGCGCCCCTGGAAAAGCTGAAAACCGACGCTTACGGCCTGCGCGTTCCGGAAGACGGCGCTCCTCTGGACGGAAGTATGTGGGAAAATTCATCCCTCGCCGACGTCCGGCAGAAAATCACAGAGACACAGACAGCGTTTTTTCCGCCGGCCGCCGAGGAACTCCGGCGGATGTTGCTTCTGACGGCGGCGGAACCGCCCCGCGGAACTGCGGAAGGCGAATTTCTGACACTCCGGCTGTCCGATCTGTTCCGGCGCGGCGATTTTGAATCCCTGCGTGAGCTGACCCGGAAAATACCCGACGCGCGCCTGACGGATGAACAGGCGGAACTCTTCGCCGACGCATCCCTGTTGCTGTCCGACAATGCCTCTGCCTGCCGCCAGACGGTTTTCGGTCGCGAAAGCCTTTATTTTCAGAAACTGGCCGTTCTCTGCGCCGCACTGGACAAAGACGAGAACAAGACACAGCTCGGACTCGACCTGTTGGCCGAACAGGGGAACGCGGATCCTTTCCTGCACGATGCCGCCGAAGCACTGCTTTCCAATCGTCCCCTGACGGAAAAACCGGCAGAGCTGACACCTTCTTCTTTTTTCCTGATGCGTCTGTTTGGCACCGCTCCGTCGGACGAACAGCTCCGCACGGATGAAATCTGGCGGCTGGCCGCGTTTGCCGAAAGCAGTAACGTCCCCTGGGTCGCCCGCATTGAAGCGGCCGAAAAACTGGTGCGCCACGGCCTGCTTGCTCCCCGGCGGCTCGAAGTTTTGTATGAACAGGCCGTTCTGCCCGAAGCTCCCCCTGCGGAGGGCCCGCTGTACCGGGCTCTGATGTACCGCAACGCTACGGCGGCCTTTACGGGCGACGCCCGGGGCGAGAACATCCGAAAAGCGCTGGCGTCGGCTCGGCAGGACGGAAATTTCATCGCCGCGGCCCGTGCTTTTCGGGAGCTTCTGGCGTCTTTGGAACCGGACAGCGACACGGCGACGGTTTCGGCGGATATTGTGCAGGCCCTTGCCCTGAACGGCCAGACGGAAAACCTGCAGCGGTGGATGGAAGCCGCCCGGGAAAAATCCCCGGAATCCCGGACACAGGCCGAAGCCTGGCATGTCGAGGATTTAAGCCGCCCGGACTCTGTACGCCCTCACATTCCCGAAATTGAAAAAATGATGGCTTTTGAGGAAAAAGGCTTTCCTGACGCCGAAAATGAAAAGCAAAGTGCCTCCGCCGAAAAGCTGGTACGCAAAACGGATCGCATCATGCTTCTTCTGGAAACGCTCGGCCTGTTCGCCCCGGATGAGACATGGGTATACACCTCGTTCGCCGAAAACGGCCCGGAGACGACCTTCCTGAAATCTCTGCATGAAAAGGGAAAGGACGGAAAAAAGGTGCTTGTTTCAGCCGGAGAACAGATCCTGGACATTTTGAAAGAACTCCAGAAGGGATACGTCGGCATCCTGAATGCCGCCCGCCGGCTGAGCGATATGGGTCTCGGGGATCAGGGGCGGCTTCTGGCCTTGGAGGCTCTTTCTCCTGATATTCTGGCGCCGGAGTAAGAGATGAGCGAAATCATCCGGGCTTTTATTGAAATGATGGCCGCCGAACGCGGCGCATCCCCGAACACGATGCAGGCTTACACCCGCGACCTGAACGACTGTGCCCTTTTCCTGACAGAGCGGCGGAAAACCTTTGAAAATGCTGAAATCAACGATTTGAGGGCTTATCTGGCTCATCTGACCGCTCTTGGTTTTTCGCCGCGAACACAGGCGCGTCGGCTGTCATCCCTGCGCGAATTCTATAAATATCTGTACACGGAAAACCGCCGGAAAGACAATCCCACGGACTGCCTGGACAGCCCGCGGCTCGGCCGTCCTCTGCCGAAATATCTGTCCGAAGACGAAATCCTGCGCCTGTTCGACGCCCTCGGCAAACTCCGCCCCGTTCAGGCCGCGCGGATGAGGGCCCTTCTGGAGATCCTGTACGCTTCCGGCGTCCGGGTGTCCGAGCTGGTTTCCCTGCCGTTTTCGGTGACCGCGACGAAGGAATATTACCTGACGGTTCGCGGCAAGGGATCCAAAGACCGCATGGTACCATTGACCGATGCCGCCAAAGACGCCATGCGCGACTGGGTTCCCGTCCGGGAAAAAATTCTGCGCGGCGGGCGGCATTCACGCTGGCTTTTCCCTTCTCCGGGAAAGCAGGGTCATCTGACGCGCGCGGGGTTTTTCATGGATCTGAAGCATCTGGCTCTTCTGGCCGGTATTGACCCCGCGCGCGTGTCGCCGCATGTTATCCGTCATTCCTTCGCCAGCCATATGGTCGCCCACGACGCCGACCTGCGTTCCGTCCAGCAGATGCTGGGTCACGCGAATATTTCAACGACACAGATCTACACGCACATCCTGGACGATCGCCTGAAAAAGACCGTTGAAAAAAGCCATCCCCTCGCCGATGGGAACTTTTTAAAAGAAATCCTAAAAAACTGAAGACGAAAGGTCCCCGTGACGTTATAATCCGTGCCATGAAAATCATAACGAAATACATTCTGAAGCAAATGATACTCGGTTTTGTGCTGATCACGACCGGGTTGCTCATGATCGTGTGGCTGTCGCAGTCGCTGCGCCTGCTCGACATGCTGCTGAATTCAAAGGCTTCTGTCTGGCTTTTCATTCAGATGACCCTTCTGATGGTTCCGGGGTATCTGTCTGTGATTTCGCCGCTGGCTCTGTTTGCGGTCACGCTGTTCACCTACAACCGGATGATCACCGACCGGGAGCTGACGATCCTGCGCGCCGCGGGGATGAGCCCGCTTCAGCTGGCCCGGCCGATTATCGCTCTGGGCGTTCTTTTCACGCTGATCGGCTTTTACATCTCTCTGGTCATTGTTCCGAGATCCGTCGCCGATTTCCGCGAACTGCGCTGGAAAATCCAGAACGACGTCTCTCACCTGCTGTTGCAGGAAGGTGAATTCACGGACGTCACCTTTGGCATTACGGTCTATATCCGCAACCGGAATGATGACGGAACGCTGGAAGGTGTGATTCTTCATGACCAGAGAAACCGCGAAACGCGTGTCACGCTTCTGGCCGAAAAGGGGGCGATCACATACCGCAACGGCATCCCTCAAATTTCCATGTTCAACGGCAGCCGGCAGGAAGTCGCACAGAAAACCGGACGGTTTTCCATCCTGTTCTTTGATTTTTACAATCTGGATTTTTCATCCGTCAATGATCAGAAGTTTGACCGTCTGAAAAACCCGGGGGAACTGTCCCTGCACGACCTGTTGACCGTTACAAAGGAAGACGTGCTGACGGATAAGAACGTCCGGCGTTTCCGGGTCGAAGCCTACAAGCGGCTGACACAGCCGTTTTACAATCTTTCCTTTATGCTGATTGCCGCCGTCGGCATGCTGACCGGCGCCTTCAATCGGCGCGGGCACAGCCGGCGCGTTGTCGCCACGGTGCTGAGCATGGTGCTGATGCAGGTGCTGATGCTCAGTTCCGAAAACCTGTCCATTCGGAGTCTGGCTTTTGTCCCGCTGATGTATATTGCGGCCATCGGACCGATTTTCATCTGTCTGTACATTCTGAAAAATGCCGGAACCTTCTCCCTGAAACCCCTGAAAAACGGCCTTGAGAAGCTGAAGCGCCTCAAAGAACGCTTTTCCGTCCGCAGGAGAACGGCGAAACAATGATCCGGCTTGCGGTTTTAACGCTTCTGCTTCTGTATCCTCTGGCGGCCGCGGCGGCCGGGCGTGACCAGCCCGTGGATTTTTCCGCCGACGAACTGGTTTACGACCGGGAAATGAATCTGGTCATTGCCCGCGGAAACGTCTTTTTCAAACAGGGCGAAACCACGCTGAAGGCCGATCACGTCAATTACGACACGATCGACAGCGTTGTCATCGCGTCAGGCAATGTCGAAATCAACACTCCGGACGGCGGCCGGGTTCAGGGCAATTACGCCAAGCTGTCCGGCGACATGAAGGACGGCATCATCCGGCAGATTCAGTACACCCTGTCGGATCAATCCGTCATGACAGCCAAGGATGCCCGGCACATCAACGGAATATTCACGGAATTCAATGACGTGTCGTACTCTTCGTGCGATTTCTGTCTGGACGGGTCGCGTTTCTGGGAAATAAAAACAAATAAAATGACCCATGACAAGGAAGCCCAGAACATGGCCGCCCAGAACGCGACTCTGTTTGTTTCGGGTGTCCCGCTGGTTTACATTCCGTATTTCTCCTATCCCGATCCCAGCGTTAAACGACGGACAGGCTTCCTTCTGCCGTCCTTCAAATCGAACAAGGCTCTGGGGTTCGGGACGACCATTCCCTATTACTGGGTGATCGGGCCGTACACCGACCTTTTGTTCAACCCTCTGGTGGCGACGAAAGGCGTCCTTCTGGCGGGCAATTTCCGGCATAATTTCTCCGAAGGCATGTTTCAGATTTCCGGATCCCACATTTACCAGGATGACGAGTCCCGCTACAATGTCCGCTCGGCGTTCCGGTGGGATATATCGGACGTCTGGCGCACCGGATTCAACGTTGACCACGTTTCGGACGACACCTATCTGCGGCGATATGACATTGAGGGTTCAGACGATTATGCGCCATGGCTGAAATCCGATGCTTACGTTGAAGCGCTGACTTCGCGGTCCTATTTCAACATAAAAGCCGTCCATTACCAGAACATGCGCTATGACGTTCAGGATGATACGATCGCCGACGTCGTGCCCCAGATGACCTATACATATGACACCGCGCCGTCGGCCATCGGAGGCTATTGGAATTTCAACGCATCCTCGGCCGTTTTACACCGCGACGTCGGGGATGACAGCGCCCGTCTGACCGTCGGGACGGGATGGCATCTGCCCGGCATCACCTCATGGGGGGCATCGTACAGCTTCAACGCGACTGTCCGTGCCGACGGCTATGACATCAAGGATTATTATATTGAAGAGGAGAGCCGCCTCTACTCTGGACAGGTTGCGGATATCCACCCGCAGGCGTCTTTGAAGGTCAGTTATCCTTTCGTCAGTGTCGGCGACAAATACAATCAGATCCTGGAACCGATTGTCATGGGTGTTATCGCGCCCAACTCGCGGAATTCGGAGAAAATCCCGAATGAGGACAGCCGCGATCTGGATTTCGACGATACGTTCCTGTTTTCCGAAAACCGTTTCTCCGGTTACGACCGCTTTGAACCGGGCGCGCGCGTCAACTACGGCCTCAAATGGAGCATCTACGGCCAGAACAGCGGTTACGTTTCCGCCCTTGTCGGCCAAAGTTACCGTTTCAACAAATCGGATATTTTCCCTCAGGGATCCGGCCTTGAAAATCAGGCCTCGGACGTTGTCGGCCGCCTGACCATCCGTCCCAACGAATTTTTCAGTCTGGAATACGCCTTCCGCCTGGATCACAGGACGTTCGAGCTGAACCGGAGCGAAGTCAGTCTGACGGCCGGCAATCCGCTTCTGCGTTTCGGGATTGATTACATGAACCTCAAGGGTTCCGTCCCCGGCTATACGGGCTATAACGCCCGCGAGGAAGTGACCTTCTGGCTGAATTCCCAGATTACGCGTTACTGGTCCGTCGGATATAATCAGCGTATTGACCTTTCCAAAGGCGGCGGCGTCCTTGAAGTCGGCGGATATGTCCGTTACGAGGATGAATGCTTTGCTTTGGAAACGGGCATTAAAAAAGACTATACTTACGACCGCGATTACAAGGGCGGTGTATCATTCCGTCTGGGAATCGAATTCAAGCCGTTCGGCGGATTTGAAGTTTAAGGGGGCAAAACGTATGCGTTTCAGGGAATTTATCTTCGCGCTTCTTGTCGTGACCGCCTCTTTTCCGGCACAGGCGCAGACAACAATCGCGGCGATCGTCAACGACGACGTTATTTCCGATCTGGACCTGGAGCAACGGGTGAAATTCATTGGCGCGACGACGTCTCTGGATGTCAGAAAGCCCGACGTCCGCCGCCAGATATTAAAACAGCTCATTGATGAAAAGCTGAAACGCCAGGAAGCCGCGCGCGCCGGCGTCACCGTCACGGACGCCGACCTGAAACGAGCCG
Source organism: uncultured Rhodospirillaceae bacterium (assembly GCA_900553035.1). Taxonomy (GTDB): domain Bacteria; phylum Pseudomonadota; class Alphaproteobacteria; order CAAGCB01; family CAG-977; genus CAG-977. The sequence goes on along the minus strand of USCC01000027.1, from coordinate 2,965 downwards.
TTGACGCGACGTTGCTTCAGAACGGCACGGATGCCGATAAAATGAAAGCGCTTCTGAAAAAACACGGCCTGCCGTACGCCATCGTTGAAGACCAGATCAAAAGTGACCTGCTGTTTATCAAGGCGTTGCGTCGTATGTCGGGACAAAGGGCGGAAGTTTCCGACGCCGAAGTCGAAACAAAAAGAGCCGAAATCGAAAATAAGGTTTCTGAAAACCAGTATCTCCTGTCGGAAATATTCCTGCCCGTTTCGGAAAAGGACAAAGACGGCGCCGTTTACGGGCGCGCGATTCAGATCATCATGAAAATCCGTGAAGGGGTTCCTTTTGAAAAGCTGGCCGAAGAATATTCCAAAGCGCCGTCGGCCGAAAACGGCGGCCTGCTGGGGTGGGTGCCGGAATCGGCGGTCGAGCCGGAAATGAAAGAAGAACTCGCCCAGATGGAAGTCGGTCAGGTCAGTTCTCCCATCCGGACGGAAAACGGTTACACGGTCATTGCCCTGCGCGCCCTGCGTTCTCCGGAAGATATGAAGGAACAGGACGCTTTCCGGATGGCTCAGATTTTCCTGCCCGCCGGCAGCGCGAAAGAACGAACGAAAATTCTGAAACGCATTGACGCAACGGCCGGATCCTGCACACAGTTCATGTCTCTGGCGGAACAACTGAAAACAACGCCCCGTGCGGATCTGGGAAAGGTTCCGGTTTCCGACATTCCTTCACCGATTCTCGACCGGGTCAAGGATATCGGTCTGATGCAGCCTTCAGAACCGCTGGGCATCGACGGCGGCGAGCTTGTCTTTATGGTCTGCGCCAGGGAAAAGGTTTCCCCCGTCCCGTCAAAGGAAGAGCTGAAAATGCAGATTGAAAGCCAGCGGCTGGAAATGATGGCGCGGCGCCGCCTGCGTGAGCTCCGCCGTTCTGCGATTACGGAGATACGCTGATGACGGTTCTGCCCCCTCTTCGCGACATTATTGTCAAATACGGATTGTCGCCCAGGAAAAATCTGGGGCAGAATTTTATTTTCGACACGAATCTGATCGACAAAATCGTGCGTGCCGCCCAAATCCGTTCCCCCGCCGCTTTTGAAAAAGGCACCGTCATTGAAGTCGGGCCCGGCCCCGGCGGTCTGACGCGTTCAATCCTTGAACATGGCGCAAGACACCTTGTCGCCGTTGAAAAGGATGAACGGTGCCTGAACATTCTGGCGGAAATCGAAAAAGCCTATCCGGGACGGCTGGAGGCGCTGAACACCGACGCTCTGACGCTGGATCTGGCCGCGCTGGGTAACGCGCCCCGATGCATCCTGTCCAATCTGCCCTACAATGTGGGTACGCCTCTTCTGATCGGCTGGCTGAAACAGGCCCGCGCCTTTTCCGGCATGACCCTCATGTTCCAGAAGGAAGTCGCGGAACGCATCACGGCAACGCCCGGCCGTTCTGCCTACGGGCGTCTGGCCATTCTGTCCCAATGGCTTTGCGAGACGGAAATCCTGTTCACTGTCAACCGCGCCGCCTTCACGCCCCCGCCCAAGGTTACATCGGCCGTCGTCCACCTGAAACCGAGGGCTGAACCTCTGGCCCCGGCGCGCTTTGACCTTCTGGAACGGGTGACGGCCGCCGCTTTCGGGCAGAGGCGCAAAATGCTCCGTTCCAGTCTGAAATCCGTCGGAAACCCCGAAGAATTGTGTCTGGCCGCCGACGTCCCCGCGACAGCGCGCGCCGAAGAAATCCCCGTCACCGCCTTCTGTGCGATGGCTCGAGCCTTGGAGAAATAAATGGATACGTTGCTTGTTCCCTTTCTGAATGTCCTGTTCATCCTTCTGTCGCTGTATGTCAAGGTCATTATTGTTGCCATCATTGTTTCCTGGCTGATTATGTTCAATGTTCTGAACACATCAAACCGCCTTGTATATCTGATCAACGACATTCTGACCCGTCTGACCGAGCCGGGATTCAACCTGTTCCGGCGCTTTATCCCGCCTTTGGGCAGCGTTGATCTGTCGCCTCTGTTCCTGCTTCTGGCGGTGCAGTTCCTTCAGATGGTCATCATCCGGATTATGATGAGGCTATGACGGCGGACTGTTTCCAGAAAGCCCCCGGCGGCGTCCGTATCCGAATCCGTCTGACGCCCAAAGCGCGGCGGGAAGGCATTGAAGGCATTTACGACGGCGCGGACGTTCCGGCGCTTAAGGTTGCCATTGCCGCGCCGCCCGTCGACGGCAAAGCGAACAAGGCGCTGATCGCATTTCTGGCAAAGACCTGGCGCCTGCCCAAAACGTCTTTTCAAATTGTCGCCGGAACGTCGGACCGGAACAAAACGCTTTTCATTGCCGGAGATCCCGACGTCCTGTCCGGCCGGATAGAAACGGAGTTAACCTCATGCCTGAAATCATCTACGGAAGCCTGATCGCTGAAAAATGCCGGACGGAAACCGCTGAAAAAACCGCGCACCTGAAAAAACGGACCGGAAAGGCTCCCCGTCTGGATGTGATCATTGCGGGCGATAATCCCGCCAGCCGCATTTATGTCCGGAACAAGGAAAAGGCCGCCGCCAACACGGGAATCGTTTCCATTGTCCATGCGTTGCCGGTCGAAACCCCGCGGGAAAACCTGTTGCAACGAATCGCAGAACTGAACGAAAACCCCGAAGTCAACGGCATTCTGGTTCAGCTCCCCCTGCCCAATCCCGAAGATGAGAAAATCGTCACACAGGCTGTTTCTCCGGACAAGGACGTCGACGGTTTCCACCCGCTGAACCTGGGCCGTCTCATGCTTCGCGAAGACGGCTTCACGCCCTGTACGCCGCGCGGCTGTATGCGTCTGATCCATTCCGTTCTGCCGGATATAAGCGGCCTCAATGCCGTTGTCATCGGCCGTTCAACCATTGTCGGAAAGCCGATGGCTCAGCTTCTTCTCAATGCGGACGCCACCGTCACGACAACACATTCAAAAACGACGGATCTGCCTTC
>USCC01000026.1 GCA_900553035.1 uncultured Rhodospirillaceae bacterium | reverse complement strand
GATGGGCTTCCGGAGCGAGAGCTGACACAAAAGAGCGAACAGGGAAAGGATGCCGCCATTTCCTTTTAGGCCGGAGAGGCTCGAAAAGTCGGATCAAAAGAGGGCTTTGCAAAAGAAACAGAGTCTTTCTTTGAAAGCACTTGCTCTGCGGTCATGTTGTCGTTTTCGTGGTGGATGGGCTTCCGGAGCGAGAGCTGACACAAAAGAGCGAACAGGGAAAGGATGCCGTCATTTTCTTTTAGGCCGGAGAGCCTTGAAAAAGCCGGAACTAAACCGGCTTCTCGGAAATACGGATGGCGCCTTTCAGGTGAATGGCGGCCTGCTCGGCCGTCGTGTTGTCGTTCGCGTGAACAAAAGCCAGGGGAATCCGCGGAGAAACATACATGCCCGGACGACAGATATTCGTATATCCCGCGGCATAATCAATCTTCTGTTCCAGATATGAATGGCCGCCCCCCATCTGGATCACGGACAGACCGATCCAGCGGACGTTCATGCCTGATACATAGCCTTCCATGTCCGGATAAACCGGCCGGATGATTTGGGCAATCGGCAGATAGGGAGACGGATTGCTCATGAACGCGGGCGATACACCCTGTTCGCACAGCATACGTCCGAAATGTTCGGCCGCTTTTCCCGAATTCAGGGCTTCATCAAGTTTCGTACCGGCTTCCTCCGGCGTTGCCGCCATGCCATTTTGCATCAGAACCCGGACGCATACACGTTTGACCAGATCATGCAGTTCCGGATCACGCTGGGCGGCGCCGGCCGTGAAGTAGGACCAGACTTCCTGAATTTCCAAAGCATTGCCGACGTTTGAACCGATGATATGGTTCATATCTGAAAACGTGATTTCAGCGGCAATATCAAAATCGCCGGCACATTCCCGGATTTTGGCTGCACAGACTTCGGCGGCTTCGGGCGTTTCCGTAAACGCGCCGCTGCCGACTTTGACGTCAACCGTCAGATTGCGAAGACCGCTGGCGATTTTTTTGGCCAGCATGGACATGATCAGCATCGGGACGCTGTTGACTGTTGCGGTGACGTCTCGGACACCCTGGATGCGTGAATCGGCCGGGACAATCTGTTCCGTCGGGGACATAAACGCGCATCCGGCTTCCTTTAAAGCCTTGCGGAAACGGCTGAGCGACGGCCGCGATGTAAAGCCGCGAATGCCTTCCAGTTTATCCAGCGAACCGCCCGTATGGTACAGCATACGTTCACAGATCATCGGGACATAGGCGCCGCACGCGGCCAAGAGAGGAGCCGCAATGATTTCCAGCTTGTCCCCCACACCCGGCATGGCACACACACCGACAATCGGACCGTTCAGATCCGCCGCCGACCAGTCCAGCACCATACCCGTATCGACAATGGCGTTTACAAAGGCCGTGATTTCATCCGAATCCATTCCATTGATCAGAAGAGCCATCGTCATGGCGGCAATCTGGCCGTCTGCAATGGACCAGTCGTCGATGCCCTTGACAAACTCGTCGATTTCCCCAGTGCTTAATTTGAGGCCGTCACGTTTTTTCCGAATGATTTCTTGAGGAAGCATGTTTCTTATTCTCGTTAGATGTGTATGAAAAAGGGCACCCGGAAAGATGCCCTTTTATTTTTATTTCAAAAACGACGTCCCGTTTTCACAGGGCGGCAGGCCGAAGTAATCGGCGATCGTCTGCCCGATGTCGGAGTAGGTCTCCCGGCGTCCGATGAAGCGGGGTTTCACACCCGGGCCGAACATGATGACAGGCACGTGTTCGCGGGTGTGATCCGTTCCCTTATAGGTCGGATCGCAGCCGTGATCGGCTGTGATGAAGACGAGGTCGCCTTCTTTCAGCTCTTTGATCAGTTCGGGCAGGCGGCTGTCGAAATATTCAAGCGCCCCCGCGTAACCCGACACATTGCGGCGATGGCCGAACACCATGTCGAAATCGACGAAGTTCGGGAAAATAATCGTCCTGTCGCCCGCCGTTTTAACCTGTTCCAGAGTCCGGTCAAATATTTCGGGAAGACCCGAAGCCTTAACCGCCTGGGTAATGCCCTGGCCGGCGAAGATGTCACTGATCTTTCCGATGGAAACAACGTTTCCGCCGGCTTCCTTCATGCGATCCAGAACCGTCGGCGCGGGCGGCAGAACCGAATAATCGTGGCGTCCCGCCGTGCGTTTGAATGTTTCTTTTGTTTCACCCTCGAACGGACGGGCAATGACGCGCGCGATGTTGTACTTGTCAACCAGCTTGCGCGCGATTTTGCAGATTTCATACAGGCGATCCAGCCCAAAGTGCTTCTCATGGGCGCAGATCTGGAAAACGCTGTCCGCCGAAGTGTAAACAATCGGCTTGCCCGTTTTAATGTGCTCTTCGCCCAGTTCCTCAAGGATTTCCGTTCCCGAAGCGGCCTTGTTGCCGAGCACGCCCGGAATTTTGGCTTCTTTGATAAATTCCTCAATCAGTTCATCCGGGAAGCTGGGATAATCCGGCTTGAAATAGCCCCAGTTGAACAGAACAGGGACGCCCGCCATTTCCCAATGGCCGCTGGACGTATCCTTGCCTTTGCTGACTTCTTTGGAATAGCCGTAAGCGCCGGTGATTTCTGAAACGGGGATTTCAAGGTTGGGGGCGTATTCGCCGTTGCACTGTTTGTAGAGTTCACCCAATCCCAGCTTCACCAGATTTGGCAGCTTCAGGGGACCCGAACGGCCGTCTTCGGCCTTTCCGGAGGCGCAGGCTTTGGCAATATCCCCGAGCGTATCCGCGCCGACGTCGCCGAAATCGGCGGCATCCGGCGCTTCGCCGACACCGAAGGAGTCCAACATCAAAATCACAACCCGTTTCATTTAAATCACCTTAATTACAGTTGTTATGCGGTTACCGTCTCATAAATCACCGGAGTTTCCGCCGGTTTGTCTTCAGACGTCTGAACCATATTCTGCAACATTTGTTCGGCTTCGGCAAACGTTTCTTCGTTCGCCGCATGAACGACGGCAATCGGATGGTTCGCATCCGCTTCTTCGCCGACCTGTGCGAAGTCGGTGAACCCGACCGAGAAGTCAAGCTTCTGATCCGGCGTCTTGCGCTGTCCGCCCAGAACGATGACGGCCAGGCCGACTCCGCGCGTATCCATGCCGGAAACAAAGCCGTCCTTTTTCGCGTAAACCGGACGGACAATCGGGGCTTTCGGCAGGTATTTCCACGGATCATCCATGAAGTCCGCCGGGCCGCCCAGAGCCGCGACCATGCGGGCGAACAGTTCTGCCGCCTTGCCGCTGTCCAGAGCATGCTGGAGCTTCGCACGGGCATCTTCACGCGAAGAAGCCAGATTCTTCAGAACCAACGCTTCGGCGCACAGAGCCATCGTGACTTCGTGCAGGCGCGGTTCGCGATATTCGCCCTTCAGGTAAGCAACGGCTTCGGCGACTTCGACCGCGTTGCCGACCGTGCGTCCCAGAACCTGGTTCATGTTGGTCAGAATCGCATTCGTCGGCATTCCGGCGCCGGCCGCAACGGCCACGATTGTCCCGGCCAGTTTGCGCGCGTCGTCCAGATTGTCCATGAACGCACCATTCCCGCATTTCAGATCCATGACCAGCGCGTCCAGCCCGGCCGAAAGTTTTTTCGACAGGATAGAGGCCGTGATCAGGGGAATGGATTCAACCGTCGCCGTGACGTCGCGGACGGCGTAAACACGTTTGTCCGCAGGCGCAAGGTCACCCGTCTGGCCGATGATGGCACAGCCGACTTCCTTTGTAACCTTATAGAACTGTTCCAGTGTCGGGACGGTCGTGTAACCCGGAATGCTGTCAAACTTGTCCAGTGTCCCCCCCGTGTGCCCCAGTCCGCGTCCGGAAATCATCGGGACGAATCCGCCGCAGGCCGCAATCATCGGAGCCAGCATCAGGCTGACCTTGTCACCGACGCCGCCTGTGGAATGCTTGTCCAGAACGGGGCCGCCCAGGTTCTGATCCGCCCATTTCATGACTTCACCCGAATGGGTCATCGCGCGCGTCAGGTTCACGATTTCGTCATTTTCCATACCGCGCAGATAGATGGCCATCGTCAGGGCGGCAATCTGACATTCGGACACCGACCAGTCGGTGATGCCCTGAATGAAAAAGTCGATTTCTTCTTTGGTCAGCTTCTGACCGTCGCGTTTATGTCGGATAACTTCCTGTGGCAACATGGCTTAATATCCTTTCGCAGAAGAAGCCGGAGCTTCGCCGTATCCCATGGAAGCCAGGAGGCTGTCGCGCAGGCCGCTGGCGCCGAAACGGAACGTTTTGGGCGAAATCCATTTGGGCCCCATGATCTTGTCCGCCAGGGTCATGTATTCAACGGCCTGTTCCGTGGTGCGGACACCGCCCGATGCCTTGAAACCGACGGGTTTGCCGGAGTCGCGGATGACTTCCAACATGACGTTTGCCGCTTCGGGCGTTGCCGAGACAGGCGTTTTTCCCGTGGACGTCTTGATGAAGTCTGCGCCGCACTCAATTGAAAGTCGGCTGGCGTCCGCGATTGTGTCGGCATGCGCCAGGACACCGCTTTCGATAATGACTTTCAGGGTCTTGCCCTTGCAGGCTTCGCGTGTGGCCTTCAGAAGCGCACGGGCGGATTCCTTATCGCCGCTCATGAACGCCTTATAGGGCAGCACGACGTCGATTTCGTCGGCGCCATCGGCAATCGCCTGTTTCGTTTCGGCGACGGTAGCGTCAATATCGGTGCCGCCGTGCGGAAAGTTAACGACGGTCGCGATACGGACGGGCGTGCCTTCCAGTTCTTTTTTGGACAGCTTGACGAAACGCGGCCAGATGCATACGGCGGCCGTGTGGCCGAATTCGCCGTGCGCTTTTCGGCACAGGGAAACGACGGTTTCGTCGGTATCGTTGTCGTTCAGGCTTGTCAGATCCAGCAAGCCCAGGGCTCTTTTCGCTTGTTCTTTCATATTTATATCTCCGCGACTAAACGTGTGATGACGCGCTGAAGCTTTTTGCCGGCTTCGTTTGCCTGAGCCAGCGTTTCTTCATGCGTCTGTTTTTCATTGGCCATGCCCGCGCCGAAATTCGTGATGACGGAAACGCCGGCGACCTTCATGCCGCAATGGATCGCGCATAAGGTTTCCGAAACGGTGGACATGCCGACCGCGTTCGCGCCAAGGGTGCGGAACATCAGGATTTCGGCCGGTGTTTCAAAGTTCGGGCCGGACGTCATCAGATAGACGCCGGAATGCAGGTTGACACCTTCCTTTTCGGCGACTTCGATCAGTTTTTTACGCAGATCGGGATCGTAAGCGTACGTCATATCCGGGAAACGGGGGCCGAACTCTTCGTCGTTCGGGCCGATCAGCGGATTGCATCCCGACAGGTTGATGTGGTCGGAAATGACCATCAGGCTGCCCGGAGGCATATCGTTGTTCAGCGAACCGGCGGCATTCGTCAGAATCATCTTTTCGATGCCAAGTTTCTTGTAGGCTCGGATGACCAGAGCCAAAGAAGCGGGGCTGTGGCCTTCATAGAAGTGGACGCGGCCCTGCATGCACAGGACATCGACGCCGTTCAGCCGGCCGACGACAAGACGTCCGGCGTGTCCGGAAACGGTTGAGCGGGGGAACCCTTCGATTTCTTCGTAGGGAATGATAACAGGATTTTCGATCGCTTCCGCGATGGCGCCCAGACCGCTTCCTAAGATGATGCCGATCTTGGGCTGACAGCCGCCGATTTTCGATTTAATCTGAGCGGCGACCTGTTTGATGGTTTCTTTCATAAAAGTCCTCATTATTCAGCTTAATAACAAACCCAGCTTAACGTTTCAGATTCTCGGGGCCGAACGAAACTGGTAAAAGTTCGGCCAGAGACATTGTTTTGCGGACCCCGTTGCGGTCGCAGATATGAACCAGAGTGTCGGGCGCACCGAATTCACGGATGCGCTGGCGGCATGACCCGCACGGAGAAACAAGGTTTTCCCCGTCGCCCATGACGACGATCTCTCTGATTTTTGTATCTCCGCCCAGAACCATGGCCGAAATTGCACCCTGTTCGGCGCACGATCCGGCGGGATAGGCGGCGTTTTCAACGTTGCAGCCGGCGTAAAGCTTTCCGCTTTCCGCCCTGATGACCGCGCCGACGGGGAAACGCGAATAGGGAATATAGGCGCGTTCCATCGCTTCGCGAGCCATCCGCAGCATTTCATCAAGCGTATTCATCTGATGTTCTTCCTCTTCGTTTTTCAGACACAGACACAGCTTAAATTATTAAAGTAATAACAGAAATTTTTGACGCCGCCATCCTTTTTTGTGCCCGGTCGGGTATTATTGTTTGTTTTTTATGAAAAAAACGTTGGTTTTCAGGCGTCCGTATTTTATAAGAAAAAAGTTTGTTTCGCCACACCCAAGGAGAAGGCCATGAAGATTCTTCCCGAATTTCCCACGCTTCACATTTTGCAGCATCCGCTGATCCAGCACAAGCTGACCCTGATGCGGGACATCAACACGTCGACTCGGACGTTCCGCGAACTGCTCAAGGAAATCGCGCTCCTGATGGGGTACGAGGTGACGCGGACGCTTCCGCTGACGTACGAAGAAATTCAGACGCCTTTGTGCAAGATGACGGCTCCGGTCATTGCGGGGAAAAAGCTGGCCGTGGTGCCCATTCTCCGCGCCGGAATCGGCATGGCGGACGGCCTTTTGCAGCTGGTTCCCTCGGCGCGGGTCGGGCATATCGGCCTTTACCGCGATCCCGAAACCCTGAAGCCCGTTGAATATCTGGTGAAGCTGCCGCCGGTGGACGACCGCCTGTTCATTCTGGTTGATCCGATGCTGGCGACCGGGAATTCCGCAAATGCCGCCGTGGACGCCCTGAAAAAACGCGGCGTGTCCGAAGACCGGATCGTTTTCCTGGCTCTGGTTGCCGCTCCGGAAGGCGTCCGGGTCTTTTCCGAAGCTCACCCCAAGGTTCCCATTTATGTCGCGACCCTGGACGACCATCTGGACGACCACGCCTACATCATTCCGGGGCTGGGCGATGCCGGTGACCGTTTGTTCGGTACAAAAACAAGATAATCTGATATACTCGGTTCAGACCGTTTTCTGCATAAGGGAGCCGAAGCGTGAAAAAGACGATTGCGATTGTACTGCTTGTTCTGGTGATTCTGGGCGTCGGGGGGTATTTTATCCTTCCTTCAACCATCAACTGGGAAAAATACACGCAGGAACTTTCCGCCGCTGTCAAGGCCGCTACCGGACGCAATCTGGTGATTCAGGGGGAGCCGTCCTTTTCCCTGCGTCCCGTTCCCATTCTGAAGCTTGGCAAAATCACGCTGACCAGCGCGCCGGGCGGGGCCTATCCCAACATGCTTGTCGCGCCGGGCGCCGAAATTCTGTTCGATGCGGGCGCTTTGTTCAAACGGCAGACCAAAATCAAGAAAATCACACTTCATTCGCCGCAGTTTTTCATCGAAGACATGCCGGACGGCCGCCTGAACTGGCAGTTTGATTTTCTGCGCCGCCAGGCCGCCGGAGCTGCGGTCGGTTTTGAAAGCCTGCTGATCAATAACGGGACGGCCGAAGTCCGCGGCGACAAATATTCGGCTCCTTACAAATGGCGCAGCCTGAATGCCGAACTGTTCGCGGACAGCCTGCAGGGACCGTTCTTTTTTGAAGGGAATGTCGCCGTTTTGTCGACAACGTTCGGGTTTTCGGTGAAAATTGAACGCCTGACGGGAAGCAGACCGCCCGAATTTACCATGCGCGTCACGAATGCGCCTTCCGAAACATCTGTTTCTTTCTCGGGCGGATACGGTGCAAAAGGCGGCGATAACACGATCCTTGAAGGCAATGTAACCTTTGAAATGCGGAAAACGGGGGAAGCCTTTAAGATTCTGTTCCCCGGGGCGGCCCTTCCGGACGAGCTGTTCCAGCCTCTGGTCGGCAATTTCTCTTTGCGCGACAAGGCGTCGTCCCGCCTGGTGGAAATGAATGACGTCCTGTTTAAATTCGGCGCGTCATCGGCAACCGGAAAAATGTCGGTGCAGAAAATCAGCCCCGAAACCATCGCCGCCGAAGAGGAAATGAAGCTGAAAGCCGAGTTCGCGGGCGAAGAAGACATCGTTCTGAGGGATCCGAACAATCCGGACGAAGCGGTTTCCCTGACAGATGTTTCGGTGGATGTCTCTGATATTGCGGAAAACACTCTGCCGAAAATTGTGACGGGCGCTTTTATCTTTTCAAAATTTGAAGCCGACCCGTGGTTCTCGCACATCGGCGCCATCGCGGAATTCATTGCAAAAACGGGGAATTTTTCCAAAACAAAAGACAAATATGATTTCAATTTTTCGTTCGACACCATGGATTACCGGCGCGATGTGATCCGCCAGGCGAAACTGGCCGTAGCGAACGAAAAGGGCGCTTTGAAGTTTTCCTCCGTTTCGGCTCAGCTTCCCGGAAACGGCCGACTTCAGGGAGACGCCGCGTTGCACGTGGAAAAGAAAAACCCTGTTTTTTCCGGGAACGTTTCGTTTGAGGCGGACAACGCCGCGGCGTTCATGCGCTGGATCGGGATTGCAGTACCGGAGGAAGTCCCCGCGAATCTGCTGCGGAATTTCGTCGGGAATACGACGTTTAAAATGGCGAAAAACGGCCTTATCCTTGAAAAAACATCGTTGACTCTGGACCAGATGACGGCTTCCGGCGGATTGAGCATGCGCTACGGAACCCGGCCTGCTGTCGCTCTGGTGCTGAAGACGAACGCTCTGAACTTTGACGCGTATTTTCCGGAAACGGCAAAAAAGCTGGCGACGGAACGCGAAGAAGCCCTGAAGACGGACACGCCCTTCGGCGAAAAACTGAAACTTTTATTCGGCCGGCTGGCTTTCCTGAACGATTTTGACGCAACGCTCAAATTAAACTCCGACACGTTGGAATGGGCCGGGCTGAAGGCGGAAAAGGCCGTTGCCGATCTGTCGCTGATCCGCGGTTTTCTGCAGGTAAAAGGCGTTTCGGTACAGGAAATTATGAAGGCGTCGATTGACATGAAGGGAGAAATGTCCGGTTTCGGCGGGGGGCCTTCGTTCGACAATTTTGAAGTCCGGCTGAACACGAAACAGCTGGGAAATGTTTTGAAATTTGCCAATATTTCCCTGACGAAGGAACTGACACGATCGGATCTTCTGTACATGACGGGGCGCATTTCGGGCGGTCTGGATGCTTTTGACATGAAACTGGACGCCGATTTCGGCCATGTGTCCTTCACGGCGGCGGGCAACATGCATCGCGGGGCATCGCTGTATGATTTTGATCTGATGACGACGATTGAACAGGATAATTTCCGTAATTTCGCGCGTCTGTTTACGGATAAGTACCGCCCCGTTCTGGCCAATCCCGGCGAATTCAAATTCAAGGGGCGCCTGATCCGCGATGAACGTATGCTTCAGGGAATGGATCTGGACTTTTCCGTCGGTGCGAACCGCTTTACGGGGAACTTCAAACTTGACTTCTTGGCGGAACGCCCCACCCTGGCGGCGGATCTGACGGCGGACACGTTGGCGCCTCTGGGCATGATACCGAAGATGAACATTCTGGATCCGGCGGTCGTCAACGCGGCCCAGAATCCGCTTCCGCCGGCTCCGGCAAAAGATTCCGGCGCTCCGTTCTTCACGGCGTTCAGCGAAAAGGTGGCTCTGCCGAAAGTGCCTCTGGATCTTTCGTTCCTGGGAAATTATTCGGCCGATGTCGCGCTGAAATCCCGAAGTCTGACCCTGGACAAGCTGAGCCTGTCCGATTTTGACGGGAACATTCGTCTGGCGCCCGACGGCATCAGCCTTGACCTGCGCCGCGCGTCGTGGAAAGGCGCGAATGTCGTCTCCCTGTCACATCTGCGGCTGGAAAAAAATGTGCCGCAATTGCAGGTGCGGTTGCGCATGGCCAATATTCCTTCGGCGGCTCGGGCCTTTGGAAATCCGGCGCTGGATTTTTCTTTCGGCGGAATGACGTTTGATTTTAATCTGCAAAGCGCGGGGGCGACGGCTTCGGCACTGGCGGATGCGGCAAAGGGCAAAGGGAATATTTCTCTGACAAACGTGGCTTTGAACGGTGTGGATTATGTCGCCGCGCAGGCCGCTCTTCTGCCGTTGCCAAAGGCGGACAAGACGGCGTTCATGACGGCGTCGGCTTCCGGTACGACGGCTCTGGAAGAAGTTTCCGCGCCGTTTATCCTTGACGAAGGGGCCATTGTCTTTTCGCCGGTTAAGCTGGTGTACGGCGGAAAGCAGACCGATAAAAGCCGTTTTTCCTATAACTTCATAACAAAGGAAGTGAAAGCGTCTTTGGACATAAATCTGTCGGGCGGGTCAATGCCCGACTATCTCAGCACGGGTCTGCCTTCGTTTGTGAAGGAGGTTTCCGGTGTGGTCGGGAAGACGGAAGTTTCCTCAAATGCCGAAGCTCTGGTCAATACGGCGGATCGCCTGAAGGAAGGTGAAGCCTCCAAGAAGCGTCAAGAGCTTGACCGGGAGCAGAAAGCGGTGGCCGAGCGCATCGCCGCCGAACAGAAACAGCGTCTGGACGAACTGACGGATTTGGAACGCCGCCTTTTGTTGCAGAGCGAGGATTTGAAAAAGAAAGTCGACGGGCTTACGGAATATGCCGGAAAAGTGTATCAGGTTCAGACGTATTACGTCCTGATGCAGCGGGATCTGGCCACGATGAACACCCTTTTGGCCGAGCTTCGGGCTTTGATGAAATCCGATCATGTGACGGAAGCCGCCGTAAAGGAACAGCAGGAGAAAATCAAGAAGGCCGTTTTCGACAAAGAAGCGGAAATTGAGAAGAATCATTCCGTCGCTCTGACTGTTGGGACAAAAGGTCTGATCGTTGACATGGTGCGCCAGGCGAACGACAGCCTGATGCAGACGGCAAAAATGAAGGCGTCCTATAAAAATCTGAAGGGGCTTTCCGATGCGGTGGATGCCATTGTGGCGGATGTTGAGGCGCTTAAGGCGATTCAAAAAAGATCCGACGGCATGGAGGATACGACACAGCTGATCCTTCTGGTGGCCGAGGCGGAAGGCGTTCTTGAAAAAATCAATATCAGCTTTGCCGACGCCGACATGATCGTGAAAAGAGAAGAGGAGCGCATCGCGGCCGAAGAAGCCAGAAAAAAAGCGGAAGAGGAAGCAAAACGCAAGGCTGAAGAAGAGGCAAAGAAGCAGGCCGCTGCGGCAGCCGAGGCTGAACGGCAAAGAAAAATCGCCGAGGAAAAGGAACGTCAGAGAACGATTGTCCGTAAGGACGGCGTCGTTTCGGAAACGCCGACCCGTCCTTCGCGGCGTGAGCCTTCTCAGCCCGTTTTCAAGCTTCTGCCCGAAAGCGGCGCAGCGGCTCCGGCGGCGTCCTCTGCTCCGGCCGGTGACGAACCGAAAGGAATGATCATTCGCCGCCGTTAGTGGGACGGAGAAAACAGATACAGGCACGGGAAAGCGGCGGAAGAATACGCCGCTTTTTTCGTGCAGGCATACAGAGGGGATTCCGGCGTCCTGTCCTGTGTCAGAGTGCTTTGGAATGAAAGATGGAATTTGACATGCTCGGGGGGACGGTACGCAATGAAGAACAGGGAACGGCCGTGGAAGGGGAATATCAGGATAAATGGCGAGGGATTTTTAGAGCCGTGTCTGTGTGCCGGGAAATCCGGGTGTTCCGTTTTCTGAAAGGGTGTTGGAAGGAATAAGGATGAGGTTTTGAAAAAGGAACGGCGGGAGGCCCGGATAAGAAGAAATTCCGAACGTCCGGGAGCCGGAGAAGGGGGCATACGGCGTGCGAGCCGGAACGGTTCTCTGTTTGGGGATATGGTGTTCGGATCGGTGCTTTGCCTGTTCCGACGGTAAAGGCACAGGAAACCTGCCCGATGTTTTCGGGCAAAGCCGCCTCTACCTTTTACGGATGATGCCGCCGCCCAGAACGACCTCTCCGTCATACAGGACGACGGACTGCCCCGGCGTGATGGCTTTCTGCGGTTCCGTGAACTCAAGCGCCATTTCTGTTTCCGACAGGTGTGTCAGCGTCACTTCCCGGGGAGGCTGGGCAGATCTGAGCTTCGCCGTCAGCACGCTTCCAACCTCGGGCGCCCGTGCCGTCCAGGAAAGGTCTCCGGCGCGGCAGGCGGTCTGAAACGTTTCGCTTTCGGGCGCAACGATCACCTCGTTGCGTTCGGCGTCCAGTTCAACAACATACAGCGGCTCGGGATAGGCAATACCAAGCCCTTTGCGCTGTCCGACCGTGTAGTTCCAGAAGCCTTTGTGACGTCCCAGCCGCCGACCGTCAGACAGCACGATAAAGCCTTCTTTCGGGGCGGCGTTCAACAGATCCGCATAATCGCCGGAATAAAAATCCTGGCTGTCGGGTTTGTCATGGACGGACAGGCCGTTCCTTTCCGCCAGCGCGCGAACCTCCGTTTTGGTGTATTTTCCAAGAGGGAAAAGGGTTTTTGAAAGCTGCTCCTGCGTCAGACGGTACAGGAAGTAACTCTGATCCTTTCGGTCATCCATCCCTTTCTTCAGCAGAAAAGCCTGTTTTTCAGGACTGTACGAGACGCGGGCATAATGGCCCGTCGCAAAATAATCGAACCGGATGCCGTCGTCCGCCGCCATTTTGTTCAAAACACCAAACTTCATGAAATGATTACAGCGCACACAGGGATTCGGCGTGCGGCCGGACATGTACTCGCTGCGGAAATAATCAAGGACATAACGTCGGTAATCATTGGAACAGTCGTAAACATGAAACGGAATGCCGACCTGTTCGCATATCCGGCGCGCGGCGCTGATGTCTTTTTCCTCATCACAGTCATAACAGCCGTGTCCGGGCAGTTTCCGGGTCGTTCCCGAAGTGTCGTAAATCGCCATGCAGACGCCTTCGACATCATGTCCGGCCTGTTTCAAAAGAAGGGCGGCCAGCGAAGAATCGACGCCGCCGCTCATTCCGACAATAATTTTTTTGCGTATTTCAGGCATTTTCGTAAAGTCCGGTTTGAAAACGAATCCCTTCTTTTATATACTGAAAACCCTTTTGCGCATAAAAAAAAGGAACGGGTATGAGGCGGATTCTTTTAGGGCTTTTTTTCGTATGCGTGGCCGCGTGCACGGCGGCGGATCCCGAAACGCATACATTTTCAATCCTGCACACCAATGACCTGCATGCACATCTGCTGCCCCTGACAGCGAACGGCGAAAGCTGCCGTCCGGAAAACGACCCGGATTGTCTGGGGGGATTCGCCCGCATCGCCGGATACGTCGGCCGCCGCCGTGCCGAAGAGCCGGATCTTCTGCTGTTCGACGCCGGAGACCGTTTTTCCGGGACGCTTTTTTATACGCTTCATAAAAGCCGTGATATTTCCATGCTGATGAACCAGATGGATTATACCGCCATGACCCTTGGGAACCATGATTTCGACGACGGAAACGAAGAGCTGGAACGCTTTGTCCGTTCGGTTTCGGCGCCTGTTCTGGCTGCGAACGTCATTTTTCCCGATTCGTCTTCTTTGTCTTCACTGATTCTGCCTTCGACAATGATTGAAAAAAACGGCCTTAAAATCGGACTGGTGGGCCTTGTGACCGAAGAAACGCCGCACTCAACAGCCGGGGCTTCGGAAGCCGGATTCCGTCCTCTGCTGCCGTATCTGCAGAACGAAGTGCGGAAGCTGCGGAAAAAAGGCGCCGTCCTGATTATCGTGATCAGCCATATCGGATATGAAAAAGACCGGGAAATTGCCGCCGCTGCCGAAGGAATCAACATCATTGTCGGCGGACATTCGCACACACTGCTGTCGAACTCGCCTCTGGAAAAAAGCGAAGGCAAATACCCGACAATCGTTTATGCGCCCGACGGCCGTCCCGTTTTCATCGTGACGGCGGGAAAAGGCGGGCGTCATGTCGGTGATTTTAAAGTTACGGTCAGCGGAGAAGGAGAGATCATTTCGTTTTCGGGGGACACGCGTCGTATGGATGTCCGCATCCCGGAAAATGAAGAAATCAGAAGGCAGGTCGCGGTTTACGCGGCGGACGTTGAAGCCGCGCGCCGTCAGCCGGTTTTTGTTTCATCCGGACCGATCCGCATGGACAAAGGCGGCGCGTGCACGACGGAATGCCCGCTGGGTGAAGCCGTGACGGATGTTCTGTATGAAGCTTTCGCCCCGGTTGACGTCGTGATGATCAATGCCGGGGCTCTGCGCCGCCCGCTGCCCGGCGGGAACGTTTCCTTCGGCGATCTGGCCGAAACATATCCGTTTGAAAACGAAGCCGTCCTCGTCCGGCTGACAGGGCGGCAGATTCGGGATATGCTGGAACACGGCGCGGCTCGATACCGGAAAGGGAAAAGAACAAATGCCTTTCTGCAGACGGCGGGGCTGAGTTACGCTGTTTCTCCGGACAGGCCCGCCGGACAGCGTGTTTCGGACATTCGCCTTTTGAAAGACGGCCAGGCCGTTCCACTGATGACCGACCGGCTTTACACGGTTCTGACGGCTGATTTTACGGCAAACGGCGGCGACGGCTTCCCGGTTCGGAAACAGATGGAAAAAACCGGCAGAAAAGTACGGGATGCGCTGGTTTCCGCTCTGTCGGAAAAGAAAAGCCTGAAGGCGCGTCCGGCAAAAAGGATTCGCTTAAAAACGGAAAATTAATTTCTTGGATTTAAGATGAGCGTGATCTGTTAAAAAGGGAGAATTCTGATGACGCATGTGATGAAAACCCTGGCGTCGGCACTGCTTTTTTGTGCTGCGATTGCGGGCTGCGCTTCTTCGCACGAGGCGGCGCCCCGGCCGGTTGAAAAGCCGATTGCCCCCGCTCCTGCCGTGACGCCGGCCGCGCCCAAAGACATCACGACGGCCGATTTCAAGCGCGCGGTGCAGAAAGCCGTCCGCAATATGGTGCGTTCCGGCGCTTTGGATAATCCGGGCGGAGCACGCTATACGGTGATGGTGTCCCGTGTTGCCAACATGACGAAAAAGGACATTGATACGGATGAGGTCGCACAGAAAATCCGTTCCGACCTGGCCGTCAGCAAAAAAGTCAGAGTTGTTTCCGGTGTGCCGCAGAAAGGAAAGAAGTTTACGCCGCCTGAAATTTCCGTTTCCGGGAAAATCACCCAAAGGACAGCTTACGTCCGCAAAGGCGAACGGATTGAGTATTATCTTCACCTGAACCTGACGGAAACGAAAAGCGGCATCAACCTGTGGGAAAACGTCACGCCCGTTCTGATGCGGGACTGATTACAGGAAGGTCCATTTGATTTTTCCTTCGGTCGCACAATCCGTGATCGCGGCGCCGACATCATAAGGCAGATGCCGGGACGCGTCATAGTCGACGCCCGTGTCGGGATACAGATGAGCCGCCGCCGTTCCGACCGTGATGGAATACAGGTTCGTTACATTGATATCCATGGTCGCCATGGCGACACACGCGCTGACGGGAAGCGTATCGTATTGAAAGCTGTACATTTTTCCGTCGTCCGCCGTGCTGAATGTGATCAGACCGCCAAAAGGATGCATGGTGGAATGGTTGGTCGCGTCATAGCTTTCATCCCCAAGGAACCCCAGGCGGTAGATCTTTTCCGCGGAAATGACCGGATACTGGCGGTAGGCGGCGAAATACGTCGACAGACTTTTCATGACGTGCTGAGCCTGATTAATGGTCTGCGTCGTTTTGAATTTCGACATGATTTTGCTATAGGCGGCCAGGGCGCCAAGCGTCACGATGCCGACAAAAGCCAGAACGCACAGGATTTCAACCATTGAAGCCCCGTTTTCATTTGAATTTCGGTATTTTCTGCGCATCAGCATGGGACACGGCCTCTTTAAACCAGGATGTTGACGTACGTTCCGCGGGGAGCGTTCAGGAAATATTTTTTCCCCTCAACCTCGACAAATTCGGAGCGTTCCGTATGGGGAACCTCGCGGCGGAAAGGCGTCCGGGCGTCCTGAGGGGAAGCGGCCTGAACGTCTTGGATTCCCGGGGTCGGTGCGCGTTTTGAACCGACCTGGATATGGTCGGTACTGATGTTCAGTCCGGAATTTCCGAGGGAAACATTGCTCACGTCCGATATCCTTTTTGCCGTTTGGTAAACATTGTTTAACTTAAATAGTATACAGAAAAAGGGAGAGCAAGTCCATCCGGGATATAAATATAAGGGGGAGGCCTTCCGTGTCTGCTTTATCGCTGTCGAAAGTTTGTGTTACACGCCTGTGTCATGATCTGGCCGGAGCGGTCGGCGCTGTGTCCAACAGTTTGGAGCTGCTGTCCGAAGACGGCGGCGCAGATGCGGAGACCCTTCGGCTGGCCGAAAGCGGAGCGGGTATCCTTGTCGCGCGTCTGAGTTTTTTTCGAGCCGCCTACGGGAATGAAGGGCCGTTGAGCGGGGAGGAGGCCGCACGTCAGCTGACGGAAAATTATCTCCGTTCCATGGAAAACAGTGTCGTCCGATTCACATGCGAATGGAACGTTGATTCCGAAATGCCTCTTTTCGCGTTCCGTCTGATGCTTCTGGCCGTTCAGAGTGCGGCGGAAAGCCTGGTGCGCGGCGGCCGGTTGAAAATCGAGGCGAAAGCGGGCGAAAAACGGCTTCATGTCTGTGGCGAAGGCCGCAAGGTTCTGCTGGATCCCGAAACCGAGGAAGTGCTGGCCGGGCGGCGGACGGAAGCTTCACCGAAACAGGCCGGGGCGCTTTTCCTGATTTCCGTACTGCAGGAACAGGGATGGAAGCTGGATTTCCGCCGGAACGAAACCGGCATCGATTTTGTTTTAAGTGCTAAAGAATAGTGCATTTTCCGGCGAAGAACGGTATGATGTCCCAAATGAAAAGAGGGAATTTAAAGAATGCCGGATCTGCTTAAAGAGTTTCTGTCACGCACCGACGACGAACTGGCCGGTCTGGAGGAAATTCTGCCGCGGCTGGAGGAAAACCCTGCCGATGAAAACGTCTGGTCCGCGCTGGCCGATCTGTTCCTTTTTGTGCGCGGGACGGCGCCGTTTTTGGGATTCGGGCGATCCCATGCCCTGTCCGAAGCGGCTTTGGCGGAAATTGCGGATTACCGTTCCGGCCGCCGCGGGCTGGAAGTCCTGCCCCCCATTCTGATGAAATTCCGCCGTCTGCGGAAAATCGCTTCTTCGGCCATGATGCTGGGGCGCGAGCCGCGCGAGACCGACGCGGATCTGTTGCCCGAATCCCAAAAGACAGATGACCTGCCTTCGCCCCGTGAGCCGGAGGCGATGCCGGCCAAGCTCTGGCAGACGGCCAAACTTCTTTCCGCCAAGGAAAAGAAAATCCGCGAACAGGAAGCGTCTCTGGATGGCCGGGAAGAGGAGCTTGTCGTCTGGTCCCAGTCTCTGGCCGATCAGGAAGCCGCGCTGAAGGAACGCGAAAACCGGCTTTTTGAAGGCGAAAAGAAAATTCTTCTGTCCGAGAACGATCTGTCGTCCGCATTTGTCCGTCTGCGGGAAAAGGAAAGCGAAATCGAGGCAAAAACGGACGCTTTGGCCGAACAGGAAAAGGAAAGCCTTGGCACGAAGGCGGAAATGGAAGAACAGAACCGCCGCCTGACGGCTCTGAAAGCCGAAGTGGAACAGGCCGAAGCCCTGCGCGGCGAACGCGAAGAGGAACTCCGCCGCCGGGAAACCGAACTGCTGGCCTTGGAAGAAGAACTGGCACAGTCGCGGATTGAACTGCAGGATGAACGCAAAAGCCTGGATAAGAAAGAAGCGGCGCAGGCGGAGCTGAGCCGGCGGATGGAGGAAAAGGAAAGAAACCTGCAGGCCAGCGCGGCAGAACTCCGGGAGCTTGAAGAAGGGTTGCGCGGCAAGGCTGAAATGAACCAGCATCTGGAAACCGAACTGCGTCTCCAGATACAGCAGCTGAAACAGCAGGCGGCCGATTCGGAAAACACACTCCGCGAAATGAACAGCCGATACAGCGATGCCGAGGCACAGATTGATGAGCTGAGCATCCGGTGCGATGAAAAACAGAGAGCCTGCGACGAAGCACAGGAGCGCCTGGCCGAGGAACGCCGCAAAATTGAAAAAATGCAGCTGGAGTGGGCGGATCAGATTAAACGCTACCGCCTGCTGAAAGAAAAGGCGGCGGTTCTGGAAAACGATCTGTCGTTCCAGACAATGCAGACCCGCCATGCCGAAAAATCCCTTCTGCGCCAGACAGAGATGTATGAAACATTGCAGGAGACGCTTAAAGCAGTCTCCTGGCCGCCGGATACCCTGGAAATACAGAAGGACATCGTTGATCTGGTGCGCTCCCGTGCCGTTCTGCGCGGCGCACTGGGGGAAAGTCATCATGCGGGCGTCCTGTCCGCCTTCCGGAATGCCGTCGATGCGGCGGAGGGGCTGACGGAACTGCTGATGCGTCTGCGATCCCGGCCGTTGCGCGAGACATTCCGTTCGTTGGAAACCTTCGCCGCCCGGAAGGCCGAAAAATACCGCCGTCCCTTCACGCTGGATATTGAGTGCGCCGAGGGTGCGGCGGCGGATCTGGAAGCTGAAGAAGCGATTCGTCAGATTTTGACGCGCCTGTGTGACAATTCTCTGCGCTATGCCGTTTCTGCGGACGCTTCCGCCGGTGTCGGGATGCGTGTGTCCGCGGCGGATGAAGGGGCTTTGCTGCGCATTGTTTTTTCGGACAGCGGCACGAGCTTCCCGTTGGAAGACCTGCGCCGCGCCGTCCGGCAGGCCGGCCTTGTTCCGCCCGAAAAAGCTGAAGAAATGAACGGCGGGGAACTGATGCCGTATCTTTTTCATCCTTCGGTCATGCGCCAGTCGGACATGCGGGGGCTTCTGGCGTCCGCAAAGATTCTGGAAAAAGTGGGCGGGCGCATTGAAGCTTCTTTTTCCGAGGGTTTCCACGTCGCGTTTGTCCTGCCGAAGTATTTTCTGCTCGGTCCGGTTCTGGTGTTTGAAACCGCGGGGACGAAGTTTGTTCTGCCGCTGGCCATGGTGGTCGAAACGTTCGCGCTTGACGGCGTCGAAAACAGAATGTGGGAGGAGGGCGGTTTCCGGTTTATGGAACGCGGAGGCCGTATCCTGCCGATCATGGAACTGCCCGTCGACATCCGGGAATCGGAACCGGCGTATGGCATTGTCGTGCGAACCGGCGTTTTTTCCTTCCTTCTGCCCGTTCGTCAGGTTTTCGACGCCGAGCGGGCGGCGGCCTTTTTTCCTGACCGCGCTGACCGTGAGCGGCCCTTTATGATGCCCTGTGTCACGTTGGAAAGCGGGGCAGATATTCCGATGCTGGACATGTCCTTCCTGTTGCGCCTGTATCCTCTGCCCTTGGCGGCCGATGGAAAAGAGGAGGAGGTGTCGGAAATCGAAACCGCGCGTCCGGCGCCTTCGGTTTCGTTCCTGATTTTTAAAGGCGCTCCGGATCTTTCGGGGGCTGTCCCGATTGAATGTGTCGAACGGATTGATGCGTTTACCGGCTGCGGAAGTGACGGAACAATCCCGGCGGCGGATGGGGAAAGGAAGCTTCCCCTGCGCGATTTTTCGGGTGAACCGGATTTTCCCTATGCCCGCGCCGTCCTTCTGCTGAAGGAATTCGGACTGGCCGTTCAGGAGGTCGTCGATATCGCCGACATCATACCGGAAAATACCGGCGAAGACTTCATTGTCTATGAGGGAGCCCGAATTCCGCTTCTGAATGGAAAACCTTAAAAGAAATACTGGAAGCCGGCTCGGCCTTCATGCACGTCGTTGCGGCGGTTGTCTTCAAACGTCCAGCGAATGTTGAACGTCAGGTTCCGTGACACGGAAAAAGAGGCTTCGGCGCCGTAGCGCGTTGTGTCGGCGGCTCTGTCCGTATAGAAAATCCGTTCGACGTCGGCAGACAGGCGGATCTTGTCAAAGCTTGCGTTCATCCCGACCTGAAGCCCCGCGCCGCCGAGACCGTTATGCGGCAGAAACCCGCCGGCTTTTCCGTGCAGGTTGGCAAATCCGAAAAAGACCGTGCGCGGCAGAATTTCATAGGAAAGCCCGATGCCGCCGTCCAGAAAGAAAACGTATCCTTCTTCGTCCTTCGGCGGATAGGCATAACTTTCAAGCCCCGCCGCAATGTGAAAGGCCAGCGGCTTGAACAGTTCGTTCCGCGGAGCCAGCGAACGCAGTCCCATAAGCGTCAGCCGCTCGACGCGAAGCTCGTTCGCCGCTTCGTACCAGCGCAGTTCCGTGTCCAGATAGCTGATTTCCTCGAACGGGATATAACCGCCCGTTTCATCCGACAGGGCGTGATAGGCAGGACGCAGGCGCAGGTCAATGAACGTCCGCCCGTTGCGTCGTCCGCCGTACATCCCGACCATGGCAGAGCCATGCCCCTGATCCGGCCGGACGGCGGGAACAGGAATCTCCGGAAAGTCGGATTTTTCCGGAATACGGCTTCGGGCGCTCAGCAGTCGGACCGTATCGGCGCGCATTTCCTCCAACCCGATATGCCGGGCCAGGAATTCATACTGAAGGTATTCGTACGCCGTTTCCAGAACGTTGGCTTTTTGAACGGGCGTCAACGGCGAATCCATGACTTCGTCGGGGCGGCGCGGCGCATGCAGGACTTTGCGCAGCTCTTTTTTCTCCGCTTCGGACAGATGGGCGTAGGAATGCCGGATGCGGGTACGCCGCGAGGGACGGTAAACGGCTTTTTCCAGAATGCCAGGACGGTTTAAAAGCGTGCGTATGGTATCGGCCGGAACGACATAATTTGAAAAATAGGGACGGTTAAACCGGTCGGCCAGCCCGGCGTCCGGGTAAACCGCGTCCAGCATTTCCATCAGCATGTAGGAGCAGTTTTCGGAAAAAAAGTAATAATCCGCGTAATTATTCCCGGCTTCCCAGATATGGGCCGTCAGGAAATCGATCTGTTCCTGCGGAAGCGTCAGACGGTATTCCCAGATGTCGCGATTTTCCATATTATTGTACGTGTTGACCGCGTCATAATAAGGCGAGACCGAAAAAACGCCGGGATAGCCGCCGAAAACGCCCTTGACCATAAAGGGGATTCCGCCGTCGGCCCCCGTCACCGCACCGTAATTGACAGCATGGGACAGAAGGGGAAGGTCTTCGGGGCCGTCAATACGCAAAAGCGTGTGCCCGAAAAAAGAGGCGGGATTGCCGATATAGGCGCTGGTGTAGATGAAGGCGAGACGGCGTCCGTTCACTTTTTCGCGGAAAGCGTCATATTCAACGCACTTGACATGCGGCAGATCCCGACGAAAACCGAGTTCCTGATCCAGCCACGCAAGACGGGCGGGAAACAGGCATTGCGGATGGCGGTAGTCTCCGGATTCGCCGTCTTTGGCCGGGATACTGCCCGACGGACGGAAAAACGCCCGCAACGTGGCCTTCAGCTCTGAAGCGGGGTTTTCCCGGCCGTCTTCCGCCAGGAAAAATCCGGCGCTGTCGATTGTGCTTTCATGCGTCAGCAGGCGGTCGTGATAATGCATCAGGGCACGCCATTGCTTTGTTTCGGATAAATGAAGCTCATCCGCGCGCCGAATCAAGGAAGCAACCCGCTCTTCCGTTTCCGGGGATAAAGGCGGGGGCTCCGCCCGGGCACAGAAAACAATACCCAGGCAAAGCCCCGACACCAGCACCGTTAAAACGGGTTTCATTTATTCATATACAGTCTTAAGTCTTTCAGGCGTTCAGCAGCTCGGACATTTTCAGGGAAACTGTCAGAGCGGAAACGTCTTCGCCCGAAAACAGGACGGCAAAGTTCTGCTGGGCGACGGAACCGGCTTTTTCCGAAGAAACGCCCATGATGGAGGCGATTGTATCGATTGTTTCACCGTGGCCGCGCGCGGCATCGGCGGCGAACTGTTCAAAATTCTTTTCCAGGAAGGCAAACATGCGACCCGTACCGCCCGTGACACGGCCGTTCGTGTCGCAACCCGAAGTCCCCGACGTAATGCCGAACGTCTGTGTGCCGAAGAAGCCGTTTGTCGTTACGGCCAGAATCTGCGGAGCCGGACCCGACATGCCTTTGAACGCCATGGATCCCAGACCGCAACCCGTGCTGTCGATGGCAAAGGCGGAAGAAGCATAAAACGCGGCCGCAACAGCGGCGGAGACGAATACTTTTTTCATTGAATTCTCCTTGATAAACAAAAACAAACCGGAAATGATTATAATAAAAATGAAACACAGATGTAAATAGAACAATAAGGATAAGTTTTTGAGCTTTAATGCCCGGAAAAGATATTGTATCCTTTTTTAATCAAAATTGTTAAGGAAGGTGAGCATGGGGTCCTTATCCCAAAAAACGGAAGACTGGGTCGCCGGCGGAATTATTACGCCGGAACAGGCCGGTTCTATTTTAAGTTATGAAAAACAGCGACCCCGTCTGATGACACCGTCTGCGGTTTTCATTTTTTTAGGCGTTCTGGCTCTGGGATGCGGTCTGTGCGCCCTGGTCGCCTCGAACTGGCGCGATATTCCGGACAGCGTGAAGCTGGGCGGCATGTTTCTGTCGCTGATCGGCGGCGCAGGGGGGCTGTGCGCCCTGCAGAATAAAAAGCCGACGGCCTTTGAGGCGGGCATTGTTCTGTACGCTCTGTCGTTTTTTGCCGCGATCGGTCTGGTCGGGCAGGTGTTCCATATCCGGAGCGACGCTTACAAAGCTTTTCTGTTCTGGTCGGCTCTGTCTCTGCCGCTTCTGTTCCTGACGAAAAGGGCGGTGCTGGCTTACGTCTGGCTGCCGGTCGCTTTCTTTTCGTTCATGGCGTCGCCCTGGGGGCATGAAATCTGGAGATGGTTCCACAGTCTTCCTGTCCCGCCGTTCCTTTTCGTTTCATTCCTGTTTTTCGCCGTTTACGTCGTGCTGTTCGCGTATCGGAAAAAAATCGCCGTGTCGGCGGCCGCGTCTCTTTTCTTTTATTCGGCTCTGGGATTCATGTGGCCTCTGGTTTTTATCCGCGGGAGGCACGTCATTTCTTCGGATACCTCGCTGCTCCTGCTTTTCCTGTGCATTCTGGCGTTCCTGTGCGTCGTTAAATTCGTGCTGCCTCTGACGCCGCGTGTTAAAAAAAGCATTTTCGGGACAGGGGGCGTTTATTTCCTTGCCGCTTTGATTGTCCCGGCCGGCCCGCTTGTCTTTTTCCTGTTCTCCCTGCTTATTCTGGCGGCCTTGTGTGTTTTTGCCTATGAAACCGAGAGCCGACGTTTGTTCAATGGCATGACAGCTGTTTTCATTTTCCGGATCCTGTGGACTTTCTTTGATCTGTTCGGGTCTTTGATGATGACGGGCTTCGGGTTGATCCTGTCGGGTGTTCTGATTATTACGGCGGCGGTCGCCTGGAAAAAAGTGCGGCGGCTGGCGGCGGCACGAATGAAGAAGGAGAACGCGTCATGAAAAAAACGATTGCATTGCTTGTTCTTCCTCTGATTGTTCTGGCTGTTTGGGTCGGTGTTCTGGCTCATGGCCGGATGAGCGGCCAGATGGTTGCTCTGTCGATTACCGGATATGATCCGCGCGACCTTCTGGCCGGGCAGTATCTGTCCATCCGCATTGATTACGGCCAGGAAATCGAATGCGCGGAAAATAAACGGAGGTATTCCCGACCGGCCTACCTGTGCCTGGACACTCTGCAGGTGACGGAGGAACGAACGCCTTCCGATTGTTCCGTCTTTATCCGGGGAACCTGTTCGGGAAAACGCTTTTATGACAATGTCCGGCGCTTCTATGTTTCCGAACAAAGTGCACCTGTTCTGGAAAAGGCTCTGCGCCGTTCAGAGCTTAAACCGCAGATTCTGCTGTCGATTGACGCCGACGGGACGCCGTATCCGGTTGATCTGATTTTGGACGGGATGCCGTGGCGTGAATGGACCGCGAAATGTTCGACGATAAAAGGCGGCCGGCCGGCTCTGTTCTAAGCTTTGAGGGCGGCGGCGGAAACGGCTTTTGCAGGACGAGCCCTTTTTCTGTTTCGAGCCGGATAAAAAGAGGGGGATGAGATTCATTCCCCTCTTTTTCAGGGAAAGCCGGGGGGCGATGT
>USCC01000025.1 GCA_900553035.1 uncultured Rhodospirillaceae bacterium | reverse complement strand
GACCCCGGCACCGGGTCGCACTGATAGATATAATACGGCTTCACCCGGGCGTTCAGCAGCCCCATCATCAGGCGGCGCATGGTCATGACGTCGTCATTGATCCCCTTCAGCAGAACCGTCTGACTGCCGATCGGCATTCCGGCGTTCGCCAGCCGGGTGCAGGCCTGCTTCATTTCAGGCGTCAGTTCATCGGGATGCGTGACATGGATGCTCATGAACACGGGATGATATTTCGCAATCATGTTCACCAGCCGAGCCGTTATACGTTGCGGCAGAACCGTTGTGACCTTTGTTCCCAGACGGATGACCGACACGTGGGGAATGGCCCGCAGGCGCGACAGAAGTTTTTCCAGCATTTCCGTCGGGAGTGTCAGCGGATCACCGCCGGAGACAACGACATCGTCCACTTCCTCGTGCTGTTCAATGTAGCGGATGGCGTCGTCCCAGTAGGAACGGCGGCATTCCCGGTGCGTTTCACCGATCAGGCGGGAACGTGTGCAGTAGCGGCAACATGTACTGCAGAAATCCGTCGCCAGGAACAGCACCCGGTTCGGATACCGGTGAACAATCCCTCTGACGGGGCTGTCGCGGTCTTCGCTCAGCGGATCGGTCTGTTCCTCGGGCGCCGTTTCGTATTCGTCCGAAACGGGAATCACGCACCGACGCAGAGGCTGGGTCGGATCATCGGGATCCAGAAGGCTCATGTAATACGGCGTCACGGCGACCGGGAATCCTTTTTTGCCGCGCCCCAGCACTTCGGCTTCCGCCGGAGACAGGTGCAGAACGCGTTCAATCTGTTCCCGGGTTCGGAAACGGTTTTTAATCTGCCAGCGCCAGTCATTCCACTGTGCTTCGGAAGCTTCGGGAAAATACGTGTGCAGAAAAACCCGGGAACGTTCCGAAATCCGCACTGTTTTTCCGCCCGGAAGCCCGACGCTGCCGCCGTCCGTATTGGCCGGATTCTTATGTAAGGGGAAAGAGGTTGAAAATGAAAAAGCAGAAAGGCCGGAAGGCCCCGGAGGCTCTGCAAGTTCCTCCTGAGTCTGTTCATCTGATAACGGGGTTATCGATTCCATGGTACACCACCTGTAAAAAAGGTATCCTACAGGAAAAGAAGTACTCTCTTTCTTTTAAAGTGCAACAGTATTTAAATCATTTTTATTTAATTTTTTTCTTGCTTTTTTTTAAAACTTTTCGCGACGCCTTCACCTTCGCAATCCGCTGTTTCCGGGTCTTTTTCTTCTCGACGGAAAAGCCGAATTTCCCCAGTTCCGCTCCCAGAGCATAATATTTCCCGTGACAGAACGCTGCGGGCGCGCTTTTTTCCAGACGGAACCGTCCCGAATCGTCCAGAAGCGAATCATCCACATCAACCGCGACAATTTCGGCCAGGAACATGTCATGCGACCCCATCGGCTTGATTTCCACCACCCGGCATTCAAGGCTGAGCGGGCTTTCCGCAATCATCGGGCACCGGAGAGCCGAAGATGGAACGGGCGTCAGGCCGGTGTCCGCGAATTTGTCCGTATCGCGGCCGGATCTGACGCCGCAGTAATCCGCCGCCCGCACAAGCGCCGCCGTCGTCAGGTTGATGACAAATTCACCGCTTTCTCGGATCAGCGCGTGCGAATAACGCGACGGGCGCACTGAAATATACGTCATCGGGGGTTCCGAATTAAGAATCCCCGTCCAGGCAACCGTCAGAATGTTGGGTTTTTCCGCCGTCCCGCAGGTGACCATTGCCGGCGGCAGGGGATAAAGCATCGTCCCGGGCTTCCATGTTGTTTTTCCCATTCTTTTTCTCCTTACCCCCCCGTCGCAGAGACCGGAGGAAGTCCGGGCGCCTGCGCATTCTGAGGATAAACGCACGTTTCCGCGTCAATGTCCCAGAAACCGCCGTCCGGGCATTCTACCTCTGCCGTCCAGAAGAACGACCACCATAAAAAACTGCCGATAACGAATAAGGAAATGAACAGAACCGCCGTTTTCATGATTTTTCTGCCGCGCTCGTCCATAAGAAGCCTCCGTTGCCTGTTTTTTCCTTCCGCCGATTATACAGATTCCACGGAAAAACGAAACCCAGACTATTTGCTTTATTTTCTGTTTTCGGATATGCTCGGGTGTAAAAAGCGGCTTATCTTCCATGAAAGGTATGTTTTGAGATTTCTTTTTCTTCTTTTGGGTTTTGTGCTGTCCGGCTGTGCGACGGTTCCCGGGGGTCGGGACGTCCCGGCGGCAAAACCGGCTTGGGTCGATTCGCCCGCGGCAGGATGCCTGCCGTCCGAACTGTGCGCTGTCGGAAGCGGCGGAAGCCTGACAGCGGCTCAGATTAACGCTCGGGCGGCTCTGGCCAAAATCTTTGAAACGAAAATCCGCGCTTCCGTGACGACGCGCGCGGATGTCTCCTCGGTCGACCTGGACGAAGTCATCATGGAATCGGCCGATGCGGTTCTGAATGCCGTGGACGTGCGCCGGACTTATGACGACGGCGGGAATTTCTATGCCCTGGCCGTACTGAACCGCAGTGAGGGCGCCGGAACGGCCAAAGAGGAAATGGATCGGCTGGACACACGCATGGAGCTTCTGCTGAAGGAAAAAACGCTACCCGCATCAATCCGGCTGGAAGAGGCATATGACCAACGCGCCGCCGTCAACGGACGGTATCGGGTTCTGACCGGTACGTCATATCCCGAAAAAATCACCTATGAACAGGCGGCGGCATACAAGGCTTCCATGTTCAAACACCGTACAGTCTCCGTCACGGCTTCGCGCGGACAGGACGGTCTGCGCCGCGCGGTTCAGGAAGCACTGTCCGAGGTCGGCTATGTCGTGGCCGACGCGCCGACGAAAAACATTCCCGAAGCCGCCGTTTCCGTAAAAGCCGAACCGCAGTACATGAACGTTCCGGGATTTGTCCGGTACACTTTTACATTCCGGATTACCGTCCCGGATCAAAACAAAGGACGGATTGAAGTTGCGACGGCTTCCTTCTCTGAAGCCGGGCGTTCGTATGAACAGGCGTATGAAAACGCCGTTTCCGCCTTCAAAGATTACCTGAAAACACATATTCCCGTTTTTTAAAGGATGCTTTGCATGAAAAAAACCGCTCTTATTGTTCTGTCCTGTCTGCTTATGCAGGCGTGCTCCTCTTTTAAGGCCGAACGCGTTTCAAACGACGAATCGGACGAGCTGGCCATGACCATCACGGACCGGTGGGTCGCCAGGGACACCGAAATGTCGGTGCAGGAAATTCAGAAACAGATCCGAAAACACCGCGGATTCCAGCGTTATCTGACAAAGCTGGGCCGCGAACCGAAGCTGTTCATCGGCGAAGTGCAGAACGAAACATCCGAAGCGTATTTTCCCATCGGTGATTTAAACGACGAGCTTCTGACCGAATTTTCCATGTCGGGCGATTACGTTCTGATTGACGCCGAAGCCCGCGACCGTATCCTGAAGGAAATCCGCTATCAGAATGACGGCATGGTTGACCCGCGGGACATCAAGAAAATCGGAAAGATGACCGGCGCAGACCTGATCATCTTCGGCGCTGTCCGCATGAAGCCCGAAACCCGGGACGGCCGGACAATCAAGGAATATTCCGTCAACATGCGCATGACCGACATCGAAACCGGCGTCGAAGTCCTGCGGACACGGAACAAAATCAACAAATATTCCGAACGCAGCTCTTTTGGCTGGTAACGGACGGAACCGGATAAATGAGAAAAGCTCTGTGCCTTCTGCTTCTGCTGTTTACGACAGGATGCCGTTCGGTATCCAGCTATGAAATGCAGTCCCGGGCACGGGCTTTGACGGTTCAGGGAAAAACGAAAGAAGCCGCGGCCATCGTTGCTTCTTACGAATTTTATCCGTACGAATCCTCGCGCCTGGTCCGCTATCTGGACAACGGGACGATGCATTACCTGAACGGAAATTATTACCAGGCACTGCAGCAGTTTGACAAAGCGCGGGAAGCCGCGGCGGAACTGTATACGCAGAGCATCTCAAAAACGATTCTGGCCGGCGCGGCCGGGCAGAGTCTGTCGGATTATGTCGGAGAACGCTATGAGCTGTCGCTTCTGCGCTTTTATCAGTCGCTCTGCCATTATCATCTGTCCCGGAACGGCGTTTATGAAGCCTACTCGGATGAAAACGGCGTTCCTGTTCCCGCACGAACGCTGAGTGATGCCGAAAAACGCCGCCATCTGAGCGCGGCGCGGGCCGCGCTTCTGGACTGGGATACTCTGCTGAACGACTACAGCGATCAGAGCGCCGGGAAAAACCAGTTCAAAACGGACATGATGGCCAAGACATGGGGCGGTTTCGTTCATCAGAATTACGGCACGACAACGGATGTGCAAATCGCGCGGCAGCTTTACAGGGATGTCCCGAAAGTCCTGCTTCGGAATTACAGCGCCTATCCGGCCTACAACACAAAATTCCGGGAATTCGGAGAGGATTACGCCCGTCTTTCCGATCTGCCCGAAGAAACGGTCCGCAAGCGTTACACCGACGAAACCCCGCAGGCGTCTCATTTGAAAGGATATGCCTCGTCTTCCCTGAAAAAGCTGGAAAGCCGTCGGACGGACAATGTCCATATCCTGCTGAAAACCGGGCTGATCACCCTGAAAAAGAAAAAAACGACCTCCTATTATATTCCGATGGCTCTGTTGCTGGGATACAGCGGCGACTCCGGGTTTCAGGATTTTGTTTTTTCCGTCATGGCCGGACAGACGATTGAATTTGAAATTCCTCAGCGTGTTGAACCGTCCGCTCCGCCGACGTATGAGGCCGTGATCCGGAACGCGGACGGAAAAATCATCACCCGCGCGCCGATGGCTCTGACAGAGCCCCTGTCGGAAATCGCGTATGCCGAATACCAGCGGATCCGGGGACGTCTGTATTCGGAAACGGCGGCTCGGCTGGCGGCGAAACACGCTGCAGCACTGGCCGCGGCGTATGCGTCTTATGATGAAAACAACCCCAGTTCCCTGGCCTTTGCCCATTTGAGTTATTCGCTGGCTCGGCTGGGCATCGAAATGTCGGAAAGCGCCGACCTGCGTTATTGGGGAACGCTTCCGGCCAATATCTGGATACAGTCTTTCCGGCTGCCGACCGGACGCTATGTTCTGGAAATCCTTGCGGACGGCCGAACGGCCGAACGCCGGGAATTTGAAGTCGAAAAAAAGGAAGAGACCCTCATCGACCTCAACATCTTCCGCGAAGGAAATGAAAAGGAGCCGGCTTCCGCGCCGTAAGAAAACGAACCCGGCGCCGGCAAGAATGCCGTATATAATAAAGACGGGGTTTTCCCGTTTTTCCGACTTATCGGCCGAGGCAACGCCCCCCCTTTCGAATCAGACGCGGGACCAATCCGGACTAATGTAAAAAAAAGGCCCCGTTAACCTATTGGTAACAGGGCTTTTTTTTGGCGCGCCCAGAAAGATTCGAACTCTCAACCTTCTGATCCGTAGTCAGATGCTCTATCCAGTTGAGCTATGGGCGCTTAAGACAGACATCTGTATACGCCCGGCTTTTTTTAATTGCAAGTTTTTTTTTATAAAAAGCCTCTGAAAATGATTTTTTTTACAAAAATCCTTGCAAAACCGTTATTTCCAAGTACATTCTAGTGAGTATCGTCATAGCCGGACAGTCCGGTCGGATGATATAGAAAATCGCGCAGTTTTCTCAAACTTTTAAGGTACCTGAACAATGGTTGTTTCAAAGCGTCTTTTCACTGCCGTCGCCGTCCTGGCACTTTCCGGCTGTATGTCGTCAACGCCGGAGCCGTACGCTTCGGACGATTATTACGCCGACGACTTTGCCGTTTCCGTCCCGGCCTCCGAAACGGCTCCCGCTTCTGCGGAACAAGCCGCGACGAGTGCCGAACAGACGCCGGCGCCCGCCGCTCCGGCCGCCTCACCGGCTGAAATTTCCGCGAAATATGCCGGAAAACAGTCTTTTATCGGCCAGAAAGTGGCGACTATCGGCCGCGAATTAAAACAGTTGCAGGACAAGGTCAGAAAGAATACGGAAACCTTCCGCACCCTGCGTGAAAAAAGCGCGAATGAATCCCGGCGCTATTATGAATATATCGCCCACATCAACGCCCGCCTTCAGATCGGCACAACGCCGGGGAACCCGGAACTGACCGAAATGTGGCGTCAGGCCGCGTCTCAGGTGGATCAACTGGATCAGAACATTACGGCAATGGCTCGTCTGTCCACACAGGTCGGCAATGACTCCGCCATGATTACGTATCTTCTGGACGCGATCCGGGCGACTTTTGCGATTTCGGGCGCTTTGGAATCCGAACACGAACAGCTACGCACGATGGAAGACGAAACAAACCAGACCGCTGTCCTTCTGGAACGCCTGGTGACCGAAATCAACACGCAGGTCGCCCGTCAGCAGCAGTACGTCATCAACGAACGCCGCAACATATCGACGCTGGCGCTGGGGATCCGCGAAGGTCAGCTGTTCGGCGTCAATCTGGCTGACCCGACGACGATTCCGACCGCCGCCGTTGCGCCGTCCCTGCCTTCGACCGTTACTCTGCCAACCGCCGAGGTTGACGGACGCCGTCCGCTGATGGTCATTCGCTTTGACCGCCGGAAGGTTGCTTACGAACAGCCGCTTTATCAGGCCATCAAGACGGCTCTTGAAAAACGGCCCAAAACGTCGTTTGAACTGGTCGCCGTCAGCCCGGCCGGCGTTGCCTCGGGCAATTACGAAGCGATCAAGAACGCCGAAGCCGTCCGTAGCTCTCTGATGGCAATGGGACTGCCCGCCGGACGCGTTACAATGTCCAAACTTCAGAGCGGTTCCATCAAAACGACGGAGGTACGGCTTTACCTTAAGTAGAAGCCGCCCCGCAAAAATAAAAAATCCGGGAGATTCCCGGATTTTTTTGTGATTTTCAGTACAACTTCCTAGACACGGGGAAGGATAGATTTTATGATGAATAACTGGGTTTGAACCGTTTTTATAGGATGCCGTCTTGGGTACAGTCAAATCAACCATGGTCGCCGAACAACAGCTGCTCGACATGCTTTATCGCATCGAAAGCATGAAAGACGAAGCCGCGGCCATCCGGATTCGGCTTTCTGCCCTCAAGCCCCCCAACCGGACTCCCAACCGCATCCGGATGACAATGACCTTTCTTGAGGAACTCGTCACCAAGTCCCGTTCCCGCGTTTTCCTGCTTTCCGACACGGATATTTTCATCATCGGGCGTAATATTTCTCCCTCTCTGCTGGACAACGCCGTTCAGAAAATCCGCCCGCTTTTTCAGTCGGACCCGTTTTTCTCATCAGAACAGGCCGACGAATTCATCCGTCTTTACCGGCTGAAAAACGAATACGAAAATGTTCTGGACATCGCCCGGGAAAAAGAGGAAGCCTACCGGAACGACAGGAAACAAAAGGAAGTAAAGTGGCCTCTCATCCCCATTGCCCCGGAACACCTTGATACGATCCTGCGCAACATTGAAGGTTTCAATATTTTAAAGGTCATCCGACGCCAGGAAGCGATTCAGATCACCCGCAGCGGCCGGTATTATTCGCTTTTTCATGAATACTTTACGTCCATGGCCGATCTTAAGGCCGCCATTGCCCCGGATGTTGACGTGCTTTCCAACCGCTGGCTTTTCCAGCATCTGAGCGAAACACTGGACAAACGGATGCTGTCTGTTGACCGGGAACTGTTCAGCCATACGCCGGGAAACATCAGCCTGAATCTGAACATTTCGACGATTTTCACGCCGGCGTTTGAAACGTTTCTGAACCGCCTGCCCGAGGCGACGTCCGTCATTGTCGAAGTCCAGCTGATGGACATTATTCAGAACACAAAAAACTTTGTAATTGCCAAAGACCTTCTGCGCGGTTCCGGGCACAGGATTCTGATTGACGGCCTGCACCCGATTTCGTTGGAGTTTCTGGACATTAATCTGCTGGATCCGGATTTTCTGAAGCTGAACTGGTCGCCGGCCGTCCCGGAATACAACGGACGCACGCCGCTGCCGCAGATGATCCGGGACATCAATCCCGAACGCATCATCCTGATGCGCTGTGAGGATGAAAACGCGATTAAATGGGGTCTGTCGCAGGACATTACGCGTTTCCAGGGGTATTTCATTGACGCGCTTTCCGGTGCGGGAACCCGACGGAAATGCAAAAAAAGCGATGCCTGCACCATGGCTCAGTGCATCGCGCGCAAGGCCTGCATCGCCGGACCGCTCCTCCGGGAGTGCCTTTGCCCGGAAGCACTGGACGAACCGATCGAAGCGAATTTGTAGGGGACGGGAATGAATAATCAGGAAGAACATCTGCGGACCTACCTTCATTCGGCGCTGCGGGACAAAGTACCGCTGACGGTTCTGCAGCTGAAAATCTCCGAACTGGACGAAGCGCTCCGCACGGAACAGACGCTGAATACGATTGTCGACAGCTTCAAGGAACCGCTTTATCCCTACGGCCGCGCCTTTTGTGTATCGAACGACGATATTTTCATTGCGTACTCGTCCAAAAC
Source organism: uncultured Rhodospirillaceae bacterium (assembly GCA_900553035.1). Classification (GTDB taxonomy): domain Bacteria; phylum Pseudomonadota; class Alphaproteobacteria; order CAAGCB01; family CAG-977; genus CAG-977. The sequence goes on along the minus strand of USCC01000025.1, from coordinate 15,550 downwards.
AAAGGAAAACGAAATACAGGCTCTGCTGATCAAAGCATGGCTGTGGTTTTCGGGCGATTCGAAAACAACGGCCGAACAGGACAAGCTGCAGCGCCGCTTCAGCCTTCCCGAAGACAAGACTTCCCTGTTCGAGGAACTCCGCCGTATTTCAGACAGCGTTCGGGACGCTCCCCTTCAGAAAACAGACGCACCGCGCAAGAAGTTTGTCCTGCCGCCGTCGCGCGACAGGAATCAAAAACACCTCACGCCCGAGATTCTTTCACGGATCACCAAAGCTCTGGCCGGGACCGATTTCGCAAATATGATCCGGCGGCAGTCCGTTTGCGTTATTCTGGACGATATTCAGCCACAGCCCATGTTTGAGGAAGTGTTTGTCGCGATTGCGGATCTGGGTGAAACACTTCTGCCGGATGTTTCCCTGACGGCGACGCCCTGGCTGTTTCAGGATCTGACCGAAACGCTCGACAAACGGGTGCTTTCCAGCGTTTCGCGCCATGACGACGGCTCTTTCACGCACGATTTCAGCCTGAACCTGAATGTTTCAACCATTCTTTCGGAGGATTTCCGTAATTTCGATTACAATATCCGTTCGGGAATGAAGTCCTCCATTGTCCTTGAACTCCAGCCGATTGACATTTTCAGCGATCTGACCTCCTATCTTCTGGCGCGGGATTACGCCCAGAACCTGGGGTACAAAATCTGCATTGACGGCGTTACGGATAAAAGCCTGCGCTTCATTGACCGCGAACGTCTGGGCGCGGATCTGTTGAAACTGGTCTGGACTCCGGAACTGCCCGAAGCGATTGAAAGCGACCCTCTGCTACAGGATCGCCTGCGGAACATGGGCGCGAATCGGGTGATTCTGTGCCGCGTTGATGACGAGCATGCCCTGAAATTCGGCAAAGCATATGACGTCTGCCTGTTCCAGGGGCGGTATGTCCAGAACCTTCTGGCCAACGACCTGCGGCGGCGGCGCGTCGGCACCACTCTTCTAAGGAAATAATGCCATGTGGTTCTGTTCTTTTGAAAGCCGGAATTATGGGCCCTTTTCCGAACATGAGCTACGCCGCTTCATTTCGGAACACCCGAAATGCCTTGTCTGGAAAGACGGTATGCCGGAATGGGTGCCGGCTCGCGATTTTGAACGGATGTCCGATTCGGCGCGGCCCTTTCCCTCAAAAGTGCTGAAAACCGACATGGATTTCAAAATCTGCGGGGACGACATGCAGTACGCCGAGTTCGCACTGAAGCCGGGAGAAACTGTTCTGGCCGAACCCGGAGCCATGATCTACAAACAGATCGGTGTCGAATTTGAGGCTCTCATGGGCAACGGACGGAAACAGGGCTTTTTCGGAAAACTGTTCGGTGCGGGGAAACGCATTCTGACGGGCGAAAGCTTTTTCCTGGCCTCCTTTACGAACGAGCGCACGGATAAAAAACAGCGAGTCGCCTTTGCCGCGCCCTATCCCGGAAAAATCATACCGATCTCGCTCAGCGACTTCGGACATGAAATTATATGTCAAAAAGACAGTTTTTTATGTGCCGAATCCGGCGTTGAGATTGGTATTTTTTTCCAGAAGCGGATTCTGACAGCCCTGTTCGGCGGAGCTGGTTTTATCATGCAGCGTCTGCACGGAGACGGGCTTGTGTTCATCAACGCGGGAGGGACGATTGTGGAATACGACCTGAATCCGGGGGAAGTGCTTCAGGTTGACGTCGGCTGTCTGGTCGCGTTCCAGCCGGGCGTCGTATTCGACATTGCGGATGCCGGGACGGTCAAGTCCCAGTTTTTGGGCGGTTCGGGTCTGTTTTTTGCCGAGCTGACGGGACCGGGTAAGGTCTGGGTGCAGTCGCTGCCGTTTTCACGGCTGGCGCGCCGCATTTTCCAGACCCCGGCCGGACAGCGCGCCCTGAAGAGGTCTTCGTGAAGAAAAAATACTCAAATAATCCTGTTGACAAAAGGCCGGATATCCGGCTATAAAAGGCTTCCTTACAAGTGGGAACGGTTTCCGCTTGACACATTACTGATTTTCGGATGGTGAAGAAATGTTCGCAGTCATCAAGACAGGCGGCAAGCAGTACAAGGTCGCGAAAGACGATGTGATCATCGTTGAAAAGCTGGACGCAGACGTCGGCTCTACGGTGACGTTTGACGACGTGCTTGCCGTCGGAGAAAAGATCGGCGCTCCTTCCGTTGCAGGCGCGAAAGTTTCCGCAACGGTCGTGAAGCAGACACGTGACGATACCGTACTGGTGTTCAAAAAGAAACGCCGCCACGGCTACCGCCGTAAAAACGGCCATCGTCAGCATATTTCCATTGTAAAAATTACCGACATTGCCGGCTAATTTCGGGTTAAGGAGATAAACTATGGCTCATAAAAAAGCAGGCGGCAGCACACGGAACGGACGCGACTCTGAAGGCCGTCGTCTGGGCGTCAAGAAATCCGGCGGCCAGGCCGTCATTCCCGGAAACATCATTATCCGTCAGCGCGGTACGAAATATCGTGCGGGGGCAAACGTCGGCGTCGGCCGCGATCATACGCTTTACGCCAAAGTCGAAGGACGCGTTGAATTCACGCGCAAGACGGACGACCGGGTTTACGTTTCCGTCGTCTAAGCCTTATGCCGGATGTTTTCATTCTCAAGGGGGATGGTTTGCCATTCCCCTTTGTGTTATCTGTAAAAGACCGCCGGCCTTTGTTATAATCACTTCCAACAGACAACCGGTGTTTCATGAAATTTCTTGATCAGGCCAAAATATTCATCAAGTCGGGCGACGGCGGCAACGGATGTGTTGCCTTCCGCCGGGAAAAGTACATTGAATTCGGCGGACCGAACGGCGGCAACGGCGGACGCGGCGGCGACGTAATATTTGAAGCCGTCCCGAACCTGAACACGCTGATTGATTTCCGCTATCGACAGCATTTCAAAGCCGAGAAAGGCCGCGACGGTGCCGGACGCGACTGCACCGGCGCCAAAGGGCAGAACCTGATCATCAAAGTCCCCGTCGGCACCGAAATCGTCGCAGACGACGGGGAAACGGTCATCAAGGATATGACGGTTCCCTACGAACGTTTTACGATCGCCAAAGGCGGGGACGGCGGGTTTGGCAACGCCATGTATAAATCCTCGACGAACCAGGCACCGCGCCGCGCCGATCCGGGCTGGCCCGGGGAGGAAATGTGGGTGTGGCTCCGTCTGAAAATCATTGCAGACGTCGGCCTTCTGGGATTTCCGAACGCGGGGAAATCGACCTTTTTGTCCGCCGTGACCGCGGCGCGCCCGAAAATCGCGGATTACCCGTTCACGACGTTGCATCCGAATCTGGGCATCGCGCGCATTGACGACGACGAAATGCTGATTGCGGATATTCCGGGCATTATTGAAGGCGCTCACGAAGGAATCGGCCTGGGCGACAAATTCCTGCGCCATGTCGAACGCTGCGCCATCCTTCTGCACATCATTGACGGAACCGAAGAGGATGTGGCCGGACGCTACAAAGCCATCCGCCGGGAATTAAAGCTTTACAGCAGGAAGCTTCAGGAAAAACCCGAGCTGGTCGTCCTGAACAAAATCGACGCCCTGACGCCCGAAGACACGGCCGAAAAAGTCAAAGCCCTGCAGAAAGCGTGCCGCCGCAAGCCGATGATAATGTCTGCCGTGTCTCATGAAGGGACGAAGGACGTCCTGCGGAAGCTTCTGCCTTACGTTCTGGAAACGCGCCGGGTGCGCAACACCCCCGAAAGTGCGGAGATCTTCGACGACAATGACGACTAAGACGCCTCTGGATCGAGCCAAACGGCTTGTTTTGAAAATCGGCTCCTCTCTTCTGGTTGACGAATCGACCGGTCGGGTAAAGAACACGTGGCTGAACGCGCTGGCGGACGATATTCTGGCCGCGCGGGAACGCGGACAAGACATCATTATCGTGACCTCCGGCGCAGTGGCTGTCGGACGGCGCGCTCTTGGGCTGCCCTCTGGAAAGCTCCCCCTGCCGCAAAAGCAGGCCGCCGCCGCCGTCGGGCAGATCCGGCTGGCGCACTATTATCAGGAAGTCCTGGCCGAACGCGGTCTGAGGGTGGCGCAGATTCTCCTGACTCTGGACGATTCGGAAGACAGGAAGCGTTATCTGAACGCGCGCAATACGCTGAATACGCTTCTGGACATCGGGACAATTCCGGTCATCAATGAAAACGACACGGTTGCCACTTCGGAAATCAAAGTCGGCGACAACGACCGTCTGGCGGCCCGAGTCGCTCAGATGGCCAGCGCGGATGCCCTGATCATTTTTTCCGATATCAAAGGGCTTTACACGGCGGATCCGCGCAAAAATCCGGACGCCGAACTGGTTCCCGTCGTTGAAAAACTGACTCCGGAAATTGAGGCAATGGCCGGGGGGGCGGGAAGCGCCGTCGGCACAGGCGGCATGGCGACAAAGCTGATGGCCGCGCGGATCTGCATGGAAGCGGGATGCGGTATGGCTATCGCACTGGGCAAAGAGCTTCATCCGATTTCGCGCATGGCCGCGACAGGGGAATGTACGTGGTTTCTGGCCGACAAGACGCCGGTTTCCGCGCGCAAAGCCTGGATTGCCGGATCAATCAAGCCGCGCGGGACTCTGGTTCTGGACGCGGGCGCGGCTCGGGCTCTGGCCGGGGGGAAAAGTCTCCTGCCGGCGGGAATAAAAGCCGTCAAGGGTAATTTCGGCCGCGGCGACGCCGTTATTCTGGAAGATGAAAACGGTGTCCTTCTCGGCAAGGGGCTGACGGCGTACAATGCGCACGACGCCCGACTGATTGCCGGACGGCACAGCGACGAGATTGAGGCGCTTCTGGGCTATCATGGACAGGATGAAATCGTCCATCGCGACGATATGGTTACGGAAAAACGCCCGGCGTGATTTGACAGAGAGGGAAACCGACATGAAGGAACTGATGCGTTCTTTGGGACAGCAGGCAAAGGAAGCCGCGCGTTGTCTGGCGACCGCGCCGACAGAACGGAAAAACGCGGCTCTGCTTGCAGCGGCACAAAAAATGAGAGAATCCATCCCGGCTCTTCTGGCCGCCAATGAAAAGGATATGAAGGCGCTGCCGTCCGGCACATCAAATGCCATGCGCGACCGTCTTCTTCTGACGCCGGAACGCATTGAATCCATGACTCGGGGACTGGAGGACATTGCAGCTCTGCCCGACCCGGCGGGCCGCGTTCTGGCGGAATGGACGCGTCCGAACGGCCTGCGTATTTCCCGTGTGAGTGTTCCTCTGGGCGTCATCGGCGTCATTTACGAAAGCCGTCCGAATGTGACGGCAGATGCCGGAGCTTTGTGTTTCAAATCCGGAAACGCGGTCATTCTGCGCGGTGGGTCGGACAGTTTCCATTCTTCGGCAGCAATTGCGAAGATCATGCATTCCGGACTGCGCGAAGCCGGTCTTCCGGAAACATGCATCCAGTCCGTCCCGACCGCGGACCGCGCGGCTGTCGGCGAGATGCTGAAGCTGGACGAATACATTGACGTCATCGTTCCCCGGGGCGGCAAGTCGCTGATTCAGCGCATTACGGAAGAAAGCCGCATTCCCCTGTTCAAGCATCTGAACGGTATCTGTCACACATATGTGCATGCGGGCGCCGATTTGGAAAAGGCACGGCGTGTTGTCATAAATGCGAAGCTCCGCCGCACCGGAACCTGTAATTCAACGGAAACGCTTTTGATTGACGACTCTGTTGCGGCGGCTTATCTGCCGGTTCTTCTGGAAGATCTGATTTCCCGGGGATGTGAAGTCCGCGGCGATGCAAAGGTGCGGGCGTTGGATTCCCGGGTTCGGCCGGCTGTTGAAGAAGACTGGGACACGGAATACCTGGATGCGATCATTTCCGTCCGGGTTGTCGACAATCTGGACGGCGCCGTTGAACATATTGCTCGCCACAGTTCGCATCATACGGAATCGATTCTGACCGAAGACGCGGCGGCGGCGGCCGAATTTCTGAACCGGGTTGACAGCGCGGTTGTCATGCACAACGCGTCGACGCAATTTTGTGACGGCGGCGAATTCGGCATGGGCGCGGAAATCGGTATTGCGACCGGGCGCTTTCATGCGCGCGGTCCGATCGGTCTGGAACAGCTGACCACGTTCAAATATCAGGTGCGCGGTGACGGACAGATTCGCCCATAAAAAAATCGGCCTTCTGGGGGGGTCGTTCAATCCGGCCCATGACGGCCATCGGTATATCAGCCTGCAGGCGCTTCGGCTTCTGGGGCTGGACGAAGTATGGTGGCTGGTTTCGCCGCTCAACCCGCTGAAGGAAACGAACGCGGACATGGCGGCGTTTTCCCGGCGTCTGGAATCGGCCGAACGGACGGCGAATCATCCGCGCATCCGCATCAGCTCGGTCGAATCGGAAATCGGAACGCGCTATACGGCTGATACGCTCGAAAAGCTGCGGGAAATGCATCCGCAGACGCATTTTGTCTGGCTGATGGGAGCGGACAATCTGGCGGATTTCCATCGGTGGCATCGCTGGAAGGATATCATCCGAATTGTCCCCATTGCTGTTTTTGCCAGAAAAAATTATACTTTGAAAGCCCTTCACGGAAAGGCGGGTCGTATGTTCCGCCTGTACAGGCAGAATCCGGGCGCGGCGAAGAAGCTGGCACGGATGCGGCCGCCGGCGTGGGTTTTCCTTCCGATCCGGCGGCATCCGGCATCATCGACGGAAATCCGGCGCAGGGGATTGTTTTTAACAGGAGAAGAAAGTGAACGCAGCAAAGAAAACGGCGGCTGAAAAACCCGCGAAAAAGACCACACGAGCCGACAGCGCCAAAGCCGAAAAGAAAGTTGAAAAGGCGACGAAAAAAGAAATCCGAAAAACCGTTAAAAAGACCGTCAAAAAGCTTTTGAAGGCGCAGGAGAAGAATGAAAAACTCCTGAAAAAAACGGCGAAGCACACGGAAAACGCCGCCGCGAAAAAAATGGTCGAACTGATTGAAAAGACGCTTTCGGCCGGAAAGGCGGAAGACATTGTTATCCTGGATCTGTCGGGCAAAACGGCGCTGGCCGATTATCTGGTTGTCGCAACCGGACGAGCGCCGCGCCATGTGACGGCTCTGGCCGAGCAGGTTCAGTTGCGGTTAAAGAAAACGGGCGTCCCGGCCACTCTGGAAGGCGGCGATGTCGGCGACTGGGTTATTGTGGACGCCGGGGATGTCATCGTTCATGTTTTCCATCCGGAAACGCGCGAACTGTACTGTATTGAAGAACTGTGGGGCGAAGAAACGCCGCGCAAAGCGAAGTAATGGACATTGTGATCGCGGCGATCGGCCGCCAGAAGCCGGGTCCGGAGCTGGATCTGATAAACCGATACGTCCGGCAGACACGTTGGAAAATAACGATCCGGGAATTTGAAGATAAAAAACCGGGGACTGTTGAGGAACGGAAACAGCGGGAAGGAGAAATGCTCCTTTCCGCGGTTCCGCCGGGTGCTGTTATTATTGCTCTGGATGAAAGGGGGCGGACGCCGGGTTCGGCGGAATTTGCCCGGCAGATGGGGAAATGGCAGGACAGCGGCTGTCCGGCAGCGGCTTTTCTGATCGGGGGCGCGGACGGGCATGGAGACGGCATCCGCCGGCGGGCGGATATGCTTCTGGCATTCGGAGCCATGACGTGGCCGCATATGCTGGCGCGGGTGATGCTGACCGAACAGATTTACCGGGCCCGGACGATTTTGGACGGGCACCCGTATCATCGCGTCTGATGAGACGGGAATTTATTAAAAGACGAAGCGTTCCGCATCAAAAGCCAAGCCCTCCGGCCTCTATGGGAACAGCGCCTCGAATCTCTGCAAAGCGTTTTTATGAGCCATGCCCCCGAAATTCAACAGCCGGCGTCCGGAAGTTGCGGCTTGGCGGGCTTTCAAAGAAAACGGATGAGATGATGTGAGCTCCGCGCGTCTTTTGCATAGCATCTTCTAGAGTACCGCGCTTCTGAAACTTAACGGCGGGACTACCGGCGTCCGGAAGTTGCCGGCTTGCCAAGCTTTCAAAGAAGGCGGATGAGATGATGTGAGCTCCGCGCGTCTTTTGCATAGCATCTTCTATGGCAGCGTACTTCTGAAACTCAACGGCGGGAGTATCGGCATCCGGAAGTTGCGGCTTGCCAAGCTTTCAAAGAAAACGGATGAGATGACGTGAGCTCCGCGCGTTTTTTGCATAGCATCTTTTTTACAGAGCCTGCGTTCCGCTTCTTATCCCAAAAATTCAGCTTTGCCCTCCCCCTTTCAGCGATCGTTCAGGTGTTTGAAAAGCATTGAGCAAAATATGAATCGTTCTTTTCGGGGTTCTGCGCTTTTCCGGCTCCCAAAACAGCAGAAGCCCTCAAAAAAAGGGAGGCAAAATCATTCTGCGGATTTTTTGCTTTTTTGATTCCCGGGAGTCTCCGTACACAAAAAAACGCCGGACAAACCGGCGTTTCACAAAGATGAAAAAAACTTACCGTCCCTGCATCCGGGAAGCCGTGTATGTCCCCATGAACAGTTTGTCTTCCTTTTCCTTTTTCAAGTGTTGTTCCAGCAGGTCAAGGGCATAACGCGCATGTCTGACGTCGGCATAATCCTGTGCGCGTTTTCTGTCTTCAGGCGTCTTGGGAGCCATGAACGACCCGACGACTTTTTTAAAGGCTCCGTCCGCATTTCCCAGAGATAACGCCGCAAAAACGCCGGCGCCGAACATATTGCCGTGCTGGTAATTCACCACCGATGCCGCCGCCCCCGCCAGAACGACCGCGGATTTGAGGATGCCCGCCTTCAGCGCGGTTTTCCGATCCGTGACAAAAAGAGCGTCCGAGTCATACCCCAGCCTGTCTTTCAGACCGTAAGGCTGTTCGGCTCGGGCGATTCCAACCACGGCCTTTACCCTCTCCTGGTCGCTCAGCTCCGACAAATCCGATTTATACGCTTCGAAAACGTCCTTCGTGGCCGCTTTTGCCGCCGATTTCGGAGAAGACGCGGTCACAGCGACAACCCTGTTCAGATATTTGTTCAAAAGGGCGGAAGGGGATCTCCCCTGTTTCCCGGCAATGTCAATTTCAACAGCCATCTGTTTTCTCCTGAATCCTGAAAAACCGGAAAATATGCCTCGCGCCGGTTCGCGTAACTTTATGAAGGCAGTATAACTCAATCCTGTTTTTTGTCAATATTCCCTTATTTAAATTCCTTAGAATACTGCCGGAATAACAAAGGAGCCTTCCGACATTTAGACAGAATGCCTTTCTCTTCCCGGCCTTTCCGCTACGGCTCGGCCCTGAATCCGGTTTTGCCGCCCCTCCGTCCCGGAATATCCGCCGCCGGAAACGGATCTGAACCAACGCCGCGCCCCTCAGCAAAGAAGGCTTCTCTTCTTCTCCCGAAAAGACAGAAAAGGCGCGCTTCCTATATCATTTTATAGGATGCATCCCTTCGCGTTTTGTATTATAGTCGCCACATAAATTTGATTCTTTATAAACTGGAGAACGACCGTGACCGAAGAAACCAAAAGACCCCGTCCCGTTATGCTGTGCATCCTTGACGGCTGGGGATACCGCGAAAGCAAGGAAAACAACGCTATTGAAACCGGTAATACGCCGAACTGGCACGCTTTGGTTAAGGACTGTCCGCATACCCTGATCGCGACATCAGGTCTGGACGTCGGTCTTCCGGCCGGTCAGATGGGCAATTCCGAAGTCGGACACATGAATATCGGCGCGGGACGTGTCGTTATGCAGGATTTGCCGAAAATCGACCAGGCCGTCGCGGACGGTTCTCTGGCAAAACGACCCGCCGTCGTCGAACTGATTGACGCGCTGAAAAAATCAAAGGGAACCTGCCATCTGATGGGCCTGATGTCCCCGGGCGGCGTCCATTCCCACATGAATCACATCATCGCCCTGGCCGGGATTCTGAGCGGGGAAGGCATTCCCGTCGACGTTCACGCGTTTCTGGACGGCCGCGACGTGCCGCCCGATTCGGCGCTCGGCTATATCAAGGATTTTGAAAAGAAAACGGCCGGGATGAAAAATGTCCGAATTGTAACTCTGGCGGGCCGTTACTATGCCATGGATCGCGACAACCGCTGGGAACGTGTCCAGCTGGCCTATAACGCTCTCATGCTTGGGGAAGGCAACCGGGCGCCGTCGGCCGAAGCCGCCGTTGAAGCCTCCTACAGGGAAAAGAAATTCGACGAATTCGTCATTCCGGCAGTTGTCGGTGATTATGCGGGAATGAAAGACGGCGACGCGCTTTTGTTCGCGAACTTCCGTTCCGACCGCGCCCGCGAAATCATGTACGCGCTGGCGGATCCGCAGTTTGACAAGTTTGAACGCCCGAAAACCGTTAAATTTGCCGCTGTTGTCGGTATGACCCAGTATTCGGTCGACCATGACCGTTTTGTCAAACCGATCTTTCCGCCCGAGCAGCTTTCCAACATTTTCGGCGAAGTCGTCTCGAAGGCCGGCCTGACGCAACTGCGTATTGCGGAAACGGAAAAATACGCGCACGTCACATTCTTCTTCAACGGCGGCGAAGAACGCCTGTTTGAAGGCGAAGACCGTATCCTCATTCCCAGCCCGAAAGTCGCAACCTACGACCTGCAGCCGGAAATGTCCGCCTACAAAGTCACGGACGCGCTGGTTGACGCGATTGATGCGGGCAAGTTTGATGTCATCATCGTCAATTATGCCAACGGCGACATGGTCGGGCATACCGGCATCATGGAAGCCGCCGTCAAAGCAGCGGAAGCCGTTGATAAATGCCTGGGCCGTCTGGAAGACGCAATCAAACGCGCCGGCGGCGTTATGCTGGTTACGGCGGATCACGGCAACTGTGAGCTTATGGTTGACGAAAAGACCCACGGCCCCTATACGGCGCATACGACGTTGCCGGTTCCGGTCGTTCTGTTCAACGCTCCTGCCGATATGAAGCTGCGGGACGGCGGACGCCTGGCAGATCTGGCGCCGACTCTGCTTCAGCTCCTGAAGCTGCCTCAGCCGGCAGAAATGACGGGAAAATCGCTTCTTGTAACGGACTGACGCCGAATGGCCCCTAAAAAGACGACGGCGGCTTTTGCCCTGCTTTTCATGGCGGGGATGCTGTCGCCGTCTTTTGTCCGGGCCGCCCTGGAAACGCCCGACTCGGCAAAATCAGAGCTTTCCCGCGTCACGCGCCAGATTAAGGCCGCGGAATCCGAACATCGGAAACTGCGCGAAAAAGCCCAGGAGGTTCAGAAGGAAATCCTCAGCGTCCGGCGGCGGATGGTTTCGGCGGCCGGTTCGATTCAGAATCAGGAGGAAAGCCTCAACCGTCTGGAACAGAAACTGCATGAGCTGGAAATGCAACAGGCCGCAATGAAAGGCCGCTTGGAACGACGACGCGAACAGAGGGTCAAGGTTCTGGCCGCGCTTCAAAATCTGGCGTGGAAACCGACGGAAGCCCTTCTGGCTCAGCCTCTGCCCCCACAAGATACGCTACGGAGCGCCCTGCTCCTGCGGGAAGCCGTTCCCCGTCTGGAATATTCCACCGAAGGTCTGCGCAGAGATCTGACAAAGCTGGCCAGCCTCACGACCGCCATCCGCGCTCAGTATGCCCAGATAAAAACAATGGCCAAGCGGCTGGAGGAGAAACACCGCCGCATGAACGAGCTGATCCGGAAAAAATCACAGCTTCAGACCGCGTTTTCCAGTGAAAGCGCACGAGCTAAGGAAAAAGCCGCCTCTCTGGCCAAACAGGCCGGAGACCTCAAAGACCTTCTGACCCGGCTGGACGCGGAAAGCCGCCGGCAGAAAAAGCTCCGGCCGGATAAGGGCGTGGCCGCAGGCGCTTTCATGGCCGCCCGGGGAAACATCCCCTATCCCGTCAAGGGGAATGTCATCAAACAGTACGGAGACCCGACCGAAAGCGGGGTTACCTCCAAAGGCATCGTCATGCGCACGCGGCCGAATGCCCAGGTTATTTCACCGTATGACGGGACCGTGCTGTTCGCCGGGCCTTTCCGCGGATACGGAGAACTCTTGATTATTGAACACGGAGACGGATATCATACCCTTCTGGCCGGCATCGGGCGGCTGGACACGTCGGTGGGGCAGTCTCTGCTGGCCGGAGAGCCGGTCGGAATAATGGTGGCGGAATCAAATCCGACGTTATATATTGAATTGCGCCGCAACGGGCAGCCGATCAATCCGGCCGCGTGGCTGGCGCCGGGAAAAAATAAAGGATAGCGTCCATGAAAAGCTTCGGGTTAAAGTTTTTATTGATTCTTGCTCTGGTGTGCTCCTCCGGCGTTTCGGAGGCAAAGGAAAAGGCCAAGGCCACCGCGAAAAAAAGCGACGAAAACGTCTCGGTGTACCAGTACCTGAACGTTTTCAGCGAAACGTTCAAACGCGCCCGGACGGATTATGTCGAGGAAGTCTCGGAAGACAAGCTGATCGAATACGCCATCAACGGCATGCTTTCCTCACTGGATCCGCACTCGTCCTATCTGGACGCGGACACGTTCAAGGACATGCAGGAACAGACAAAGGGCGAATTCGGCGGCCTGGGTATTGAAGTCACCATGGACAACGGATGGATCAAGGTCATCTCCCCCATTGACGACACGCCGGCGCATAAAGCGGGAATCAAGGCGGGGGACTACATCACGCATATTGACGGCACGGCCGTTCTGGGTCAGACCCTGACCGAGGCCGTCGACAAGATGCGCGGCCCCGTCAACAGCAAAGTCAAGCTGACCGTCCGCCGCAAGGGCAAGGATCCCTTTGACGTAACCCTCAGCCGAGCCGTCATTAAAATCCGTTCTGTACGAAGCGAAGATAAGGGAACCGTCGGCTACATCCGCATTTCGTCGTTCAGTGAAGCCACAACACAGGATGTTAAAAAAGCCGTCGCGAAAATTCAGAAGGATCATAAGGACAATCTGTCCGGATACGTGCTGGACCTGCGCAACAACCCGGGCGGACTGCTGGATCAGGCGGTTTCCGTCGCCGATCTGTTCATGGATGAAGGCGAAATCGTGTCGACGCGTCCCCGCCGACCCGAAGAAATGCAACGTTACAGCGCCACAAAGGGCGACATTACGAAAAACATGCCGATCGTCGTCCTGATTAACGAAGGCTCCGCTTCGGCGGCCGAAATTGTTGCCGGTGCGCTTCAAGATCACAAGCGCGCTGTCGTCGTCGGAACACGTTCGTTCGGCAAGGGGTCGGTTCAGACCGTCATTCCGGTGACGGGACTGGGCGCCATCCGTCTGACAACCGCGCGGTATTACACGCCCTCCGGCCGCTCGATTCAGGCCAAAGGCATTGAACCCGACATCGAAATCCAACCCGGACATGTCGAATATTTTGCTCAGCGTTCAGACGATTTTGCCGAAGCCGCTTTGCCGAATGCTCTGGCCAAACAGGACGAAAAGGACAAGGCAAAGGCCAAAGGTAAAAAAGGCGGCAAAACCAAAGAGCCTGATCCGTTCGACGAAAAGCCCAGAGAAGAAAAGAAAATCGAGGACTATCAGCTGGATCGTGCGATTGATATCGTCAAGGCCATGGGCATTTACCATTCGAGATAGGACGGATTGATGGAACCGAACAAAACGCCCGACGTGTCGCCGTTTACCGTGCAGAAACGCACGGTGAAGGGGAAACGGGCGTTTTATTTCATCCTGCTTTTTTTTCTGGCCTCTCTCGGCGGCCTCGGGTACGCGTCCTACCGGACGTTTATGAACAGTCGGGCGCCCTTTGTTGTTTTCGACATCAGGGAACAACAGGCACCGGCCGAAAAAACAGCTCTCCTTGAACCTCAGCCGCCGCGGAAGACGCAGACGCCGCCGCCGCAAAAGGAGGAAGACTCCTCCTCCTCTCTGGCCGAAGCGCTGGCCAAAAGCATGCAGGGACCGGAAAGCAAACTGAAGGGGAAGAAATCCCTGAAGGAAACGGTCGAGTCGGCCATGCTGAACTATCCGGCGCAGAAGGAAATCAAGGACAGTGCGGCCATGGAAGAAAACGACGATCTGCCCATGGCTCCGAAGCCTTCCGCCGCGCCGAAAGAGCCCGAACGCGTCATTGACGTCAAGGATGAATTTGCTGTCCGGCGGGCGCCTCTGCCGAAACCGGATCTGATTCAGGATACGCTGATGACTTCTCTGCCGAATTTCAGCGCCATCAAGAATACGCAAAGCAAGGGAAGCATCCCGCTTCACATCATTGAACCGTTGCCGGAGCTTCAGACAGCGTCGCGTTACGGCAATATTCCGGTCAAAAAGAAAAACGGAGAAACAGCCTTCCAGGCCTACAGCCGGTCGTTCGACTCTCGGCCGCAGACGCCTTACATCGCGGTCATGATTTCGGGGCTGGGCAAGCGGCAGAACACGACAAACGCGGCCATATACGCCCTTCCTCAGGAAGTCTCGTTGTCATTCAGCCCCTATTCGGAACAGCTGGGTAACTATGTTGCGGAAGCGCGGCGATCCGGACATGAGACCCTTTTGGATCTGCCGATGCAGCGCGGGCTGTTCCCGAGCACGGATCCGGGGCCTCTGGGACTTGTGGCGGGCCTTCCCGAACAGGAAAACCGCAAAAGACTGCACAAAACGCTGGGCCGGAACGTCGCATACATCGGAATGACGGCCACGTCCGGAGAAACATTTTCATATGCGGGACAGCAGATGAAATCATTTGTGCAGGAAATCAACGACCGCGGCCTGATTTACATCAGCGGTACGGACGACCCGGAAATGCCTGTTTTTCCGGGGACGATACGCCCCGATGTCCATATCATGAACAATTTCTACCGCTCGGCGATCCGAGCCCGGCTTGAGGAAGCGCGCCAGATCGCCTTGCAGAAAGGATCGGCTTTTATCCGCGCGGAAACAGCGCCGATTGTGCTTCTGACCCTTCTGGAATGGATGAACTCCTTCACGCCCGCCGAAGACGACGATCTGCCCGAAATCACGTTTGTCCCGTTGTCCTACTATGCGAAAGAATCGTTGGGTAAAAGAAAATGACAAAGGAAAAATCCTACCGCCCGAATGTCGGGCTGATGGTTTTGAACGACCGCGGCGATGTTTTCATGGCGCACCGCAGGGATACACGCGATAAGGCATGGCAGATGCCGCAGGGAGGTATTGACCGCGGGGAAACGCCGTATGATGCGGCCATCCGTGAACTTTATGAGGAAACGGGTATGCGTTCGGTTTCTCTGATGGCGGAAAGCCTGAACTGGTATTCCTATGATTTTCCGGAAGATGTCCATTTTGTGAGCGAGAAGAAAAGATCCTACGCCGGACAGACGCAGAAATGGTTTCTGTTCATGTTTGAAGGAGATGAAAGCGAAATCGACCTTAACCGCCCCCATCCGGAATTCAACGAGTGGAAATGGGTGCCGGCGGAACAGGTTCCGGGCATGATTGTTGCCTTTAAGAAAGATGTTTATGAAAAAGTCACTGCCGAATTTCTTCCGTTTATAGAAGCTGTCCGGGAATCGGCTACGGCGACGTTGAACCCCTGTTCATAAAAACCCTTGCACATTGCGGCATTTC
>USCC01000024.1 GCA_900553035.1 uncultured Rhodospirillaceae bacterium | reverse complement strand
TCCCCCCCTGCGATGCTGAATGGCGGAAAGCCGCCGGAAATCGCTCCATTTTTTTCTGAACCGGCCGTTTTTCCGCGCGGCCGTCCGCTGAAAGACAAAGTCCGCTCCGGCGTTTATATGCGGATTATATTCAACCGGCTGTTTCCGTAAAATCCGGTGAATCCTTTCAAAGTCAGAGTCGGTCGTAAATTCCGGAATATTTTCAAATAATAGATGAAAATGGCACGTAAGGTAATATAAAACCTCTGGAGATTGAGCGCCCTGTTTTCAACCGGAGAAGCACGCCGGCGGCCGGACAGGCGGGCACCGACACATATTTATGCGTGCTTTGTGTGCGGCGGGGAAAACACCCCCCGACGCTTTTTTCCGGGGGCGCGACCCTTGAAAAGAAAGGCGCCGCAAAAGACCGCCGGAGGAAATGTAAAAATGGATTTTGTTTCCCGTTCCGTTGTGTTAGGGTGATAACAGTTTTCTGGATTTGCATAAGGATGCGCATTTTATGAAAGGTATTATTCTTGCCGGCGGATCGGGAACGCGCCTTTATCCCGCGACGATCGCCCTGTCAAAACAGATGATTCCCATTTACGACAAACCGATGGTGTATTATCCGATGTCCCTGCTGATGCGGGCGGGAATTCGAGAGGTGCTGGTCATTTCGACGCCGACTGATCTGCCGGGATTCCGGCGACTGTTCGGCGACGGATCTCATCTGGGGATGAACATTTCCTATGCCGAACAAGCCGTTCCGAACGGGTTGGCACAGGCCTTTGTCATTGGCGCGGATTTCATTGGCGGCGATACGGCGGCTCTGGTGCTGGGGGACAACATCTTCCACGGCCATGCCTTGACGGAACAGCTTGAAAAGGCAGCGGAAATAAAGGACGGAGCCGTCGTCTTCGGATGTTACGTCCATGATCCCGAACGTTACGGCGTCGTTGAATTTGACGCGGACTGCCGCGCGGTCAGCATTGAGGAAAAGCCGGAGCATCCGAAATCAAATTATGCTGTGCCGGGGTTGTATTTCTATGACAACAGCGTTGTCGAGATCGCGAAGAACCTGAAGCCTTCGGCTCGCGGCGAATACGAAATCACCGATGTGAACCGCGAATATCTGCGCCGCGGCAAACTGAAGGTCAACGTTTTCAGTCGTGATATCGACTGGTTCGACACGGGGACTCATGACAGCCTGATACAGGCCAGTTCGTATGTCGAGGCCATTGAAAAACGCAAGGGGATTAAAATCGCCTGCCTGGAAGAAATTGCCTTTGTGAAGGGCTTTATTTCGCGCGAACAGCTGAAGGAGCAGGCGCAGGTCATGATCAAAACCGGTTACGGCCAGTATCTGATGAAGCTGGCGGAAGGCGAAATCTGCACGCCGGAAATTTAGGATAGGATTGGACATATGCCTTTTATTCAGACAGACATTCAGGGGGTCGTCGTTTTTGAGCCCCGCGTTTTTACGGACGCGCGCGGCTATTTCTTTGAAACCTACAACGAACAGGTTTTCAGGGAAGCCGGAATTGACGCTGTTTTCGTTCAGGATAACCAGTCGAAATCCTCGTACGGCGTCATTCGCGGCCTGCACTTTCAGAAAGGGGAGCACGCCCAGGCCAAACTGGTTCGCGTCCTTGAAGGCACGGTGCTGGACGTCGCGGTTGATCTGCGCGAAGGCTCGGCGACTTTCGGAAAGCATGTCGCGGTCGAGCTGAGCGCCGCAAACAATCGTCAGCTTTTCATCCCCCGCGGTTTCGCCCACGGCTTTTCCGTCCTGTCGGAAACGGCTGTTTTCGCTTACAAGTGCGACAATTTCTATAATAAGGAATCGGAAGGCGGCATTTCGTATGCCGATCCCGATCTGAACATTGACTGGCGCGTTCCTGTGGAAAGCGCGTGTGTTTCCGACAAGGATAAAATTTTACCGAGGTTCAAGGAATGCTTTTAGTTACGGGTGCGAACGGGCAGTTGGGAACGGAGCTGAAGGCACGGTTGCCCGATGCGCTGTTTGCGGATCTGCCGATACTGGATATTACGGACGAAAAGGCCGTCCGAACGTTTGTTGAGGAACGCGGCGTTGACACGATCATCAACTGCGCCGCCTATACGGCGGTGGACAAGGCCGAAGATGACATCGCGGCCTGTTATAACGTTAATGTCGCCGGGCCGATGAACCTGGCGAAGACCGGGGCGAAAATCATCCATCTGTCAACGGATTACGTTTTTGACGGGACGAATTTCCGTCCCTATAACGAAACGGACAAACCCAATCCTCAGAGTGTTTACGGCCAGACGAAACGCGACGGCGAAACCGGCGTGATGGATCTGGCATCGTCGTGCGTCATCCTGCGGACGGCGTGGCTGTACAGCCCCTATGGCAGCAACTTTGTAAAGACGATGCGCCGGCTGGGGGCTGAAAAGGAAAGCCTGAACGTTGTCTGTGACCAGATCGGTACGCCGACGTGCGCCGAAGACTTGGCCGCGGCGATTGCCGCTCTTGTGCCGCAGATGAAGGACGGCGTCCGGGAAATCTATCATTATTCAAACGAAGGCGTCGCCAGCTGGTACGATCTGGCGCATGAAATCATGCGTCTGTCCGGATTGAAATGCCGCGTCGTTCCGATTCCTTCGGATCAGTATCCGGCAAAAGCGAAACGTCCGTTTTATTCGGTTCTGGACAAGTCAAAATTCAAAAACACTTTCGGGATGACGATCCCTCATTGGCAGGAGAGCTTGGAAAAATGTCTGAAAAAATTCTAGTTACGGGCGGGGCCGGTTTTATCGGTTCCAATTTCGTCCCCTATTTCATTGAAGCCAACCCGGACGTCCACGTCGTCAATCTGGACAAAATGACGTACGCCGCGGATGAGCGGAACCTGAAGGAAGTCCAGGGGCACCCGCGCTATACGTTCATCAAGGGCGATATTACGGACAAGGCGCTGATTGAAAAAATCTTTGCCGAACACGACATTCGCGGCGTCATCCACTTCGCGGCGGAAAGCCATGTCGATAATTCCATCACAGGGCCCGAGATTTTCATCAAAACAAATGTCATGGGGACGTTCAACCTTCTGGAAACGGCGCGCCGCCATTGGATGGACGGCCCGGGAAAAGTCAAGCCCGGCTATGAAAAATGCCGCTTCCACCATATTTCGACCGACGAGGTTTACGGGACTCTGGGCGAAACGGGTCTGTTCACGGAAACGACTCCTTACGCGCCGAATTCGCCGTATTCCGCGTCAAAAGCCAGCTCGGACATGGTCGTGCGTTCGTATTTCCACACGTACGGCATGAACGTAACGACGTCGAACTGTTCCAACAACTATGGCCCGAAGCAGCATGACGAAAAGCTGATTCCGACCATTATCCGTAAATGCATGGCCGGCGAGAACATTCCCATTTACGGCAACGGCAAGAATATCCGCGACTGGCTGTACGTTTTGGATCACTGCAAGGCGATTGACCTGATTTACCGCAAGGGCCGTTCGGGTGAAACCTATAACATTGGCGGGCGGAACGAACGCAATAACCTTCAGATTGTCGATGCTATCTGTTCCATTCTGGACCGTGAACGTCCGCGGACGAAAGGCCGGTATGCCGAACTTGTTACGTTCGTCAGAGACCGCCCGGGCCATGACATGCGCTATGCGATTGACGCGACAAAGCTGGAAACGGAGCTGGGCTGGAAAGCGGATGAAAACTTTGACACCGGTATCGTGAAAACCGTGGAATGGTATTTGAAAAACCGTTTCTGAGCACAGGAAAAGGAGAGGGAACCATGTCGGAAAATCCCAGACTCGTGTACGTGACCGTCGTCCGAGACTTCGGTTTTTACGACAGGTTCTTCATCAACAATCCGCATGTCAGCGGGCACACGCTGTGCCCGATTGACAACCGCGCCGACAATCTGTTCATCACGACCCGCTACAACCAGTTTCTGGAAACCTACGATTACGACAACGACGCCTGGTTCGTCTTCTGTCACGAGGATTTCGAGATAAAGGAGGATATCGCCCCGATTCTGGCGCACTTGGATCCGGGAATGATTTACGGGCCGATCGGCTGCCGTCTGAAGGTCGTCAAAAAGACGCTTTTCGGCGAGCGGGTGAAAAGCCTTTACCTGGGGCAGGTCGTCTGTTCGGACAAGGACGGATCTGATCCCTTTGTTGAGGGGCAGGCCATTGAAGCGCCGGAACGTGTCGATACGGTGGACTGCATGTGCCTGATTGTTCATTCCTCTCTGGTGCACGCGACAGGGCTTCGGTTTGATGAAAAACTGAGCTATGACCTGTACGCCGAAGATTTTTCCATCCATGCTCTGCGTGAATTCGGCGCTTTGACCGCGGCGGTTCAGCTGAAATGTCAGCATTGGTCCAAAGGTAATTTCTGTGAACGGTTTTACCGGCAGTTGATTTACCTGAACCGGAAATATAAGGACGCAAGCTACGCCGGAACATGCGCTGTCATCGGGAAACAGCCGATGCCTTTCAAATCATGGCGGCGGATGACGCTGAACCGGCTGAAACTCTTTTTTAAAAAGAAAAAGTGACATGCCGAAAATTTCCGTTTTAATGCCGGTCTACAATGCCGAAAAATATCTTCCTGCCGCTCTGGACAGCCTGTGCGCACAGACATATCCGGATTTCGAGGTTGTGTGCGTCAACGACGGCTCGACGGATTCGTCGCCGGACATCCTGAACGCCTATGCCGGGAAGGATCCCCGTTTCAAGGTTCTCACACAGCCGAATTCAGGGCAGAGCGGCGGCCGGAATACAGCGCTGGACAAGGCGTCGGGCGAATTTTTTGTTTTCATGGACAACGACGACCTGATGCATCCGCAGGCGCTGGAATGCCTGATCCGGGAACAGGAACGTTCCGGCGCGGAAGTGGTCTGCCATTCTCACCGGCGGATTCCCGAGGATGGGACGCTTGAGCCCTATGCGGCTTGTGAAAAACTGAAACCCGGAAAGATCTGCCGTCCGTTCCCGGCGTTGTGCCGCAAGAAAATCAGCATCATGCCGTGGTCGAAGCTGTACCGCCGGGCGCTGTTTGACGGCTTCCGCTTTCCGAAGGTGCCTCTGGGAGAGGATTATTACACCAGTTCAGTCATTTTTTCACGTGCGAAGAAGGTTTCCGCCGTTGAAAACCGGTTTTACTTTCACCGCCAGTTCCCGCAGTCTCAGAGCGGCACGGTCACGGAAGCCAAGGCGCGGAGTGTGTTTGACGTCGCGCACCGGCTTCTGGATTACTTTGACGCTCACCCGCTTTCAAAGGAGGACGCCCGTCTTTTTCGGGAATACTCCGCCCGTTATCAGCTCTACGGCGTGTTCATTGCCGCCGTCCGCGGAGGCCGACCCGAGGTTGTGTCGGCGTTTGCCGGGGAATGGAACCGGATATCGCCGCGCATTTCGCTCAAAGACCTGACGTGGGGGAAACGGTATGTCGTTTCGCTGGCGGCGGCGGGAGAAATCGGAAAGGCGCTGCGGGCTTACCGCTTTTTGGAAAAGGTCAAAATCTGATGAAAATAGCAAACGTCTTTCTGGGCAAAATCATGGGCGGCATCGAGCAGGCCTTTCTGGATTATACAAAAGCGCTGGCGGCCAGAGGGTACGAAGTCCTTGACTTTGTGCACCGGGACGGCCTGCTGAAGGATCGGGTGCCCGTTGATATCCCGAATATCCGCAAAATCGAAGTGCCTTTCCGCAAACGTTCGCCGCTGTCGTTCTGGGCACTGTACACGGCGGTGCGCACGACGCGTCCGGATTTGATTCTGGTGCATTATAAAAAGGCGCTCGGCTTTTTCCGTCTGATCGGAAAGATGCTTGACATTCCGGTTGTGGCAGTAGCGCATAACCCGAAAACGAAACACATTCTGAACGCGGATTTCATCTTTTCCATCACAGAATACCAGCGCCAGATTTTCATGGCGGCCGGTTATCCGGCGGATCGGATTTTCGTCGTGCCCAATATGATTCAGGTGACCGAACCGTACGAGCCTGTGCCGCCGTTCCGCAAACCGCCGGTTATCGGCGTGCTGGGACGGTTCGATCCGATGAAGGGGTTTGACACGTTCGTGGAGGCTTTGTCCGAACTGGATCGCCGCGGGATTGACTTCCGGGCGCGTATCGCCGGGTCGGCGGACAGGGCGTACGAGGATTTTCACCGCAAGGTACTGGACATGATCCGGGAACGCGGGCTGGAAAACAAAGTCGATCGGGTCGGATGGATTGATATCAAGAAGGATTTTTACAGTACGCTGGACATTTTTGTTCTGCCGTCGAATTTTGAACCTTTTGGGATCGTCCTTCTGGAAGCAATGGCGTTTTCCAAGCCGGTTATCGCGTCAACGGCCGAGGGGCCGTCCGAGATTTTCGCGGACAATGGAGCGGCTCTTTTGTTTGAAAAGGGCAATGCGGGGGATCTGGCGGATAAAATCGCTGAGATGATTTCCGATTCTGCCCGGGCGGCGGCGTGCGCTGAAAAGGGCTACGAACTCGTGCGTTCCCGCTATGACCTGGAAACGACGGGGGCGGAAACGCTTGACCGTGCGGTAAAGTCTGTTTTTGAACGGCTCTGACATGTTTCCGGCGTGTCGGAAAAATGCTTCCGAAACGCCGGAACAGCCCGAAGGCGAATCAGCGATTCGTTTATGAAAACTTAACGAAACCAAGGTGTTAATACCGGGCAAAAATTGCCTATTGCCAACCTTCAAAAAAGGGTGCTACAGTCTACCTATGGAATGAAAGTTGGCCGAAGTGCCTTCTCCATAGTCGGGTTCGGCAACGGACCTTAAATTTAATCCCAGTAAGGAGTAACTATCATGGCTATTAGTAATATTTCCCTCACGTCCAGCATGCGGTCCAACCTTATCAGCCTGCAGAACACGCAGAAGCTGATGGATACGACGCAGAACCGTCTGTCGACGGGCAAAAAGGTCAACAGCGCCATGGACAATCCGTCCAACTACTTCACGGCGCAGTCCCTGACAGCCCGCGCAAATGACCTCAGCGCTCTGATGGACAGCATCGGGCAGGCTATTTCCACACTGGAAACGGCGGATGAGGGTATTACCTCTTTAACTAAATTCGTTGATCAGGCGAAGTCCATCGCGAACTCCGCCCGTGACACGATGAACGTCAAATCCTCCAAAACGTCTTCCGTTATGTTCGACCCGACGAACGTCAAGAATCAAAAGGTTCTGGACGCGGTCGGCGGTATTGCCGCGGGCGATTCCTTCACGATTCGTCTGGGCAATGCGACGGAAATGACGGGTAACGTCAACCTGAACCCGACGCAGAAATTGTCCGATCTGGGCGTTGCGGCGGGTCAGAACCTGGAAATCATCGTCGACGGCGAGAAGTACACCTTCACGACGGCGGCTGCCGGTACGGCGGCCAGCTATAATGCGGCGACGAAGACGTCCACGGTCGGCATTGACATGACGGTTGAAGATTTCATGGCGGACATCGTCGAAAATATCGGCCGTAAAAATGTTTCGGCTGAACTGGTCGACGGTCGCATGGAAATCAAGACGCTGGACAACACGTCTCTGGTTATTCGTTCTGAAGCGACGAAGGCAGACGGTCTGACGATTGACGCAGCGGATATTACCGGTGCGGCTGATAGTGACCAGATCATTGTCGGCGGCGTGACGGTCACCCTGACGGATGCGGCCGGCAACAAGACGGCTCAGGCTGTTGCGGATGCGATCAATGCAGATGCCGCTGCGACAGTGAAAGCCAGTGTTGACACCGACGGTAACCTGTTCATTCAGGCCAAGGACGGTTCGGATCTGGCGGCCGGTGCTGTTACCGGTACAAATGCTCCGACGCCGACGGTCACCGAATATGATGTCCCGGGATCTTCCTTCAACGACAAACTCGGCTTTGACAACGGTTCGACCGTTACGATCACGGCTGATATGACGGCGGAAGACCTCCGTAAGGCTCTGGTGGCGATTGACGGTGTTTTTGCCGACTTTAACGACAAGGGCAACCTGATCGTTTACGGTGAACAGGGCGATGACTTCATCATCACGGACAAAACCGGCAAGGCCGCTCAGTTGCTTGGCATTAACGGTTCCGCGACGAACGGTAACAACGCCCGCGCAACGTACGCCACGCAGTTTGACAGCGTTCTGACGCAGATTGACCAGCTGGTCAACGACACGTCTTACAAAGGCATCAACCTGCTGAAGGGCGACGACCTGACGGTTAACTTCAACGAAACGCGTACCAGCTTCCTGGAAATCAAGGGCGTGACCTTTGACTCCAAGGGCATCGGCCTGACGGTTGCTGATAACGAATGGAAGACCAACGAAGACATCGACAAATCCTTGACACAGATTGAAAAGGCGACGTCCCTGCTTCGTGCTCAGGCTTCTGAATTCGGTCAGAACCTGGCGACCGTTACGACGCGTGAAGACTTCACGAGCAACATGATCAACAACCTCGTTTCGGGTTCGGACAAGCTCACCTTGGCCGACATGAACGAAGAAGCGGCGAACATGTTGGCTCTGCAGACCCGTCAGCAGCTGGCGACGAACTCCTTGAGCATGGCTTCTCAGGCCGCTCAGAGCGTTCTGAGCCTGTTCTAAGACGAATTTGGTTCAAGTCAGAAAGGCGGGGAGAAATCCCCGCCTTTTTTATTGGGGAACGACCGTTGGAATAAGAGGGATGCATTTTGCTTCGGCTTGCCGCAAACGTGATGAAGCAAAGGAACTGTCCGTATAAAGAGCTTTGAAAACAGAACGGTTACACGCTTTTCCGCCGTGGTCAGAAAATCAGGAAAGATGTTTTTGCCAGCAATTTCGGATGAAAAGTCAGTACAGGAGGTTTTCTTCTTTTATGCACAAGAAGAACACTTTCTCCATCAGAGGAAGCCCGTCTTGTCTCTCCGCAGAGCCGTCATGGAATAACGAGGACGGGTCAACAGTTGTCAGATGCCTTTGACGGTCAGAGCACTTTTGGCGCACAGGGAACCAAAAACACGTTCCAGAGCATGTTCCGGATAGCCGTCCGAACGCGTCATTGTCTCCGTCATGTCGTCCATGGTCAGTCCCAGCTTTTTCAGCGGTTCCAGCGCCGAGGGACGTATGGCAAACATGGTGCCTTTGAAATAAAGAGGGTAAGGCTGTATCTGAAGACGTTCGCACAGGTCATAGAACAGGCGGTACTGCTCCATCCCCAGCGTCGTCAGATGACGCCGCGCACCAACCATGCCGAGTTTTTTCCGTTTTTTAAAGCTGTACAGCAGAAGCGTCGCCTTTGCCCGGGAACCAAGCAGAGGGTCAATGAGTTCGTGCCGCCATCTGGCTCCGTCCGTATCCCGACCCAACGATTTTTTTGAATGGAGCTTGATTAAAACATCATAGGAATCAAGGTTAATCTGTGCCAGAACCGTCAGAAAAGCCCCGATATCGCGGCCTTTGTTGGGGACGCGGATGACTGTGACGCGCGGAAAATCACGGAACAGGGCGCGAACCGCTTCGGTGTCTTCGGCGACCGTTGTCACGAACAGCTCAAACGGCGTCGGGATATTGTGAAGATAGCGGACAAATTCAGGAGCCAGATCCGTATAGTACAGGTGAATGTGAACAGCCGTCCGGACATCTTGGATTTTCTTGATTTTCGAGCGGTACGTCAGCTCTTCCATACGGCGCCCGACAGCTTTGAAGGGAAGCGCCAGAGGCGACAGGAAAGCCAGCCGTTTCCGGTTGCACAGGGTATTCATGGCCCGTTCCTGTTCGGCCAGGCGGATGTTCAGGCGGGCAATTTCATTTTTCAGGTCTTCGATTTCGTTCTGCATCGTCTTCGCTTTATTTGTTAATGGCCAACCAGTGTTGCTGAGCGGCCAGAAGAGGATCCGCCGCGCCGCCTTTTTCAATGGCCTTCAGTGTGTGTTCGTAAGCCTCGGCATATTCGCCCCGCGCAATGGCCAAAGCCGACAGAGCCGCTTCTCCTTCCCATCCGTCGGGCGTCTTTTCCGCCAGCGACAAGGCCAGAAATTCGGCAACATCCACAACGCCGGCCGCAGCCAGCACACGGATGACGCGGTAATGATTCCGTGGAACTTTAAACCAATCGTCCTGAGCAAAAACCGACGACAGAACATCGATCAGCCGGAGGGCGTCTTCAAAGCTTTTCTTTTCCGCCAGCATTTCCGCGGTCATCATATAGGCTTCCGCCAGTTCGGTTCCGGGATCATTTTCAAGGCATTTTTTGCGGACGACGCCGGCGTCCTCCTCCCGATCCGCCGCCGACAGAGCCGCCGCCAGATAAGCCCCGACCATTGTGTCGACATAGGACGAAGCATTGAACGCCTGTTCCAGAAAGGGAACCGCAGATTCGGCTTCGCCCAGCAGAAGATGGCACAGCCCGGCCTGCGCTGCGGCAAAGACGCATTTCGGGTCAATCTGCGCGCATTCGTTAAAATATTCGATCGCCTCGCGCAGACGGAACTCCCGTTTCAGAGCCTTCGCCTGTTCCAGCTTTTCCATCAGAACTTCCATGTGTCAGTCTTCCAGTTTCGTGCGCACGAACAGCAGGACGTCCTTTTCACGGCTGTCCGGCGGCAACGTTTCCTCCGCGCTGTCCAGTGCTTTTTCAATTTCGCGTTCGGTTGCGTTTTCATATGTCATGCGCAGTTTTTTCTTCAGCTTTTCACGGCCTTCGGCGGACGACAGAGGCAATTCCGAAAACGTTTCCGCTTCGGCCTGTTTTCGTTCGGCGATCCGGCGCGCTTCGTCCAGCCACGACATCAGGGGTCTCCTTTTACGGTGTCAGTTCCATACCGGTATAGTAACATTCACGGGTATCGATGTCCCGCGCTTTTATTTCCTCCAAGGCGGCTTCGCGGATATGCTTGTGCCGCCAGTTTTTTGTCCCCTGACATAAATCCTTCAGCGGAGCATTGCGTGCCCATTCGCGTGCGTCAACCGGGAGGGCGTAAGCCTGTTCATAAAAGGGCGTTTCCGGTGGCGGGGCAGCCGTTTCCGGCGCGGCGGCACAGGCGGTAAGCAGAAAAAGCAGGAACAGGAAGGCATTATTCTTCATCAGCGGCAATTCCCAAAGGAGCGACAACTCTGTCCAGAATACCCTGCGCGGCGGAAATGGCAATCCCGAAATTCGTGACGGGAACACCCCGGCGCGCACATTCATTCAGACGGCGGAGCGTTTCCAGACGCGACAGCATGCATCCGCCGCAGTGGATGACCAGCGCATATTCCTCCAAATCGTCCGGAAAATCGCTTCCGGCGGCCCAGGTAAAGGAAATGTCCTTTCCGGAGGCTTTCCTGATCAGAGCCGGCATCTTGACACGGGCGATATCGTCGTCCTGCACATGGTGCGAACAGGCTTCGGCAATCAGAACTTTGTCCCCGTCCTTCAGTTTTCTGATCCGAGCCGCGCCGTGGTACAGGAGTCCAAGGTCTCCTTTGTAACGGGCGAAAAGCGTCGAAAAGGTCGTCAGGGGAACGGACGGCGGAACGACGTCGCGGACTTTGTGAACCAGTTGAGAATCCGTGATGACAAGAGCCGGCGGCGTCTTCAGATTGGCCTGGATTTTCAGGTAATCCTGATCATTCTGGATTGTACAGGCATAGGCGCCGGCATCCAGAATGTCACGGATGGCCTGGACCTGCGGCAGGATGAGGCGGCCTTTGGGCGCGGAGGAATCAATCGGACAGACGCAGACGACCATATCGCCGGCCTTGATCAAATCGCGGACAAGAGCCGGCGCTGTTTTCAGATGATCGGGCACCTGATCCCTGAGGAGGCTTTTCAGGGCTTCGATATTTACCGCGTCCTTTGCGGAAACGCCGATGGCAGGGAAGGGCAGGCCTTCCGGCACGGACGCTCCCCGGTCTGTTTTGTTGAAGACAAGGATGAAGGGGATTTTCAGGCTCGTCAGAATGCCGGTCAGCTTTTTTTCCTCTTCACCCAGTCCGTTTTCGTCGGTGACGATGAGGGCGATATCTGCCTTCATCAGGATGCGCCGCGTCGCCCGAATGCGCTTTTCGCCGACCTCGCCGATGTCGTCAATGCCGGCGGTGTCAAAGAAAGTCACCGGGCCGACCGGTATCAGTTCATATATTTTGGCCACGGCATCCGTCGTGGTGCCCGCCGTTTCCGACACGATGGAAACCTCCTGTCCGCACAGGGCGTTCAGCAAAGAGGACTTGCCGACGTTCCTGCGTCCGAAAATGCCGATGTTCAGGCGCTCGCCGCGCGGGGCTGTTTCCGCCATGTTTTCCTCCTTTGCCGCTGTTGTGGAATACCTGAAAAAATATAGTGTTTTTCGGGTCTGAAGTCGATTAAAAACACAAGGGGCGGATTCAAAAATATTTGACGGAAAACAGGATACTTTCGTATAATCATTCCTATTCTGGATAAGGGAGCCGACATGTCGGAAACATTCGCGGAATTCTGCCGGGACGGGAACGTCCGGAGCTACGCCTGCGGTTCAAAAAGCGGCCGCGGGATGAAACGTCTGCTGTCGGCGGCTGTTGTCGCGCTGATGGTGCGCGGATGTTGCTCTCTGGCCGGGGATCCGTCCCTCGTGACCCGGGGGCTGACCAAAGACCGCGTCCTGGCCGAATCATCCGTTACGCATGATGTGACGGAACGGGGAGATACGCTTCTCAGCTATCGCTTCAGAGGGGATTCCGCGCACGCAGAGCGGTTGCAGGAACTGGTAACACGGGCAATGTCGTCTCCGGCCGGGGCATCAATTCTGTCCGAAATGGCGCGGAACGACTGCGTTGTGATGATGGAGCCGATCGGCCTGTCCACTGCCGGATTTTATGCGCCGGGTCTGAACCTGATCTGCCTGAATTCCCTGATGAGCGATGCAACACTCCTGTCAACCATGATTCATGAGGGAAAACACGCCAGTCAGGCGTATGCCACGCAGTATCAGATTTCCGATCCTTCCTATGACCGGGCGTCTTTGATTACGCTGGGGCGTGCGATGGAAGCCGACGCCATGTCGGCGCAGGCCGCCTTTTCCTATGAACTGAAAGAGCGGGGCGATTCCGAAGCGTGGCGCGAACTTCGTTCGTCCCATCGCGGCATTACGGACGCTTTCGAGGCGTCGGCGGTAAAGTACGGGGCGGATTCACACGAAGCGCGGCAGGCGGCAACTCTGGCCTGGTATGATGATAAAAGTTATGTCAGGCTGTATGAAAACCAGTATGCGTCGGCGCTGAAAAACACGCTTCAGGCTGTATCGCCCGAGCAGCTGGCTTTGATGGCGACGCGTTCGATTCCGGCGGACAGTATTGTTTCTCAGATCTGCCGCATGGATGGCGTAAGCTATTTCGGAAAGGACGGTTCCGTTCTGGAAACACCGGAAACCTATTACATCCGCTCCGGAACGCTGTCAAAACTGGAAGAAGTGGATAAAAAGTTCCGGGAAAAAACAGGGAAAGTTCTGGGAAAAGAACGTTCCGACAGCTCTCATCTGACTTTTTATGTCGTGCCGGCGATAGGGTCGGTGCGGAAGCCGGCTCTGCGCCGGGGAAAGGATGGGGCTGTCACGACTGTTGCGGTGCGGGCGGCGCGGCAGGACGTTTCCCGGGGTCGGGGGCTTTGAAAAGAAGACTCTGAGCCGCCGAACCCGGCTTCGGGGTCAAAGGGGCGGTGTTGCCGTACACGGTTTTAAATACAAAAAAGAAAGATTTTAAGGAAATAAAGGAAGAGATTCCTTGTAAATCCTTATAAAATATTTGACAAAAACATCAATTTGGTCTAAAAACAGAAAAAGAAGCCCCGCGTGTTTTCAGGAGATTGAGGAATGTTTCCGAAATTAAACAGATTTTTTGCCGGCAAAGATGTCAGGGCGCATGAGTGCGGCCCGAAAAAGGACGCTGAAAAACCGGCGAAAAAGCATGACTATTTCATGACGGCTATGATGATTGCTGTGGCGGGGGCGACATTGACGCCCATGGCCGTTCAGAAATATCTGGAACTTTCGGCCGAAAAAGAAAAGGCTCGGGATAAGGTGGAGGTCGTCGCCGACCCGCAGATGCCGACACGGGAATCCGTCCTGGCCGGGGCGTTTGAAACTCACAGCATCACCGAACAGGGCGATACGCTCCTGACATACAATTTTCTGGGGGATTCGGTGTCCCTGTCCCGTGCGCAGAAACTGGTTGACCTGGTTCTGGAGACAAAAACCGGGACAGACGTCCTGAAACACATGGCGGACAACAACTGTGTGCTGACTCTGCAGCCTTCGGATTCAACACAGCTGGGCTGTTTTGTTCCGTCGCTGAACGCGATCGTCCTGAATTCCATCTTTCCCGATGATCTGCTGGCCTCAACGCTGGTGCACGAAGGCAAACACGCTCAGCAGGTGCATTCCTCGGGCTATTCGCTGGATTTCACATATGACAAGGAATCGCTGATCACGCTGGGTCGCGCGATGGAAGGGGATGCCGTCATGACACAGACGCAGTTTGCCTTTGAACTGCTGGCGGCCTGCAAACCGGGCAGCTGGATTGCTTTGCGTGAACAGAAACCGGAGGTCGCCGATGCCTTTTTGGGAGCAATGGTAAAGTACGACAGGGATCCGGAAAAGGTCAGCCGCGAAACGATGCTTGCCTGGTATAAAGACCGGAATTACGTCGGCATGTACGAAGTCCAGTACGCGACCGGTATGGCGCGTGCGCTTGCGGCATCGGATGACATGACAATCGGCGGTTTGTTTTCGCGGAACATTCCCACGGACAGCATTGCATCACGCATCTGTGTTTATAACGGCCGGAAATACATGGGGACGGACGGGTCGGCTCTTCTGGATTCGACAACGCATTATCTGCACCGTGAAACGCGCGATTTCCTGGACAAAGTTGACGGAGAGTATGCCCGCCGGACGGCTGCGACGTTTTCTGTGGTTCCCGGTTCAAACGCCAAATCCGATCCGTCGCACCGGACATTTTATGTCGTCGAGCACGATGGCCGCCTGACGCCCCCGGATCTTAAAAAGGAAAATACGAAAACCGCCGTTGCGAAAACCGCCGTTGAGGAAAAAACGGCATCGGCCGGAAACAGCATTCATTTCCTTGACGCCGTCCGGATGATGCGTCGGGGGAATGCCGGAAAATAACAGAGGCCGTCCGCCGAGCAGAGGAAAGACGAACCATGACGATGATCTCCGATTTTTTGAAAAAAGCGCGCGTCCGTTCCTGCCCTTCGGGAGAGGAAAAGGATACTCGGAAAGCAAAAGCGTTCCGGCGGGCTGCTCTGACAGTGCTTCTGGCGGCGGGAATGACGCTTCCGGCCTTTGCGCAGACGGCACAGGCTTCGGCGCCCCGGACGCCGGTAACAGAACTGGCCGCGGCCTATACGCAGGCGTACAGCGTGACGGAAAAGGGTGATACGCTTTTAAGCTACCGCAGTTCGGGGACGCCCGCGGGGAAAAAGCGCATTGAAGGACTTGTTGATCTGGTGGCTCAGACAAAAACGGGGCTGTCCGTCCTGAAACAGGTTGAAAAGCATGACTGCCGCATCGAAATGATGCGCGGCATGGGCAACAATCTGGGACTGTTCGTTGCGGATCAGAACGCGATTTTCCTGAACGAAGCGGCTCCGGATTCTCTTCTGGCCTCGACGCTGGTGCACGAAGCAACGCATGCGCAACAGGTTCATAATTCGGGGTACAACCTGGATTTTCATCTGAATGCGGAAACTCTGATTACACTGGGCCGCGCGATGGAAGCGGATGCTTCCCGCAGCGAAGTGCAGGCTTCTTTCGAGCTGTATGAGCTGGGCCATGAAGCGGTGTGGAACGGCGTGAAGGAACAGAAGCCGGACATGGTGCTGGCTTTTTTGCAGGCGAAAATCGAACATCCGGCCGAACCGGATTCCGTCGCGAAGAAAACGATGCTTTCCTATTATCAGGATCGGGACTATCTGGAACAGTATGAAATGATGTATACGCGGGGTATTTGCCTGACGGGTGCGCGTGTCCCGGTTGAACAGCTGGACAGCGTGTTTCAGGTTTCAATTCCGACGGACAGCATTGTTTCGCGCATCTGTGTCGAAGACGGCCGGAAATATATGGGAACGGACGGCTCCGCCCTGAAGGATTCGACGACGTATTTCGTGCACGACCATATTTATCATTCGCTTGATTTTGCGGCGGGCTATACCGAATACCGGCAGATGAAGGCGGATTCGACGTTGACGGAACCGCGTGTGAAAGGCGACCGGAGCTTTGGTTCATTTTATATCCTGCACCGTGACGGTCATTTTGAAAAGCCGAAAGCTACGGAAATTCGTAAAGAAACGGCTGCGAAAACGGCGGCAAAAGCGCCGGTTGCAGAGACGGCCGTTCCTTTCAGTGGTGCGGTCAAACGTGTTTCCCGTGCGGGCGGCCGCTGAAGCGCGGCGCGTTTATTCGGCGCCGATGGTGAATTTCATTTTATCAATAAACAGAAGCGTCTTGCGTTCCTCCTGAGTACACGCGCTTTCATTCAGACTGCCGTAGGTTTTGTTCATGAACGCGCTGACGTCGCCGATAAAGGAAGAATCATTGACGTCGTAAAGCCAGGCCGTAAATGTTCCCGAAAAGGCGAAAATGACGGCTTCGCGATCGGCCAGCGTACCGTTCAGGATGTTTTCCTGCAGGCGTCCGGTAATTTTTTTCAGAGCCAGTTCTGTCGATATTTTCTGAAGCTCCAGGACGGTCTGCGGCTTCCGGCACAGGTTCATGAGGGCAAAATTCTTTTTCACTTCCTTGGACCAGGGGAGCATTTCGGTGTAAACGGTATTGATAACGGCCGCGGCTCGAACGTTTTCCGGCGTGCGGAAGGCCTGCAGGATCTGTTCCGCATTTTCAAACTGTCCGCCGCCATCCGTCCGGGAATGGAGAAGCACTCCCGCCGACAGGACGATATCCAGCAGCAAAAGAATGACGATTATTTTTTTTGTCATGGCTTTATACCTTTTTTTAGCTTTTGTCTGACAGACTAAAAAAACAGGTATATTATTTTTCGTGTTTGCGCCAGGTTTTTTATGTTTTTTTGAACGGAAAGACAGAGGTTTTGACAGAGAACGCTCCGAAAAGGCGCGGGGGCATCCCGGCCGTCACTCTTTTGGCTCTGGAACCGCGGTACATGTATGACGCGGCCGGAGTTGCGGCGCTGGACGAAGTCCGAAATCTGGCATATGCCAACAGTGTTTCGGAAATCGCGGAACTTCAGGCCTCTTTGGCGGCGAACCCGGCCGAACGCGACGCCGCGGGGACTTTCGGCAATCCGGATTCTCTGGCCTTTCCCGTGTTCAGAGAGGTTTCCGGGGCGGGTCTCCGGCATGAATTCACACCGGACGCCGCACCGCAGACGCTGAAGGAAATTCCGACCGGTCCGTCGGGCGGAAGCGTTTATGCCCTGTCCGGCGCTTTTACCCGGCCGTTGCTGCAGGGAAATCCGATCGGTTATCTGTGGACATATCCGACGCCTTCCGGCGGCCTGACTGAAATAACGCCCGAAAACTATTACAGGGAACTGAACACCGCCTTTCTGGAAGGAATGACACCCGAAACACCCGTGGAAATACAGACCCAGGCACAATGGTGGGCCGACGACGCCCAGGAGGCCATGAATGAGCTGACCGAACAGCGGGCCGAGGCGGCGGAAGGAATTGACGCCGAGAACGCTTTTCTGAACGAAGTGTATCCTGCGGTTGAAAGCGCTGTTGAAGCCATGGAGCAGAGCTTTGATGCGGATTCCTGGAAAGCCCCGGACGCGTCTGAGGATACACTGGAGGACGGGCTTGAAGATGCGGCCGCGGCGGAACGGTTCGTCCGCACGCTGGATCGGAACGTACGGCTGGATATGGAAGCCGACGCGCTGGACACCTATATTCGCGGCAAGGAAATCGCCGCAGAGGAACTTGTCCTGGAAAAGGGAGAGGACACGCTTCCCGCGCAGGCTTTGGATACGGCAGAGGATTTGTACCGTTTTGAAACGCAGGACATCCAGACCTATTCGGATTTCGACAATCTGACGTGGAGCCTGTGGATCAACGACATGCAAGATATGGCGTCGGGGTTGGACACAGGCGCCGAAGGTGTGCGGGAGTGGCAGGAGCTGAATCCCGAAACGGCTGACGAGGCGGCTTTTCTTGACAATAAAAGTTTTTCCGCGCAAATTCAGGAAGATGTCCGGGAATTCGACAACGGCGTCGCCGATTTGCTGAAAATCGTCGGCGGGCAGAAAAAAGCGATGGCAGATTAAGGACGCAGGATGAAACAGACACAAAGCGCCGGTTGGAGCAACACGAAACATTTCTGGAAAAGGACGTCCTTCCTGACGGCCTGCGCGTCGCTGGCTCTGGCGTTCGGATGTACGGTGACACCCGAACCGCTCAGCGACTGGGAGCGTGCTGTCCGCGTTGACCGCGACGTACAGGAAATGTTCGGGTCGCAACGCACACAGGTCGTTTCAAAGCCGATCTCGCTGTATGACGCAATGGCGCGGGCTCTGAAATACAATCTGGATGCGCGGCTGAAGCTGATGGACGCGGCGCTGGCGGAAAAGCAGTATGATCTGTCGTCGCTGGACATGTTGCCGCAGATTGCCGCCGGAGCCGGGTATGCCGGCCGGAACAAGTACGAGGCCGTGGTCTCCAAGTCAATGGAAACGGGGGTTGTATCCACCCTGCCGTACGCTTACGGCGATAAAACACACGGTGTCGCAGATCTGCAGGTCACGTGGAACGTTCTGGATTTCGGTGTCAGTTATTTTCAGGCGAAACAGGACGCCAATTCCATTCTGATCGCCGGGGAACGCCGCCGCAAAGTCGTGCAGTCCCTGTTGCAGGAAGTGCGCGTCGCTTACTGGCAGGCGCTGGCGGCGGAACGCCTGACGCCCAAGGTCGACGACCTGATGGAGGAGGCAACCTTCGCCCTTGAAAACGCCCGCGAAGTCGAAAAGCAACGTCTGAAAGACCCTTCCATGGTTCTGAATTACCAGATGACCCTGATGGAAACGATGCGCGACCTGAGCGAGATGAAAAAAGAGCTTCTGCTGTCCCGCGATCGCCTGTCGGCTCTGATGAACCTGAAGCCGGGGACAAAGTACCGCCTGATCGGGCCGGAACAGGGGAATTACACACTGCCGGAAATCCGTTCAAACCTTGACCGGCTGGAATGGCTGGCGCTGATGAACCGTCCAGAGTTGCGCGAAGAGGATTATCAGCTTCAGAACACACGCCTTGAAGCCAAAAAGTCTCTTCTGAAGCTTTTGCCGAATCTGAATCTCGCGGCATCGGCGAATTATGACAGCGACGAATTCCTGTCGTCGTCTTCGTGGATCCAGGCGGCCGTTCAGCTGGGGTGGAACCTTCTGAACCCGATGTACATGGAAAAGACGATGACCATGGCACAGACAAAGGAAGCCGTGGACAATCTGCGCCGCCAGACGATCGCAATGGCCGTTCTGACCCAGACGCATATCGGATGGGGACGGTATCAGGGCGCAAAGGAAACATATCAGCTGAGCGTTGAAATCTCGGATGTCGCCGGAAAGCTGGCGGAACAGACGGCCAACGCGTCGGCGTCGGATTCCCTGTCCGAAGCCGAACAGGTCACGGCGTCGGCTCGTGCGCTGTTCGCCGAACTTCGCACGGCAATGAATTTTGCCGAACTGCAGGAAGCGACGGGCAACATGTTTGTTACAATCGGTGTTGACCCGTTGCCCGAAGGCGTGATTGCCGGAAACAATGTCGAAAGCCTGTCACGGGCTTTGGAACGTGTGATGGGGGCGTGGGATATGGGGCGCTTCACAAACGAGGATTATCCGATTCTCCCGCCCGTTCCGATGCGCCGCCCGCCGGTTGCCCTGAATGTGAAGATCCCCATCCAAAAAGTGACCGAGGATAACCGGTTCGTGATGACGGTCGAACCTTCCGTTTTTGCCGAAGCCGAACTGGGGCGTGACGTCACTTACGCCGCATCCATGCGCAACGGAGCAAAGCTGCCGCCGTGGATGTTCTTTGACGCCAGAACACTGACGCTGTCCGGAAAGCCCCTGCCGTCAACGGAAGGGATGTACGAAATCAAAATTACCGCCCGCAATAAAAAGAAAATGAGCGCCTACATTACCGTCGTCGTTCAGGTTATGCGCGGGTTCAAACAGATGCTCGACCTGCGCGGGGCCGATCCCGACGCGCGGGTGACCGTCATAGAGAGGTGCCGCGGTGAAGAATGTAACGATTATCCTATGCGCGATCCTGTTGATAACTTCCCCAATAAAGTCATCATCAGCCCAATCCCTCATACCAAGCGATGATTTCCGGGGCGGAAACCTGTTGCGCGGGCTGTTGGCTCCCCGTATCGAAACCGTGCTGTCCAGCCAGATGGCCGGAAAGATCCGGCAGATTTATGTCGAAGAGGGCGACCGCTTTAAAAAAGGGCAGGTGCTGGTCGCTTTTGATTGTAAAATCGAGGAAACCGAACTGAAAAAAGCGCTGACCGAATTGGAGGCGGCGAAAAAAACGCTGGGTGTCAACCGGAATCTGGCGCATTTGAAATCAATCAGCGGTCTGGACGTCGCCATGGCCGAAGCCAAAGTGCTGAGCGCCGAAGCCGAAGCGTCGGTGCGGCAGGTCGTCGTCGAAAGATGCACGCTGTCCGCCCCGTTTGACGGCCGCGTCGTCGAAATTCCCGTCAGCGCGTATCAGACCGTGCGTCAGGCTGAACCCCTGCTGAAAATTCTGGATGATCAGGATCTCCGGCTGGAGGTCATTGTGCCGTCTTCGTGGCTGACATGGCTGAAGGAGGGCGAAACGTTTTCAATCGTTATGGATGAAACGGGCAAAACCTACACGGCTCGGGTGACGAAAATCGGCGCCCGTATCGATCCTGTCAGCCAATCGCTGAAAGTTCTGGGCAAAATTGAGGGCGACCATCCGGAACTGATGGCCGGGATGAGCGGCGCGGTGACCTTTCCGCAGACGGGGCGGCAATGACGGAAACAGGGACGGCACAGGGCGGCGCGGCGGAACGGCTGGCCACACTGGTGCAGCTTGAACGCCTGGCGCGCCGGTGCGACGGGTTTGAGTCCTTCGGATTTTTGGCCGTCAATGAAACAATAC
Organism: uncultured Rhodospirillaceae bacterium; assembly: GCA_900553035.1. GTDB lineage: Bacteria > Pseudomonadota > Alphaproteobacteria > CAAGCB01 > CAG-977 > CAG-977. The sequence goes on along the minus strand of USCC01000024.1, from coordinate 3,137 downwards.
GGCTTTTTCCATACGACCGCGCGGTTTTCGGGTATGAAAACGGCGGCCATGTCCGGATCGCCGCGGTTTCAGGGCTGGCGGCGGTTGAGGAAGACACCGCGTTCGTCCGGTGGATGAAACGGGCGGTACGGGAACGGATGCAAAAGCCTGAGGGAAACGAAGCCGCCGTACTCAGGGCTTCCGATATGTCTCCGGGAATGGCGGCGGAGTGGGACGCATTCAATACGGAAACAGTCTTGTGGGCGCCCTTTGTGCATCCCGTTTCGCGCCGGATTATCGGCGGACTGTGGCTGAGCCGCACACTTCCGTTTTCAGACAGAGAGGTTCAGGCCGCCGGGCTTCTGGCGGAATCGTATGCGGCGCTGTGCGCTCTCTGGAAACCGGGAAAAACAACGGCCGAGCGCCGTTCAGGCCGCCGGCGGAAAACGGTTGTTACTGCGGCGGTTTGCCTTGCGGCATTTTTCCCGGTCAGGACGTCCGTCCTGGCGCCGGCGGAAATAACCGCGGCGGAACCGCGTTTCGTGACCGCGCCGATGAACGGTATTATCGAAGGCTTTGACGTTGCGCCCGGCGAACGTGTCGTCCGGGGAGCGCCGCTGTTCCGTTTTGAAAGTGACACCCTGCGCAATCAGGCGCTTTTGGCGGACAAGGCTGTATCGACGGCGATGGCGGAATACCGTAAGGCGGCTCAGTCGGCGTTTTCGTCGCCGCAGAATAAAGCGCGTCTGCCCCTGATACAGCTTGAAATCGAAAAGGCTCGAGCCGAAGCGTCGCACGTGCGCGAACGTCTGGAGCGGGCGGTCGTTCGGGCGCCGGCGGACGGGGTGGCTGTTTTCGCGGACGCCGCCGATTGGATCGGACGGCCCGCAGCCGTCGGGGAGCGGATTCTGACGCTTGCGGATCCGGCGAAAACGGCTTTGAAAATTGATGTGCCGGTACAGGACGCTTTTGACCTTCAAAAAGGAAACGCTGTCCGTTTTTACAGGAACGGAACGGCCTTTTCCCCGGTTGAGGGGCGTCTTGAAGCTGTCGCGTTTGAACCGGAAACGTCGCCGGAAGGATTTCTGGCATACCGCGCACGCGCGTCCGTGGATGCGGGAGAAAAGCCTCCGCGCATCGGTACACGGGGTGTCGCGCGAATTTACGGCGAGCGGACGCCGTTTGTTTTCCATGCCCTGCGGCGGCCTCTGGCGTGGATGCGCCAGAGACTGGGGATATAAGGAATGGCGGGGGTCGTCCTTCCTCCGCTCCGTCAGGATCTGGACATCTTCCAGTCCGCGGCCAAAGACGACGGTTCGCCGACATGGACCGTGCGGGATCCCGTACGTGATGCCTTTTTTCGGATCGGATGGCTTGAGTTCCAGGTGTTTTCACGCTGGCAGCCGGATCCGCGCCGTCTGAAAGAGCAGCTGGAGCGTGAAACAACGCTGACCCTGACGCCGGAAATTCTGGAGGAAATCCTGCGCTTCCTGTACGTCAATCAACTGGTGCAGGCGTCGGGGGCGGAGGGATCCGTCCGGCTGAAAGCGCAGAGCCGGGGGGCGGAAATGCCTTTTTTCAAACGGCTTTTTCATGAAACGCTGTGTTTTCGGATTCCTCTGGTGCGGCCGGATCGTTTCTTGAAAGCCACACGGCCTTTTGTACGGCCGCTGTTCAGCCGGAAGTTCATTTTCATTCTTCTGGCGGCAGCTGTCCTGTCGGCATATCTGATTTCCCGTCAATCGGCGGTTTTCTTTTCCACTTTTCTTTATTTCTTTGATTTCAAAGGGATGTGCGCCTATGCCGCGGCGGTCGTTTTCGCAAAGTCGATTCACGAACTGGGTCATGCTTATGCGGCGTCGCTTTTCGGCTGCCGTGTCCCGGGGATCGGGCTGACGTTCATGATGGGATGCCCGATGCTGTACACGAACACGACGGAAACGTGGCGGCTTGCGCGCCGGCAGCGCTTTATTGTGGCGGCTTCGGGAGCGGCGGCAGAACTGGCTCTGGCCGTTGCAGCGTCTTTGCTGTGGGTTTTTCTGCCTGCCGGCGTTTTCCGGAGCATCTGTTTCCTGCTGGCGACCAGCGGATGGGTAATGACCCTGTGCATCAACCTGAACCCTCTGATGCGTTTTGACGGCTACTACCTGCTTTCCGACGCGTGGGGAATTGATAACCTGCGTGCCCGTGCGGATGCAACCGCCCGATGGAAGATCCGTACCCTCCTGTTCGGCGGGGATGAACCGCCTCCGGAACGCCTTTCGCCGGGACGACAGGCGGGATTTCTGCTGTATGCCTTTGCATCGTGGATTTACCGCTTTTTCCTGTGGACGGGGATTGCGCTGGCCTTGTATCATTTCGCTTTCAAGGCGTTGGGGATCGTTTTGTTTTTGTATGCCGTTCTGACGTTTTTCATCGGGCCGGCTGTACGTGAAATGCGCGGATGGAAAAGGAGTTGGGAGATGGCTGCCCCTGAAAAAACACGCCGGATTGCCGCGATGGTGATCATTGTTTTCGGCCTTCTGGCTTTATTTGTACCTTTTCAGGGGACGGTTTATCTTCCGGCCATGTATCGGGGATCGGAACGGGCGGCGCTTTATGTCCCTTCAGCGGCTCGGGTCGAGGAAGTGTCGGTTACTGCGGGAGAGGCTGTCAAAGCCGGGCAGACGCTGGCTCGTCTGTTTTCGCCCGACCTTGTGGCGGCCTATCGGCGGAACGAAGCGGATATAAAGGCGCTGCGGTGGCGAAAGACGCATGATGCCGGGAATGACGGACCCGTCCTTACCGAACGCCTGTCGCAGGCTTTGGCCGCGCGCGAAGGATATCGGAAAGAGGGAGAGCGGCTGATTTTGAAAGCGCCCTTTGACGGGGTCGTTCACGGAAAGGCTGATACACTCCAGCCCGGCGAATGGGTGTCTTCCGGAGAGGAACTTTTCCTGATTACGGGTGCTCCGTCGTGCCGGGTCGAAGCCTTTGCGCCGGAAGAGGATGTTTACCGTTTAAAGACAGGCCGCCGTGCTGATTTCTATCCGGAAATGGGCGGAGCGCCTGTTACGGGGCGGATTGAGGCGATTGACGGAATGCCGGCGGCCCGGTTGGGGACGGCGGATATTCTGGCCTCGGATCGGGGCGGGCCGTTGCCGGTGCGCCGCCGAGCC
>USCC01000023.1 GCA_900553035.1 uncultured Rhodospirillaceae bacterium | reverse complement strand
CCGCTTTTCGCCCAGATTCCGGAAATACGCGATAATCTCCGCCGCCGTCGTACACAGACGGTTTTCCAGATTGACCGGAAAGCCCCATGATTTGATTTTTTCCAGATATTCGGCGTGCGTGGCCCAGCGTTCTTCGGAAACTTCGCCGAAGGTATAGCCGAACAGACTCAGTCGGCGCTCTTTTGTCACGGCCGGGTCAAGCTGGCGGAGCGAGCCGGCGGCGGCATTGCGCGGATTGGCGAAAGGCTTGCGGCCTTTTTCTTCCTGCTGGCGGTTGAGGGCAAAGAAATCCGCCTTGTTCATAAAAACTTCGCCCCGGATTTCCAGCCGTTCGGGGATGTCTTCCCCCAGAAGATCCGACGACCGCAGAACAGGGGGAAGGTCTTTGATCATTTTCAGGTTTTCGGTAATATCTTCCCCGATGGCGCCGTCGCCCCGCGTTGCGCCCCGGACAAAGCGCCCCCGGACGTACAGGGCGGAAAAGGACAGGCCGTCAAGCTTCGGTTCCGCCATGAAAGCCAGCTCCTGATCTTCGGTCAGACCCAGAAAGCGCCGAATGCGATCCATGAAATCGTAAACGTCTTCATCCGTAAATATATTGCCCAGCGACAGCATCGGCACTGTATGGACGACCTTGGCAAAATCGTCCGAAGGCTTCGCCCCGACCTTGACAGAGGGGGAATCCGAACGGATCAGGTGCGGAAAGCGTGCTTCAAGGGCTTCGTTGCGGCGCTTCAGCGCGTCGTATTCGGCGTCTGTCAGAAGAGGCGCATCCTTCCGGTAATACGCGTCGTCCAGCTTTTTGAGTTCGTCGGCCAACCTTTTGAGTTCGGCGGCGGCCTCCTGTTCGTCCAGTTCTTCAACGGCAGTCGGTTGTGTCATGGTTCGTTCCGTTTGGCATATGGTATTGTTGCGAAGGGTCGTATAACCCGGTTTTGCCCGAGGCGGCCTTTGTCAAAAAGGCGATCCCCCCCGTTTTTTCCTTTTCCGGTCATGAAACGGCGCGTCCCAACAGATCGTCCGCGGCGGCTCGCGACGCATCCGTGACCAGAGCCCCCGAAAGCATCCGGGCGATTTCCTCCCGCCGCTCGGTTCCCGTCAGCTCGCCGACCGAAGTTACAACGCGGCCGTGGTCTTCTTCGGCTTTTGAAACAATGAAATGGTGCGCGCCGAACGAAGCGACCTGCGGTGAATGGGTGATGACCAGCACCTGGCAACTTTCTCCGGCCAGCCGTGCCAGCCGTTCGCCGACGGCCGTCGCCGTTGCGCCGCCGATACCGGTGTCGACCTCATCGAAAACAATGGTCGGGATGTTTTCGGCCTGCGCCAGGTTGACCTTCAGAGCCAGCATAAAGCGCGCAAGCTCGCCGCCCGACGCGATTCGGCTGATGGCGCCGGCCGGCATCCCCGGGTTTGTTGTCGCGGTAAAGACAACGCGATCCATGCCGTCGGCGTTCCATTCGTTTTCGGGAAGAGCCGAGACTTCGGTTATGAAAACGGCTTTTCCGAGCTTCAGCGGCCCCAGTTCCTTCATGACGGCCTTGTCCAGTTCGGCGGCCGCCCGGCGCCGCGCGGACGACAGAGCTTTGGCCGCGTCCGCATAGGTGATGCGGCGGGCTTCCTCTTCCCGAGCCAGACGGATCAGATCCGTGGAGCCTTTGTCAAGAGCCGCGAGGCGGTTCTGGAAATCCTCCAGCAACCCGGGCAGGGCGTCGGGTTCAACCTGATGTTTGCGCGCCAGAGCCCGCAGAGCGAAAAGGCGTTCTTCCGTCTGTTCCTGTTCCCGCGGGTCAAGATCAACGTTCCGGCATTCGCTTTCCAACATCATGCCGGCCTCGTTCAGTTCGTTCGAAGCCCTGTCCAGAGCTTCAATAATCGGTTCAAAGCGTCCTTCAATCAGGCGGGCGAGGTTTTCCATCTGCCGCCGCGCCTGGCGCAGTGCCTTGTCAACACTGCGGTCGAACAGGGCTTCGCGCGCGGTATTCAGTCCCTCAATCAGTTTTTCGCTGTTCATCATCAGAGCGCGTTTTTCGGCCAGCTCGGTCTCTTCACCGACGCCCGGGGCGAACAGGGTGAGTTCTTCAACGGCGTGTCGGAGAAAATCCTCTTCGGCCTGAGCTCGAGCCAGATCATCGCGCGCGGCGGCATGCTCGCGTATTTTTTCCTGCCATGCGGCATAGGCGCGGCGGCAGGCTTCGCCCAGCGGTTCCAGACGGCCGTAGGCGTCAAGCACTCCCTTGTGCGTCGCGGGATTTAAAAGGCCGTGGGTGGCAAACTGTCCATGAATTTCGACCAGATCGTCGCCGATCCGGCGCAGAAGACCCGCACCGACCGGCTGGTCGTTCACAAAAGCCTTGCTTTTCCCGTCAGCAGAGACAACCCGCCGCAGAACCAGCGGTTCTCCGTCTTCGCAGACAATTCCCTGGTCTTCAAGGTGTCTGAAAACCCGATGATCGGGGGAAAGAACGAATTCGGCGGCGACGGAAAGCTGTTTCGCCCCGTGGCGGACAAGGCCGCTGTCCGACCGGGCGCCCATCGCCAGCGCCAGAGAATCCAGCAAAATTGATTTGCCCGCGCCCGTCTCGCCCGTAAAGACGCACAGGCCGCCGGCAAAATCCAAATCCAGCTTTTCAATCAGGACGACATCGCGGACGGACAATCGGGACAGCACGGCGGCACCTTCTTATTTCTTTTCCTGTTCAACCGGTTCCGGTTTCTTTTCCTGTCCGGCCGGGACAGCGTTTTTCTTTTTCATCAGCTCATAAGCCTTTTTGTACCACCGGCTGGAGGGATAATTGTATCCCAGAACTGCCGCGCTTTTCTGCGCTTCCTCGTTCAGTCCCAGAATCAGATAGGTTTCTGTCAGGCGGTACAGAGCTTCCTGAACATGATCCGTCGTCTGGTATTTTTTTACAACGGTAATGAAGCGGTTCATCGCGGCCAGATGGGCATTCTGATGCAGATAAAAACGGCCGACGGTCATTTCCTTTCCGGCCAGATGGTCGCGCGCCAGTTCAATCTTGACGGCGGCGTCGCGGGCGTAGTCTGATTTCGGGAAGCGCTTCCGGACTTCCTCAAGCGCTTCGAGCGCGAGTTCGGTCATTTTCTGATCGCGGCGGACGTCGGAAATCTGATCATAATAGCACAGGGCTTTCAGATAATAGGCATAAGGCGTATATCTGTTCCCGGGATAAAGCTGGATGAACCGATCCAGAACCATGATCGAATCGTCGTACTGTTTTTTCATGTAGTGGGTGAAGGCCAGCATGATCTGCGCCCGTACGGCCCAGCGCGAGTAGGGATAGTACCGGTCGATTTCGTCAAATGCCTTGATGGCTCTGGTGTATTCCTGGTCTTTGATCAGAAGGTCAAGCGCCTGATTATACAATACTTCGGGCGGCGTCGTTTCCGGATCGAGCGGTTCGCGCACGGTCGCGCACGACGACAGAAGCGTCACGCCGAAAACGACGATCAAAACCTTCGCTGTGCGTAACAATCCCGTCATGCATTCATCCTGATAAGAAACCGGAAACCGTTTTTGTTATAGCCGTTCCGGGCGGGGGTGCGCAACAAAATAAAACGGTTAGAAATTATAATTGACCAGGCAGGTTTTTGAGCGCATGTAAGACCGCCACGGTTCGGAACCCGACCCGCCGCTGTTGCGTTCACCGCTGAAGATGGCGACCAGATCGTATCCGACCGATCCGGCGTTGACGGTGGCGACCCCGGACATGACACCGTCCAGAGAGGAAAAGTAGCCGGTTTCTTGGACGCTGTTTGAAAAAATGCAGGAAATCAGCGTCTGCGGGACTTCGTTTATTCGGGCGACAGCATCATCCAGGTGATCATAGGACATGACGAACAGCACGGGGGCCAGAAGCTCCGTTCTGACCGTCGGCGTCTGGGACGGCATTTCAACCAGAGCCGGATGGACGTAATAGGCGTTGTCATAATTCCCGATCATCAGACGTTCTCCGCCCGAAACGACGCCGCCTTCAATCTGAGCCTGATCCAGTGAAAGGCGCATGCTGTCATGGGCTTCGCGGTCAATCAGCGGGCTGATTTCACTGCGCCGTTCAAAGGGGGAGTTGACGTAAATCCTCTGCAATCCGTCCTTCAGCCGCCCGACGACTTCGGCATACACCGATGAATGGCAGAACAGCCGCTGCAGCGACGTGCAACGCTGCCCGCCGTCAACGACCGTACTGCGGATCAGATGTTCAACGGCCAGAGGAATATCAGCGGAGGGCGTCACGATGGCGGCATTGTTTCCGCCAAGGGACAACAGGCTTCTCCCCAGACGCATGCCGACTTTGGCAACCAGGTTGCGAGCCATGACCGGCGATCCCGTCGCACAGAGCAGAGCAATATCCGGGCTTCCGGCCAGAACGGCGGCCTCATCATGGCCGCAGGTGACAAACTGGGTAAGGTATTCGGGGCAGTCCGCGCGTGTCCGAGCCATGGCCCGGCGCAGAAGCGTGTTCGCCGCAAACGCCGTCAGCATGGCCTTCCGCGACGGGCGCCAGACGACCGAATCGCCGCACGCAATGGCCAGCATGGCGTTCAGAACCCAGACGCGCAGAGGAAAATTAAAGGAGGATACAACAGCCACCGGGCCGATGGGAAGCCACGTTTCCAGAATGGACAGGTTCGTGCTTTCCGTCGGGGCGGATATGCTGCTGAGCCTTTGCGGCAATCCCGAGGCATACTCGCAGACGGCGATCGACTTCTGAACCTCAATCAGGGCGTCCGCGTAAATTTTGCCGGTTTCAATGACAATCAGCTGAGCCAGATCATCCGTATTCGCCCGAAGCTCTTCGCCGAACAGACGGATCAGCTCGCTTCGGAAACGGGGAGCGACTTCTTTCCATTCGCCGAACGCTTTCTGCGAACGTTCGACAACGGTTTTCACGTATTCGGAATCATGAAACGGAAAGGAAGCGATTTCCTTTCCGTTCACGGGAGAATAATCCACGCAGTTGCCGCTGGATATGTAATCCGTATCCAATTTCAGGCGGTTCACAATGTCGGCGACGCGTAAAAACATGTTTCCGCCGGATTACTCGAGGAAAATCGGACGGATGGGCATTCCTTCGGCCAACAGCTCTTCGCCGATAATTTCGATGAAGCCGTCCTTTTTAACGGTCAGGTCGGCGCGGTAAACGGAATCGCCGTACAGCATGATGACGTCAAGCTTGTACCCCTCTTCGGTTTCTTCGACTTTGGCCGGGCGGATCATGTGCGTCACGTTTTTGCGCTGTTCCGGCGTCGGCGTGCTGGTGAAGGTCTCGTCATCAACTTTTTCGACCAGGCGCAGAGAACCCTGATCCGTCTGCACCGCGCCCAGAACGAAAGTCGCATACGCAACAACGGTGTCGCGGTTCAAAATCAGGCCGGCACGGGGATTGTTTTCAAAAATGGGATCACGGGTGCCATCCATTTTAACAACGTCCCAGTCCGGCGCCGTACCGGCAATCAGGTACTGCAGTGTTACGGGCGGAATGGAAGAATAGGTCGTCGCCTGGAGCAGTTTGAAATTTTTATAGAACGGAAGCTCGGCCGTTGACAGGTGCGAACGGTCTTCGCTGAAAAGCTTAATGGAACTTTTTTCATTGATTTTTTCAATCAGGCCGGGGAGGTCGGCGTCCTTGACATCAGTCCAGTCGTACTGGGGCATTTGTATTCTCCATATCTGTTACCTAAGGAAAACTCCTTACATGCACGGCAAATTTTAGACGTTCTTCAGGGGCTTGTCCAGTTTTCTATTCACCGCGGCCGGTTCTTTTTTCCGGAAAGGGCCGGCGGGCACGGATGAACAGGCCGTCAACGGGCTTCCCGTCTTCCGTGCGCAGGGTTTCGCGGGCAAGGCCGGCGTCTGTGAATCCGGCCTGTTCAAGGGCGGCACGGACAAAGGCTTCGCTGTGGGCGAAACGTCCCGACGGCCGGAGGGCAAAGCCTTCCTGATCTGATAATTCCAGCGTGGCAATCATTTCACCGTCCGTATCCAGCGCCCCGGAAACAGCCCGGAACAAAGGTGCAAGATCCCCAAAATAGCATCCGACGTCGGCCAGAACTACCCGGTCAAACGCAGCGCAATGCCGTTCCAGATACGGAAGCAGGTCGGCCGCCTCCAGCGCGTCATAAAGTTTTTTTTCGGCGGCGCGGGCGATCATCTTGCCGGAAAGATCAACGCCGGCCAGAAAGCGGGCATGCGGTTTCAGAATCGCCGCCGCATTTCCCGTACCACATCCGGCATCCAGAATCCGGAGGCCGTCCGGTGCGTCCTTCAGGGCATCGCGGAGCAAATCCGGCACCCGGTACGAAATGTTTTCAAGCGTCCGGTCAAACGTTTCGGCAAAGGCGTCAAACAGCGTGCGGACATATTCGGCCGAAGCGCGTTCGGGATGTTCACCGCGGAAGGCGTCGTCCAGATGGCGGGCGACGGCATCTTCCGGGAAGGCTTCGCGCCATTTCCGAACCAGGTCTCTGGCCAGATCCGGCTTATTTTCATGGACGTAAAGATCATACAGGGCGCGGCTGAGGTTGTGCCGGACGGCTTCCAGCGAAGGATTGAGAACCAGAGCGTTGAAGTAAAGGCCGATGGCTTCCTCCAGATCCCCCGCGGCGCGGACGGCCATGGCGAGATTGTTCGATGTTTCCGCCTGTTTCGGATTGAGAATAAAGGCTTTCCGATAGCATTCAAGGGCTTCTTCGTACCGTTCGTGCTCATAAAGGAGGGCGCCGAGATTGTTGTAGGCCTCGACGTATTTCGGATCGATTTTCAGGGCGGTTTTGAAATCCGCCTCGGCGTCCCAGTGGCGCCCCGTCCGGGCATAAACGTTGGCGCGGTTGTTGTAAGCGTCCGCGCAGCGGGAATCCGACCGAATCGCGGCATCATACGCTTCCAGAGCCTTCGGAGTGTCGTTCAGGGCTTCATGGGTAATGCCCAGACCATTCAGAAAGGCGGGATTGCCGGGGTCTTTTTCCAAGGCGGCGCGGTAAAATGCCGCCGCTTCTTCAAAACGTCCCGAATCCCGTAGCACAAGGGCTTTCTGGGCATAGGGTTCCGCTTCGCCGGGAGCCGTGCGTACGGCTTCGTCCAGAAGGCGCAGGGCTTCGTCGGTTTTTCCTTCGGCGCGTTCAAGCAGGGCGATGTTGATCAGCGCCGGAGCAAAGGACGGATCGGTTCGGCGCGCTTTTTCAAAATACCCGCGAGCGGCGTCCGGATGACCCAGCCGACGTTCGATAATGCCCATGTTATTGTACGTTTCGGGCAGAGTGTCATCCAGCTCCAGCACAGCCCTGTAATGTTCCAGAGCTTCTTTCGGATGCCCGGATTCCTGCAGGGCGTGCGCAAGCGTAAAACGATAGGGCGCGGCCTTCGGGACAAGCCGAACGGCTTTGTACAGAAAGCCGCATGCCGCTTCGTACGCGCCTTTCTGAACGGCAATCATGCCCAGCAGGTGGAGCAGGTCGGCATTTTCCGGGCTGATTTCCAGCAGACGGCGGTAGGCGGCTTCCGCTTCGTCCAGGCGCCCGGCCTGATGCAGCCCGACAGCGTTTTGGAAAATCAAATCGAATGACATAATTATCTGCTCCCGGTAAAGAAGGAAAAATTGACTTGTACTCAAGGCGAGTCTATGAATAAATACTAAATTTAGTTTGTTTAGGGAACAACTCAAGATGCCGACTCCCGAAGAAATCGAGAACGAAACGGAACCTAAAGGAAGAAAAGGCCGTAAAAAGAGCCGCGAAGCCGTCCCCGCGCCGAAGGACGAGACTTCTGTCGCCTTTTTCCTGCATTCCTCCCTGTTCGTGTTCTTCCTGACGTCCTTTACGTTTCTGCTGTTCCTGTACAAGAACAAATACCCGCTGATTCTGAACAACGAAATCCTGCCCGAAGTCCTGGTTGTCTTTGGCGCGCTGTTCGTGCTTTCGTTCCTGGCGCTTTTCATTTTTTCGTTCTCGGCCTTTCTGTCGCGCGTGTTCCTCAGCGTCGTCACCGGCGCGTGCACCGCCTACATTCTTGGCCTGCTTTACCCGTATAATGTCGGCGAATATTTTGCGCACATGCTGGGCTTTTTGCCGGATGCCGTTCTGCGTCCGATCGCGGGAAGCGGAAACATGGTCGTCGGGACGGCGGTCGGCATCGCCTTTTTCTTTGGCGTGAAAATGTTGCGCGGCGGGGCGATGGCCTTTCTGTCCCTGCCCGTGATGTGCGCTTTGTTCATCCTTCTGAACGCGGCGTCGAAACAGAAAATCCCCGAAATCACAGAGCGGAAGCTTCCCGCGGTTCCCGCCGTTCAGGACGGTGAAACGGATAATATCGTCTATCTGGTTCTGGGAGATCATATCGGTTACAGCTATGCCCTTGAAAAATGGCAGGAAAAGGAACGCAAAATTTCCTCCGATGCGTCGCAGAGAGATAAAATTCCCTATTTCGTTAACGATTTTTTCCAGACGAACGGTTTCACGTTCTTCCCTCATGCCTATGTCCTCTTCTCTGATCGGTACCGCAGCGTGGGCAGCGTCCTGAATCCGTCGTTGGACAAGATGGACAATTCTTTGTTCCGCCGCGATAACGCCAGTTATTACGTCAGCTCTGAAGATGCCAAGGTTTTCATCGAGCGCAACGATCTTTTCAAGGGGCTGAAGGAAAAAGGCTACACGCTGAACGTCTACCAGACGTATCCCTTTGATTTCTGCGAGGGCGCCGGAAAGGACAAAGCCGGCCGATGCCTGTCTTATCCTGCGCCGCTCGGAGCGCTTTATAACACGAACCTGTCGACGGGATCCCGTCTGATGCTTCTGACAGGGCACTTCCTGCATTCTTTCCCCCTTGGCAAATCGCTGGTTGCCGCCCTTCGGAACAAGATGACGGAACATAAGGTTTCCCTGAAAAACGTGCCGTTTCTGGGGAATCCGCTCTCGCTTTCCCTGCCGATCGGACAGCCCGACGTGCTGGAACGCCTGCATGACGATGTTTTGAAGGCTCGGGGAAAAAACGTCTTTTTCGCCCACCTGAACCTGCCGCATTATCCGTATGTCTACGATAAATACTGCCGCCTGCGGGAAGCGCCGGAAGAATGGCTGTCCTATGCCGCGTATGAGGGCGTCGTCGAAGTCAACGGCGAAGAGGAACGCTGGGAAGCATATAACCAGCAGTTGGCCTGTACATACAATCAGGTCAATTCCCTGATTAAGGATTTGGACGCCGCCGGGCTTCTGAAGAAAACGAAAATCGTCATCCACGGCGACAAGGGCGCGGGGCTTCAGCCGGACGCGCGGGATTCCGCCCTGATGACACGCACGGATGCCGCGCTGGATCGCCTGAAAAGCAATATTGCCACGGTGTTCGCCGTGTATGACCCGGCGTCACCGAAGGCCGAAATCAAATCGGCGCCCTGCGATATCCCGAGTCTGGCATCCCTTTATCTGCTGGGGACGAAAGTGGACGCCTGCCGCCTGCCGAACCTGGATTACCTGAATCCCGAAACGCGGGAAAAGGCAGAACAGTGGCTGACATCGGTCATTACGGACGCGGATTATACGCAGAAGAAAGACTTTAACGTCGTTTATGCTCAATGGCTTGAAAAAGGCGGACAGGCTTTCCTTTCTTCTTTGGAAGAACGGCAAAAGCAGGTCAGAGCGCGGCCTTCGGACAAGATGAACTTTGTTGCGCCGCCGTTGGTTGACGCCGAAAGCGCGCCGGAACCGGAGGCAAAACCCGAAAAACCGGCCGTCATTGTTCCGGTGCCGGACGCGGGTGAACTTCCGCCGGAATTGACCGCGCCGGAAGGGGCTGCCGAAACCGTTCCCGCTCCGACGGAAGAGGACGCTCCGGCGTCCGGTGAAAACATGCCAGCCGAAGAAGAACCGAAGACGGATGATGCCCCGGTGTCGATTGACCTGATTCTCGACGAAGAGGAGGCGGAAACTCCGAAACCGATCGTCCTGCCCGAAATTGATGAAAAGTTCGCCGGCAACCGGTGGAAAACCATTGAAGCCGCAGACAGCAAAGCGGCTGCGGAGGCCGCCGGGAAAACCGCGGACGGCGCGGGCGTGAAAGAAGAAAAAGCGGATACGGGGAATGTGCCCGCGGCTTCTCCGTCGCCTGAGGTGACAGCGACCGAATTTGAACCGTTGGCGGCAGAGGAAAGCGCTCCGGCTCTTCCGGAACCGGAAAAGGAATCGGGCGAAGGGGCTGTTCAGGCGGCAGACAAAGCGGATGAGACGGAAATTCCGTCCGCCGGAACGCAGGAGGGAACGGGTATTCCTGACAAACTGTCCGAATCGGCGCCGGAGAAGGAGTCTGCTGTGAATGCGGAAGAGGCTTCGTCGACGGATGTGGTTGATATGCTTGCGGCTGAGATTCAGGTTGAAGCGGTTAAGGAAGACGATGTTCCGGTTTCTGCGCCGAAGGCTGATGAAAAAGCGGAAGCTCCGGAGAAAGCGCCTGCTGTGAATGCGGAAGAGGCTTCGTCAACGGATATTGTTGATATGCTTGCGGCAGAGATTCAGGCTGAAACCGTAGAGGAAGACGATGTTCCGGTTTCTGCGCCGAAGGCTGATGAAAAAGCGGAAGTTCCGGAGAAAGTGCCTGCTGTGAATGCGGAAGAGGCTTCGTCGACGGATGTGGTTGATATGCTTGCGGCTGAGATCCAGGCTGAAACCGTAGAGGAAGATGATGTTCCGGTTTCTGCGCCGAAGGCTGGTGAAAAAGCGGAAGCTCCGGAGAAGGAGTCTGCTGTGAATGCGGAAGAGGCTTCGTCGACGGATGTGGTTGATATGCTTGCGGCTGAGATCCAGGCTGAAGCGGCTAAGGAAGACGGAGCTGTTCTGTCTGCCGTTGCTGTTCCTGAAAAAACGCCGGATGTTCCGGTTCAGGGTATTTCAATTCATGCGGCGGAAATCAAAGAGACCGAAAGAACCCTTCCCGCAGACTCGATTGATGAAGAGATTGAAGCGCTGGGGCTTGATGTTTTCGATATGTCCGTTCCGGATCTGACCGTGCCTCCGTCCGTGAAAAAAAGAGGGACAGAAAAGGCTGTTGTAAAGGCGGAACCTGCGGCGGAAAAATCTGAAGTGAAGAAGGCAGAGCCGACAAAGGCCGGAGACGACCGGAAACCGGCCGTGAAGAAAACGTCTGGAACAAAACCTGAAACGGAGAAAACGGCCAAAACGGAAGCCGACCGGAAACCGGCCGTGAAAAAGACGACCGTAAAGAAAACGGATGAAAAAAGAGCGGCTCCGAAAAAAACAGTGAAGGCAAAAACGAAAAAGAAGTCTTTGGAAGCCGCGCCCGCGCCGAAGGAAGACAAAAAAGCGGAAAAGAAAGCTCTGCCGAAGAAAACCGCGGCGGAAAAACCGGTGTCCGCCAAAACGGAACCTGTGAAAAAGAAAACGGAGCAAAAGCCGGAAGCAAAGGCGGCGGAACGGAAAACGCCGGCGGAAAAAACGGTGAAATCTCCGGAAACGCCGAAGGTAAAAACACCGATCCCGGAAAATATGCCGGAACCGGAAACAGAGGTTCTGAAAGCGCCGCCTCCTCCTGCGAACATTGACGAGCTGGACGTGACAACGGAAATCATTACGGAACGGATTTCTCCGACGGGTGAAAAGGAAACGTACATTTTCATCGAGCGGAAGCCGAATCCCCGCCGGTTCCGGAAAAAGCCCGATGTCCGCAAGGAGCTGAACGAAAATCTGGTCCGCGACCTTCCGCCGGGAAAGGTGCTTGAATCCGAACGCGTTGAGCAGAAGGAAAGTCCGGCGCGCGAACGGGTGCTTCAATAATCTTTTCCCTTCGGGGTCTTTTGTGCTATACTCTCTCTGTCTTAAAAGGGGAAAGAGCGGGTCTTCGTGAGAGGAAAAGGCCCTCCGTTCCGTCCGGGAGCGGCTGTCGTGTGAAACTCTTTCAAAGGACCTGAAAAATGGCAGAAAATGCGGCGTTTAAAAGAATTCGGCAGGAGCTGAAGGATAATCATGTCGTTTTGTTCATGAAGGGAACTCCGGCCCATCCGTCGTGCGGATTTTCGGCGGAGGCTGTCTCCCGTCTGAAGGAAAGCGGGATTGCCTGCAAGTGCGTGAACGTCCTGGAGGATCCCGTTTTGTTTGACGGCATCCGCCAGTATACGAACTACACGCATTTCCCGCAGATGTTCGTTGACGGACGCTTCGTCGGAAGCAGCGACAGCATCCGAAGAATGGCGTCAAAAAAGCATTTGTAAGAAAAAGGGACCCGTCGAGGTCCCTTTTTTATCCGGAAAACCCGCGCATCCATCGGTTGGAGGGCAAAGCGACAGGGCATACCTTATTTTAAAAAAGACTCCGTTTCCGAAGGGCTGGGGCTTTGTTTTCAGGACTGCCCGCAAATCGGATGTCCGGAAACAACGGCTTTCTGTACGAAGGGATGTGGTGGGGGGAGGAGGACGGGACGTTTTTCAGATAAACGGATCCGGGGTCTGCTGAAAAAAAGACTTTATCCGGGGAACGGGTTCACCCGTCCAAACAATCCCGTTGCTGTTTCAAACGGCGCAGAACATAAAGCCGAAGAGCGGAGGAAAGGTTGCCGTCGCGGCGTTCGTCAATGCGGGTGATCAAAGCCGAAAAGGGAAGTTTTTCCTGTCGCGCCAGAATTTTCAACTCTTCCCAGAATTCAGGTTCAAGGGAAATGCTGGTGCGGTGTCCGGCAATCATGACGGAATACTTTTTTACGCTCATGAACGCATGATCCCCCGGTAGAAATCGTTGCCCTTGTCGTCAATCAGGATAAAGGCCGGAAGGTCTCTGACCGTGATTTTCCAGACGGCTTCCATGCCGAGTTCGGGAAAATCAATGACTTCGGACGACGTGATACAGGCCTCGGCTGTCTGCGCCGCCGCGCCGCCGAGCGTTCCCAGATAAAATCCGCCGTATTTTCGGCAGGAATCAACGACGATCTGCGACCGGTTTCCTTTGGCCAGCATGATCAGGGAAGCGCCGTGCGATTGAAGCAGAGGGACGTATCCGTCCATGCGTCCCGCCGTTGTCGGCCCAAAAGAACCGGAGGGACGTTCCGCCGGTTTTTTGGCCGGGCCGGCATAATAAATCGGAAAACGCTTCAAATAGTCGGGCAGCGGGTGTCCTTCATCAATCATCCGTCTGAACCGGGCATGGGCAATGTCGCGGGCAACGGTCAGAGTGCCGTTCAGAAGCACACGTGCCCCGACGGGCAGGCGTTGGAGCCGGGAAAGGGTTTCTTCCGGCGGGCGGTCAAGATCAATACGTTCAGCCGTCCGGAAAAGGGCATCCTCCCGCACGTCGGGCAGAAAGGCGGCCGGATCGGTCTCAAGCTGTTCCAGAAAAGCGCCTTCAGCGGTGATTTTTCCCAAGATATTGCGGTCTGCCATGCAGGAAACGCCAATACCGACAGGCAGAGAAGCGCCGTGCCGTGCCAGTCGTATGACTCGGACATCCAGCGCGAAATGGCGGCCTCCGAACTGAGCGCCCAGGCCGTTCGCGTTGACGCGCCGCAGAATTTCCTCTTCGGCGGCTGTATCGCGAAAGCCAAGTTCCGACGGCGGCAGGGCATCCAGTGCACGCGCGGACGCAAGTTTGACCGTTTTCAGAGTCATTTCGGCCGACAGACCGCCGATCACAACCGCCAGATGATACGGCGGACAGGCCGAAACCCCGATGTCACGGAGGCGTTCTTCCAGAAAGGGAAACAAAGCCTCCTTTTCCAGAAGAGCGCGGCTTTCCTGAAACAGAAAAGTCTTGTTCGCCGACCCGCCGCCTTTGGCCATGAAAAGAAAGCGGTATTCGGAACCTTCAACGGCATTCAGGTCAATCTGCGCCGGCAGATTGGTGCCGCTGTTGTGTTCGGCGAACAGGCCGTCGGGAACGTTCTGGGAATAACGCAGGTTCAGCGCGGCATAGGCTTTGCCAATACCTTCTGACAGAGCGGCGGCTTCCCGTCCGTCGGTCAGAACGGCATGCCCCTTTTCCCCAATGACAAGGGCCGTTCCCGTATCCTGGCACAGAGGAAGAATCATTCCCGAGGCGACAGCCGCGTTTTTCAGGAATTCCAAAGCGGCAAAGCGTTCGTTTGCCGGGGCTTCGCGGTCATCAAAAACCGCACGAACCGCCGACAGATGATCCCGGCGCAGCAGATGCGAAACATCCCGAAACGCTTCAAATGCCAGGTCTTTGAAAACAGCGGGGGGAACGCGGAGAAAACCGTCACGCACCGAAACGGGTTCGGTGTGTATCCGGCGCAACGGTGCAGGGGAAGGGAAAAGCATGAATCACTTCTTTTTCCGGAACGCGCTGAGACTGACGACATTGTCATCTTCGCTGTCTTTCTTCTCCGATTCCTTTTTCTTCTTCTCTGTTTTTTTCGGAGCGGGAGGAGGTTCTTCGGCGGCCTGTTTCAGGTCGACCTGAAAGCTGACGGCGAACTGGGCGTGCGGGTCGGCAAAGGAGGCGACGGCGTCAAACGGAATGGTGATGCGTTCGGGGATGTTGCCAAAGCTGAGTGTGACGGAGAACGATTTGTCCGTGATTTCAAGGTTGGAGAACTCATGCTGCAGGACGATGGTCATTTCCTCGGGATAGGCCTGTATCAGGCGGTCGGAAAGAACAACGCCCTCCCGTCGGGTTTTGAAGGTGATGTAAAAATGATGATTCCCCGGCAGGCCGTCCGTTCCGGCAATTTTCAGGGCGTCCCTGACAACGGAAAGGAGGGCTTTTTCAACAAGGCGTTCATAGGAAATGGTGTCTGACATAAAAGGCGTTCCGGAAACACGGTGAAAATTAAAGTGGGACACTTCTGTTGCTAGGCAAGTCCCCGCCCCACCTGAACCGCTCAAGGCTCAGGAATTCAGTTCGGTACTCCGACCGCCATTAGGCAGCGAGAGCAACCTGAGTGCGATTATCGTTCGCATTCAAAAAAACAGCCCGATAACGGTGGTACAATGCCGGATGCAAGCTTCTGCCTTTACTACGCGCGTCGATCCTGTTTCGCCCCCATATATGGTGGAGGCGCCGGGTACCGCCCCCGGGTCCGCAACGCCTATTCCGCAGGGCGTTTAGCATCATAGCCGGAAAACCGGCAGGATTATTATAGGAGAGGCGCTTCCTTTTCACAAGAACTCTTTGCGGGCGGGTGAATATGTTTCCTTGCACTCGGGGACGCGGTGTTTTAAACTTGCCCCCAGTTTTATCTGACCGGAGTTTTTTAAGATATGGAACTGACCCCTGAACAAATGACGGAAATCGACCGTCTGCGGATGACGCCGCATACGACGAAACGGGCGACCGTAACAGCCGTCGAGGAAATCCTGTATACGCCTTTTCCGATTCTGGATCACGGCTTTATCCGTGTGATCGATTATATGGGCGACGATTCCGCCATCGTCCAGGCGGCGCGCGTTTCATACGGCCGCGGAACGAAAAAGGTCAGCGAGGACAAGGGGCTGATTAATTACCTGATGCGTCACCGCCATACGACGCCGTTTGAAATGTGCGAAATCAAGTTTCATGTCAAGCTTCCGATCTTTGTGGCGCGGCAGTGGATCCGCCATCGTATGGCAAGCGTCAACGAATACTCGGCGCGTTATTCGATTCTGGATCGCGAATTTTATTTCCCGGCGCCGGAGGATCTGGCGGCTCAGGCAACCGACAACCGCCAGGGAAGGGGAAACATCCTGTCCGGCGAAGAGGCGGCCGAGGTTTATCGGATTCTGAAGGCCGACGCCGAAAAGAACTATGATGACTACGAATACCTGATCAATGAAAACGAACGTGGTGAACGCGTTGATCCCTCCCGGCAGGGGCTGGCTCGTGAACTGGCTCGCATGAACCTGCCGCTGAATTCGTATACACAGTGGTACTGGAAAATAGACCTGCATAACCTGTTCCATTTTCTGGCGCTCCGAGCCGACCGGCACGCACAGAAGGAAATCCAGCTTTACGCCGAAAAGATTCTGGAAATCGTGCATTTGTGGGTGCCGATGGCCGCGGCCGCGTTTGAGGAATACCGCCGTGGCGGCACGCATATCTCGCGTCAGGGAATGGCCGTTGTCCGCCGCCTGCTGAAGGGCGAAAAGGTAAGCCGCGAGGAAATGGACATTTCAAAACGCGAATGGATTGAACTGATGGATGCTTTGGGCGTTGAAACCCGAAGCGGGGAGAACTTGTAATGGCCGGCAATTCTGGAAGCCCGTGGGGAAACGATAACAACGACAACGGCGGAAATCCGTGGAACGGCGGAAATTCACCCAATCCGTCCGATATTGAAGAGCTTTTGCGCAAAAGCCAGGACAAAGTTCGCCGGATTATCGGCGGCGGAAAAAAAGCGCCCGGCGGCGGATCCCGCAGTGCGTGGGCGATTTTGGCCGTCGTTCTGCTGATTTGGGGACTGACCGGATTTTATCAGGTGCAGCCTCAGGAACAGGGGGTTGTGCTCCGCTTTGGCAAATACGCATATACGACTGCTCCGGGTCTGCATTATCATCTGCCGTACCCGATTGAAACCGTCATGACGCCGAACGTTTCCCGCGAAAACCGTATTGAAATCGGTTTCCGCACCGAATCTCCTGTCCGCCGTTACGGTTCTTCGGGAGCGACCCGCGACGTGCGTTCGGAAAACATTGCGCTGACCGGCGATGAAAACATTGTCGAAGTCAATTTCACCGTCACGTGGAAGGTGAAAAACGCGGGCGATTTCCTGTTCAATGTCCGCGATCCCGAATCAACCGTGCGCATCGCGGCGGAAAGCGCCATGCGCGACGCAATCGGCATGACGCCCATCATGCAGATTATCGCGGACGACCGCAAAGGCGTGCAGGAACAGGCGGAAAAAACGCTCCAGCGTCTTCTGGACGATTATAAAACAGGGATTACCGTCACATCCGTCCAGCTGACAAAGGCGGACGCGCCGGCGCAGGTGATTGACGCCTTCAACGATGTCCAGCGTGCCAAGGCCGACAAGGAACGGCTGGGCAATGAAGCCGAAGCCTACCGGAACGACGTGTTGCCCCGCGCCCGCGGTCAGGCCGCACAGATCGTCAGCGAGGCCGAAGCCTATCGTTCCAAGGTCGTTGACGCGGCCAAAGGCGATACGGCGCGCTTCAACGCTGTTTTTGAAGAATACCGCAATGCGAAGGAAGTCGTTGCACGCCGGATGTATCTGGAAACCATGGAAGACGTTTACGGTAAGGTGAACAAGGTCATCGTGGATCCGTCGGCGGCCGGAACAGGGGTTGTTCCCTATCTGCCGCTGCCTGAACTGAACAAGAAGAAATAAGGAGACGTTTCATGAAACCGCAAGTCAAAGTTTTTTTGTGGGCCCTTGCCGCCGTCGCGGCCGTCATCCTGTTCGATTCTCTGTTCATTGTGCCCCAGACGCGGCAGGCCATCGTCATTCAGTTCGGCGAACCCAAACGCGTCATCCGGGATCCCGGTCTGCACATGAAGGTGCCCTTCATTCAGCGCGTCGTGCTGTACGACAACCGGTTGCTGAGCCTTGACCCTCCGGCAAAGGAAGTCCTGCTGTCCGACAAGAAACGTATTGTGGTTGACACGTTCCTGCGCTTTAAAATCATTGATCCGCTCCTGTTTTACCAGGCACTGCAAACCGAGGAAAATGCCCATTCCCGTTTAAGCGACGCGAGTATTTCCTCTTTGCGTGACGTTCTGGGTCAGCATGACATGAAAACGATTCTGTCGCCGGAACGTCCGAAAATCATGAAGCAGATTCGTGACGAGGTTTCCGGAAAGGCAAAAGCGTTCGGCGTTGAAGTCGTTGACATCCGCATCCGCCGAGCCGACCTGCCCGAAGAAACATCACAGGCCGTTTTCGCCCGCATGCGTTCCGAACGTGAACGCGAAGCCAAGGAATTCCGTGCCCAGGGACAGCAGATGAACCAGAAAATCAAAGCCGAAGCCGACCGCGATAAAGTCCGGATTCTGGCACAGGCGCAGAAGGAAGCGCAGATCATCCGCGGTCAGGGCGATAAAGAGGCCGCGCACATCTGGGCTCGGGCCGCTGCGAAGGATAAGGATTTTTATGCTTTTTACCGTTCGCTGGAAGCCTACCGGAACGCTATGAGCGGGGAAGCGACCTCCATGGTGCTGAGTCCGGATTCGGAGTTTTTCCGCTTTATGGGTAAGCTGCCGTCCGGCTCGAAACGGTAGGCGGGCGATGCAGGATCTGGCCGCGGCTTTCGCTCTGGCGCTTGTGATCGAGGGGCTGTTCTATGCCCTGGCTCCGTCTGCGGCGCAGAAAATGATGGCCCAGATGCAGTCCATGCCGCCGGAACAGCTCCGGCGCGCCGGCCTTCTGGTCGCCGCCGCCGGAGTGGTTTTGATTACGCTGTTGAGGAGATGACGATGCGTTTCCTGTTCTGCCTTCTGTTTTTCCTGATGCCGCTTTCCGCTTCGGCGGGGCTTCCGAGCACCGATTCCTATGCGGATGTTGTTGAACGCCTTCTGCCGTCCGTGGTCAGCGTTTCGGCCACCAAAGTGACCGGGCGGGCGCCTCAGGAAATGCTGTCGGTGCCACAGGGATCCCCCTTTGAGGAATTTTTCCGCGAGTTCTACAAGGACGGTTCAATGGATGCCCGCAAGGCAATTCTTCTGGGATCCGGCTTTGTTTACGATGCCCGGGGGCATGTCGTGACCAGTTCGCACGTCGTTGAAAACATGTCCGAAGTCATGGTCACATTCAACGATGGAACCGTCCTGAAAGGCAAAGTCCTCGGGAAGGATCCAAAGACGGATCTGGCGCTTTTGAAAGTCGAATCGGACAAACCTCTGACTCCCGTTGTTCTGGGGGCCTCGGATCAGGCGCGGGTCGGCGACGTTGTCCTGGCTATCGGCAATCCGTTCGGGTTGGGCAATACGGTGACGTCGGGCATTATTTCGGCTCGCTCCCGGGATATTCAGGTCGGTCCCTATGACGACTTCATCCAGACGGACGCCGCCATCAACCGCGGTAATTCGGGCGGCCCTCTGTTCAATGCGGCCGGAGAGATGATCGGTGTCAACACGGCGATATTCTCGCCTTCGGGCGGCAGTGTCGGTATCGCCTTTGCCGTCCCGTCCAAAATGGCGGGATGGGTCGCCGACGCCCTGATTCGGGAAGGCACTGTGCGGCGCGGAAAACTGGGATTGAAAATCCAGACGGTTTCTCCGGAAATTGCCCGCAGTCTGGGTTTGTCAAAGCCGGCGGGCGCACTGGTCGCGGGACTGGATCCGGACGGTCCGGCCATGAAATCAGAAATACGGCCGGGAGACGTTATTCTGGCTTTCAACGGTGCGGCCGTGTCAACGATGCGTTCACTGCCCCGGATGGCGGCGGAAACACCGGTCGGCAGCACGGTGCGCCTGACCGTCTGGCGCGACGGAAAGGAAATCGTCCTTCCGCTGGTTCTGGAGGAAATGAAGGAACCCGAACCCGCCCGTCCGAAACTTGTGTCTGCGGGAGAAGGAACCGCTGTTGAAACGATGGATATTCTGGGCATTTCCGTTGCCGATTTATCGCCGGCGGTGCGCCAGAAATACCGCCTGCCGAAAAATTCGGCGGGGGTCATGGTGACTTCGGTTCTGCCCGGAACGGACGCCGCAGGCAAAGGTCTTCGGCCGGGAGATTTGATCGTCGAGCTGGACAGGAAGCCTCTGCCTTCGGCGGCGGCTGCCGCAAAATGGAAAAAAAACGCCGGCCAGACAGGACAGTCTTCGGCCTTCCTTCTGATTGATCGGGCGGGCGACCGTTTCTTCATGGTCGTTAATTTCGTGCCGAAGGAGTAAGTCCGATGCGCGTGGATTTCTACCATCTGCAGCGCAGTACGCTGGATCAGGCTCTGCCCCGGCTGGCGGAACGCGTCTATGCCGGAAACATGCGCATGCTGATTAAGACAGCGCTTCCCGAGCGCGCCGAGTATATCAACAGCCTTTTGTGGACGTACGATCCGAATGCCTGGGTGCCGCACGGATCGGACAAGGACGGCTTTGAAGAACGCCAGCCGATTTTCATTACGTCGCAGGAAGTCAACCCGAACCACGCGACGATTATCATGCTGGTGGACGGGGGGACGGTTGATGAGATCAGGAATTACGAACGGTGCCTGAACCTGTTTGACGGCCGGGATGAAACGGCTGTTCAGAATGCCCGCGCTTTCTGGAAAGACGTTGTTGCCGCAGGGTATGACGCTTATTACTGGCAACAGAGCGAAAGCGGAAAGTGGGAACAGAAAGCGGCTCGGACATCCGATTCGTCCTCCGCGGCGGAAAAATAAGCCCCTCCCTGCCGGAAGGGATGACTGTTTCCTGTCAGGCTGAAAAATATGAATCGGCGGCGGTGATTCAGGAAGCCTTCCGGCCTCTTTCCGAAAAAAAAGCCGGGTTTTGCTTTTAAGCATGCGGATGAATAACAGCCGGGGGGCGTTCTGTCCCGGGGCTTTTGATGACGGCGGGTGTTTGAAACAGATTTTGAAAACGCCTCAGATTCATTCCGGTGCTCCGCCGCCCGTCGTTTTTATTCGGCTTCTCCGGGATGAACGCGGCCTGTGATCCGCATCGTTTTCGGATCTACGACGGTAATGACGTCTCCGTCAAAATCGGAAGAAACACGGACACAAAGAAAATCGCCGCAGGGCAGAGCGTCGGCAATCCGTCCTCCTTTGACACCCAGGCGGATTTCCGGAACCGCCGTCGCAGATGCGGGAGCCGCCGCCGTCGGCGCGGGGCGGGAGAGCAACTTCGGTGTTTTTTTATAAAACAGCAGGCCGTAAACAAGAAGCCCCATGCCCAGAAAAATCAAAAGCGTCATAAAGCCGATCAGGATTTTTAAAAACAGGATTTTGTTCATAGCCGACTCCGTGCGTTCAGAAACATGTGCCATTAAAACACACGCCCTGCCGAAAGCAACCGTTTTCTGGAGCAGAGCCGGGGAGGGCGCGGACGTTCGCGGGCACAGAAAAGGAAAACATCCCTTGTACATCCCGGCGGATATGCTACAACGGAAAAATGACAAGGAACGGGGCTGAAATGGATTTGAACGGCGATTTGATTCAAACGCCGCCGGTTCCCGCCGAAAATGCGGGGATCCGGTTGGATAAATGGCTGGCGTCGTGCACGGAGCTGTCGCGCAGCCGGCTGTCTTCTCTGATCACGGACGGGCGCGTTTTGCTGGACGGACATCCGGCGGAAACACCGGATCGGAAAGTCCGGGTCGGCGAGTCCTATTCCGTTGAGGTTCCGCCTCCTGTGCCGGCCTTTCCTCAGGCCGAAGACATTCCGCTGGACATCGTTTACGAAGATGCGGATCTCCTGGTCTTGAATAAACCGGCGGGAATGGTCGTGCACCCCGCCGTCGGAAATTATGAGGGGACGCTGGTTAACGCGCTTCTGGCGCATTGCGGCGCGGGGTTGTCCGGAATCGGAGGGGTCGCGCGTCCCGGAATCGTCCACCGGCTGGACAAGGACACCAGCGGCCTTCTGGTCGTCGCCAAGAACGATGCCGCGCATCACGCTCTGTCGGAACAATTTGCGGTTCACAGCCTGGAGCGCCGATACAAGGCGTTTGTGTGGGGGATTCCCGAACCGGCGGCAGGTGTCATTGAAACGCAGATCGGACGCAGTCGGGCGGACCGCAAGAAAATGGCCGTTCTGAAATCGGGCGGGAAACACGCCCTGACGCAGTACAGGGTGCTTGAGGTTCTTCACGGCGGTATTTCCCTGGTCGAATGTTCCCTGAAAACCGGACGCACGCATCAGGTGCGTGTCCACATGACGCATATCGGCCATCCGCTTTTGGGCGATGCGGCCTACGGCCGGGCACCGGCGAAAACACGCGGCCGTCTGCCGGATGAACTGTTCCGCCTTGCGGCTTCCTTTCCGCGTCAGGCGCTTCATTCCTGCCGCATGTCCTTTGTTCATCCCCGTACCGGTGAAACAATGACGTTCGAACTGCCTTTACCGCCGGACATGCAGACTCTGAACGACGCGCTGAAGGCATGAAAAAGGCGACTCGGGACTGTGCCCGGGCCGCCTCTTCATCTTCCGCAACGCAAAAAGCCCGCAGAAGCAGGCTTTTTATCACATTAAAACCGAAGCCCGGTAATTAGCCCTGACGAGCCTTCATACGCGGATTCTTTTTGTTGATAATGTAAACGCGTCCTTTGCGGCGCACGACTTTGCAGTCTTTGTCGCGCAGCTTCGCGGATTTCAGGGAATTACGAACTTTCATAACACAAATCCTTTATGTTCCTCTTATGAAGATAGGTGACAATACAAAGATTGTCAGGTAATGTCAATCCCTGAGGTTCGATATTCGGTATAAAATATCGTTCAAAAAGGAGTTTTTTCTATGCTGAAACCGATTTGCCTGTTCGTTGTTCTCATGATGGGGGGATGCGTGTTCATTCCGGATCCGCTTCATGGTGAAATCCGGGAGCAGGCCCGGTGGCGCAGCACCGGAGTCGAATATGAACTGGCGCCGCCCCCGCCGGAAACCGTGTTTACCGGGACGGAAACCGTTTACCAGAGAAATTACGTCGTGAACGAGCGGCAGGTGGCCAAAGTCGGCGAACCGGTTCTGCGCGTACAGGCCTTTAAGCGCTACAATTATGTCAACGCTAAAATGACGCTGGAAAAGGCTGTCGAAATTACGGCCGACCGCGAGAAATTTTCCCTGCCGGCCGGCGAGTATCCGATTTTCGGGGTTATCGAGCTGGAACGCGTCCCGTATTATGTGTTCGCCTCGAAAAAACGGATTCATCTGATTTCGGACATGAACGGCGTGCTTCAGACAAGCGTTCTGTATGACGTCCGCAATTCCGATAAAGTCCGTCTCCTGACCGACCGGATTCGGTTTGTTCCGGCGAATCCGTACATGACGCGCGTGACGACTTCACGGGAGGAAAAGCTTCCCTTTATGGATTTTGAAGTCGTGTATGACGGTGTCAGGGATAACGAAATCCGGCTGTTCCACAAATATGCCGTTCCGGGAACAAACGGCGAAAAAGGATCCTTTGATACGTACACGTATCCGGCGGATGCGACAATGATTTCGGTTGAGGGGACTCTGATCCGCATCATCCGTGCGGACAACGAACAGATCGAATTCATCGTTCTGAAAAATCCGTGATTTCTTTTTTCATTATGCCGAGCCGGCGTACTGCCGGCTTTTCTTTCGGATATATCTTTTTTGACGGATGGGGCAGAACAGCCGTCCGTCGTATACTGAATCCGGTTTTACGTGAATGAAAACGTTCAATGGGAGAGGAATTATGGAAACTCAGATTGTTGCGGTTGAAAACGTATCGCCGAAAAATTGGATACTCTGTCTTCTGCTGTGCATTTTTTTCGGCGTGCTCGGCTTTCACCGTTTTTATGTCGGAAAATGGGGGACGGGATTGATTTATCTTATAACAGGCGGGATTTTTTCGCTGGGGGTTCTGTTTGATATTTTCCTGCTGGCGACGAAACAGTTTACGGATGTGGACGGCGATGTCCTGCTTCCGGAATGAACTCTTTTTGTTTCAGGGATGAAAAAAGCGCGGTTTTGAAGCCGCGCTTTTTCGTTGCCGTTTTTTTTACAGAACCGGTTTGACGTTCCAGATATCCCTGGCGTATTCGGAAATCGTCCGGTCGCTCGAGAATTTGCCGGAACGGGCGATGTTCAGAATCGCTTTCTGTCCCCATGACGCCTTGTTCAGGAAATCCTTGCCCAGACGAATCTGAGTATCGATATAGGCGCCGAGATCGGCCAGCAGGAGATAGTAATCCGCCGTCATGATGTTCTGGAAAATCGGCTTGAAGATACCGGGTTCGGTTTCCGAGAACATGTTCGAGGACAAAGCATCCATGATCCGACGGATACGGACGTCATTGTTGTAGAAATCCCACGGTTTGTGCGAACCGTCGGCGTGGATTTTCTTGACTTCCGGTGTTGTCAGGCCGAACAGGTAGAAGTTTTCGGCGCCGACTTCCTCGCGGATTTCAATATTCGCGCCGTCCAGCGTGCCGATGGTCAAAGCACCGTTCAGGGCGAACTTCATGTTGCCCGTACCCGACGCTTCAAACCCGGCTGTCGAAATCTGTTCGCTGACATCCGCGGCGGGGAAGACGCGTTCCGCAATCGACACCTTATAGTCGGGGATGAAGACGACCTTCATCTGATCTTTGACCTTGGGGTTGTTGTTGACGACTTTGGCAATATTGTTGAACAGCTTGATGACCAGCTTCGCGAAGTCGTACGAGGGCGCCGCCTTGCCGCCCAGGATAAAGGTGCGGGGCGTCGGTAGCGTCAGGCCGTCTTCGGTGATCAGCAGGTAGTTGTAAATGATGTTCAGAGCGTTCAGAAGCTGGCGTTTGTATTCGTGCATACGCTTGACCTGAACGTCGAACAGCGAATCCGTGTCCACTTTGTAGCCGGTCGTGTTCAGAATGATCTGCGACAGGCGTTCCTTGTTGTTTTTCTTGATCTGGAAAAACTTTTTCACGAAATCAGGATCGGTCGCATAGGGTTCCAGCTTTTTCAGTTCTGTCAGCTCGGTGATCCACTTTCGGCCGATTTTATCGGAAATCAGATCGGCCAGTTCCGGATTCGCGCTCAGAAGCCAGCGGCGCGGCGTAATACCGTTTGTTTTGTTGTTGAAACGTTCCGGCCACATTTCATAAAAGTCCGGAGCCAGGTTCTTTTTGACCAGTTCCGAATGAATTGCCGCCACACCGTTGATCGAATGGCTTCCGACGATGGCGAGGTTGCCCATGCGGACCTTTTTCGCGTCGCCTTCTTCAATGATCGACATGCGTTGCATCTTGGCGACGTCGCCGGGATAGCGAGCCGACACTTTTTTCATCAGGTGGTCATTGATGTCATAGATGATGACCATGTGACGGGGAACAACCTTTTCCAAAAGCTTGACCGGCCAGCGTTCCAGCGCTTCGGGCAGAAGCGTGTGGTTCGTATAGCCCATCGTTTTTTCGGTGATTTCCCACGCGGTGTTCCAATCAAGCCCGTGAACGTCCATCAGGACACGCATCAGTTCGGCAATGG
>USCC01000022.1 GCA_900553035.1 uncultured Rhodospirillaceae bacterium | reverse complement strand
GCAGAGAAGAGGTGCTCTGACGGATGGTGCGTCTTCCGGGAATGATGCTTTATCCATGAACAGAAGGCCGGGAGATATTCCCGGCCTTCCGGCTGTGCTGAAAAGCTTCAGGCCGCTCCGCCTCCCGCTTTTTTCCGGCGGTACAGGTTCAGGCCGATCTCGTCCAGAACCATGTTCATTTTGCGCTCAAGTTCTTCTTTTTCACGCCGCTCGCGGTTCTCCTGCGAAATTTCAAATGTCTTCAATTCCTGAAACGCTTCCAGCAGCTCATCCCGAACCTTGAGGATTTCCCGGCGATTGTCTTCCAGAGCCTGCTCGACCCGTTCCTTTTCCTTCACGTACCAGTCGACATACGCGCCGAAGGTCAGCGCCGCAATCTGATTGTCGCCGGCGATGCGTTCCTCTTCATCATACTGCCGCTTCAAAAGCTCTTTGCGGTTCATGAGAGCCGCTTCAAAACGCAGGAGGTTCCCCAGTTTGCGCTGAATCTCGTCCAGCGTCCATTTGTGCAGGCGTATCAGCGTTTTCAAATCATGCCCGGCCATGGTTCACGCCTTATTTGGGCTGAGTCGGGCGCTGGTCAAGGATGGCTTTCAAATCGCGGTATCCCGACTCGAAATCAACTTTTTCCTTTTTCTTCTGCGCCAGAAAAGCCTCGATTTTCGGATAATAGAAAATGGCTTCGTCCACGTCCGGGTTCGACCCTTTCTTATACGCCCCCAGACGAATCAGTTCGGCCATGTCTTCGTAGGTGGACACCAGATATCGCGCCCGGTTGACCAGCATGTTTTCCTCGTCCGTGTTGCATCCGGGCATTGTACGGGAAATACTGCGCAAAAGGTTGATGGCCGGATACCGGTTCCGTTCGGCAATGGAACGTTCCAGAACAATGTGCCCGTCCAGAATGCCGCGCACAGCGTCCGCAATCGGTTCGTTATGGTCGTCGCCGTCCACCAGAACCGTGAACAGTCCCGTAATTGAGCCCGAACCGATACGTCCCGGCCCCGCCCGTTCAAGCAGCTTCGGCAGCTCTGCAAAAACCGATGGCGTATAGCCTTTGGTTGCCGGCGGCTCCCCGGCCGACAGGCTGATTTCGCGCTGAGCCATGGCAAAGCGCGTGATGCTGTCCATCATGCACAGGACATTGTTTTTCAAATCCCGGAAATATTCGGCGACCGTCATCGCGACATAGGCGGCCTGACGGCGCATCAGCGGGCTTTCGTCCGACGTCGCGACGACAACGACGCTTCGCTTCATGCCTTCTTCGCCCAGGTCGTCCTCAATGAATTCGCGTGCTTCGCGGCCGCGTTCCCCAATCAGACCCAGAATCGAAACGTCAAGAACCGTATGCCGCGCCATCATCGCCATCAAAGAGGACTTGCCTACGCCCGACCCGGCGAAAATCCCCATACGCTGTCCCTTGCACATTGTCAGAAACGTGTTGATGGCTCGCACGCCCAGATCCGCTTTCCCGGCGACGCGCTGGCGTGAATGAGCCGAAGGCGGCGAATTGTGGATGGCATAAGGCTTCGCCCCCTTAATCAGAGGCCCTTTCCCGTCCACCGGTTCCCCCATGGCGTTCACCACACGCCCCAGCCACGATACATCCGGATAAATCACCGGGCGGGCGTCACAGATTTCAACACAGTTTCCCGGCCCCACCCCGTCCAGAGACATGAACGGCATCAAAAGAACCCTGTCGCTGCCGAAGCCGACGACTTCGCATCCGACCCGCCGGCCGCCGCGCGCGACAATGAAACACCGATCTCCGACCGACAGCTCTGCGCGCACGCCCGAAATTTCGACCAGCATGCCGCGCACCGCCGACACCGTTCCGAAACAGCGGCAGACCGGCAGTGCGCCGACGTCGTTAATCAGGTTTTTCAGGTAATCCGTCATTTTCCCATGCTTTACTGTGGTTTCCCGCATATTATGTAGGGTTCCGTTTCCGGTTTTTCTTCCCGGGGCGGACATATTCTGCACCAAAACGAATTTTTTTTCCACTTTTCTGTCATAGAGGCTTGAACTCAAGAATCATAGAAGATAAAGTTAACTAAATATTAATTTCTCATTTGGCCGACAGGGGAGTCTCTATGCGCGTTTTATTGGTGGAAGACGATAAGGCAACAGCTCAGACGATCGAGGCCGTCCTGAAAAAGGAAGGGATGGTCGTTGATACGTCCGTTCTGGGTGAAGACGGGTTGGAAATCGGAAAGCTGTACGATTATGACATCATCATCCTTGACCTGATGTTGCCGGACATGGACGGCTATGAAGTCCTGAAACGCCTGCGCGATTCAAAAATCAGCACGCCGGTTCTGATTCTGTCGGGACTGTCGGGAACGGACAAAAAAGTCAAGGGGCTGTCAACCGGCGCGGATGACTATCTGACAAAACCGTTTGACAAAGCCGAGCTTGTCGCCCGCATCCGCGCGCTGGTTCGCCGGTCGAAAGGGCATCCGGAATCGGTGATCCGCACCGGAGCGATTGAGGTCAATCTGGATGCGCGCACGGCTTTTGTCAATGGGAAACCTCTGCACCTGACGGGGCGCGAATACGGCATACTGGAACGCCTGTCTCTCAGCAAAGGCACAACCCTCAGCAAGGAGCAGTTCCTGAACCACCTGTACAATGGCATGGACGAGCCCGAACTGAAAATCATTGACGTGTTCATCTGCAAGCTCCGCAAAAAAATCGCGGACGCGACCGGCGGGGATGATTACATCGAAACGGTCTGGGGCCGCGGTTACGTCCTGCGCGAACCGAAGCACGACGCGAAATAGGCTTTCAAACCGGGCGGCAGAGCGGATTTTCCGTTTAAAAAGAAAAATGACGGCCGGAATTTTCACCGGGTGACGGGGAGGAAATATTTCCGTCCTGTTTTTTAACGGCTTTCCGGCGTTCTTCGTGTCCATCTGCCTTTATACCGATCGCCTTTCCCGGAAAAGAGCGGATGAAATCAGAAAGCGGCTCTTTTCCGAAAAGATCTCCGCCCCGCGTTTTCAGCAGCTCTCAAACGCCTCTGTTTCCGATGCATTTTTTACCGGCGATCCGTAATGTTTCGCCTGCTTTTTCAAAGCAATCCCATATCGAAGGAAAACTTTCTTACGGAAGCGGGCTTTTCAGCCGCCTTCCCTTTTGAGCGGAAGATATCCCGCCTGTTTCATCGGTAAAAATTTCCATGCAAAGAAAAAGCCCCCGTCCGGAGGCTCTTTCTTTAAAGCGTGGCGTTTTTCCTTTTCACTGTTGGTGCGCTTTTGTTTTCTTCCGCGCTTTTGTCGGAAGCTTTTTGCGCGGAAGGCTTTTCCTCTTTTTTCTCCGCGGCGGCTTTCTTTTTCTCCGCGGGTGCCTCTGCCTGTTTCTCCGCCTTTTTCCCGGTAGCGGGCTTCTTTTCACCCAAGGACGCTTCCCGTTCCGGTGTCTGCGTTTTCCCGGCGGCCGTCGTCTTTTCCTCAGACGGCGCGTCCGGTTTCTCCGCCTTTTTCACGGCGGAGGGCTTCACTTTTCCCGGCTCCGCGGTCTCTTCCTCGGTCGTCTCTTCCGACAGCGGAAGCAGGCCGGCTTCCGTTCGCTCTGCGGGGGAGCCGTTCTTTTCATCCGCCAGACAATACTCCCTCAGCGTCCGGACGTTCTTACGATAGGACCGCCGCAGATATCTGAAAAAATTATGGAAAGAAGGAAGCTGACGTTCCGCCACCGTTTCCTCTTCCTTATACTTGTTCCATTCGTCCGAAATAAAGCGGATCCCTTCGGCCAAATACTGGAAAACCGTTTTATAATCATCGGCTTCCTCTTCTTCGTCGTGCGGCTGTCCGGTCGGAAGCCCCGGCGCGTTCCCCGCCTGCTGAATGTCCGAAGCCCGCGGTTCGTCATGGCTGAGCTTCAGAAACCGGGCAAAAGGCGCCAGCGTCCGCCCCTGAAACAAAACCGAAATGATGACCAGAAAGAAAATCAGGTTGAACAGATAACGCGCGTCCGGAATGTTCGCAATCAGAGGATACGTCGCCAGAATAATCGGCACGGCCCCTTTCAGGCCGGCCCAGCTGATGAACAGCTTGTCACTGCGCGTGAATTCGCTTCGGGCCAGACAGATGAACACCGCCAGAGGCCGCGCAAAAAACATCAGGCAGATCGACGCGCCCAGGCTGATCCAGAACACTTCGCCAAGCTCTCTGGGATTTACCAGAAGCCCCAGCGTCAGGAACATGCCGATCTGCATCACCCAGGCCATCGCGTCCTGGAACTGAATGAACGGGTTGCGGTACGGATACGACGCGTTCCCCAGAATGATGCCGCACAGGTAAAGCGCCAGGTACCCGTTCCCCTGCATCAGTTGCGTCAGGCTATAGGTCAGGAACACAACACTGATACCAAAGACAGGATACAGCCCCTGGTACACAAAAGCCCATTTCTTCAGAATATACAGCGTCACCCGCCCGAAAAAGATGCCGCAGAACAGCCCGACACCCATCTGCATGACGAAAACTTCCGTCATTTTGCTGAAGCTGATTTCCTGCGTTGCCAGCATCGTGATCGCCCCCATGGACAGAATCACGGCCATCGGATCGTTGCTTCCCGATTCAAATTCCAGAATGGATTTCAGACGGTCGTTGTTCAGGTACAGATTGTTGGAACGCAGGATGTTGAATACGGCGGGCGCGTCCGTTGAGGACACAATCACGCTTAAAAGCAGGGCCGTCGAAAAATCCAGCCGGAAAACAGTGTACACAAAAAAGAACAGAAACAGCGCTGTCAGAGCCACGCCCAGCGTGGACAGCAGGCTTCCCCGCGCAATGATCGGACGGACGGATTTCCACTGTGTTTCAAGCCCGCCGGAAAACAGAATGAAGGCCAGAGCCACGGAACCGCCGTAATTGCTGATTTTCGCACTGTAAAACTGGATGCCCAGCCCGTCGCTTCCCGCCAGCATGCCGACGGCCAGAAAAATCAACAGCGAAGGTATCCCGAATTTACTGGAAATCTTATTGGCAAAAACACATAGCAACAGCAAAATGCCGGCCAAAGCTAAAAAAACTTCCAAGCTCATCTCGATACCCTTCTAACTATTTCATTTTATTACAAAAAGGCCTCCTACCCTCTTTTTTAAATATAACAAACCGGCCCGGTGATTGATATTATTTTTCCGGCGTCCGTTCATTTTTTTTTATTTTCCCCTTGCATTATACCCCGGAGGGGTATATATATTATACCAGTAGGGGGTATATTAGAAGAAAGGAGAACAACACATGACGACATGTAATGACCCGAAATGCACCTGCGGATGCCGCGAAGGAAAGCCCTGCACCTGTGAAACAAAAAAGGACGCCGGAAGCCGCGAAGGTAAGGAACACACATGCATGTGCGGCCCGGACTGCACCTGCGGATGTCAGCAGGGCATGGAATGCACCTGCGGCCGTTCCTGCGGCTGTGAATAACACCGGAAGGGGAGGAACGCCTCCCCTTTCCTTTAATCAAACAGAGGAGGACACTGTGACGGAAAAGGAAACATGCGGATGCGTTCCGGGAACCTACGCGGATCATACAAAGGAAATTCCGCGCCTGAACCGCATTGCGGGACAGCTGGAAGGCGTCCGGAAAATGATCGAAAACCGCAGATACTGTCCCGAAATTCTGACTCAGATGCGGGCAATCCGTTCGGCGCTCCGCTCTGTCGAAGCGAATATCCTTCAGGACCATCTGCAGTCCTGTGTCATGGATTCCTTCGATTCGCCAGAACAGCGGCAGAAAAAAATCGAAGAGATCAAAGAAATATTCAACCGCTTTGAAGGATAAAAAACGGCCGTCTGTCAAAGGACGGCCGTTTTTCCGTTTTTTCAGAACGCATCGCCCCACCGGTTTGAAAAGGCGATTTCGCTTGTCGGCTTTCGCGGACGCGGCTTCGGATCCTGCGCGGGAACGCCCAGCGGCGTCAGAGCGACGATCCGGATATGTTCGGGAACGTTCAGAATCTCCTTGAGCGGTTCTTCGTCAAACAGGCCGATCCAGCATGTGCCAAGCCCCAGCGCCGCCGCGGCCAGAATACTCTGTTCCAGGGCAATGCCGACGTCGGTCATGTAATAATCCTGACCGTTGTGATGGCCGCTCTGATCCGGGTCGGCACACAGAACCAGAACGTAGGGCGCATTTGCATAAGCGCTGGGATCCGGATTGTTGTTGACAATCGTTCCGATTTCGGCTCGGATTTCGGCGTCCTTCACAACGATGTAGCGCCAGCACTGGCCGTTTTTCCAGGACGGAGCCAAACGGCCCGCTTCCACGACGCGCACCATATCATCCAGACTGACCGGCGCGTCCGTGTACTGGCGTATGCTGCGTCGTTTTTCAATCACATCGAAAAAATCCATTTCATCCTCCGTATTTTTCTTTCCGTTTTACACGTGTCAAAGCCCAGGGCATAGCTGACTATATGGATAACCTCACGATTCAGGATAAAGCTTTTTGCAAAAATGAAAGACATAAAAATGCGTCCCCTTCATTCTCTTTTTCCCGGCACAGATTCGCTCGAAGGCTCCGGTATCTTGAAAAAGCCGGAAAGAGGCCGGGAAAGCCTCGCCGAAAGATATCCGCTTTTGCGTCCGCCGTCTCTTGACAATCCGCCGTGTCGGAACGACCATGGGAAAAAGAAATTCAACGGAGGGAAAAATGAAAAGCCGAATCGAAAAGGCTCTGGAACGGCGGCAAAAGGGATACAACTGTTCTCAGGCCGTCTTGTGCACCTATGCCGACCGGGCGGGCATGGACGAAGAAACAGCCTATCGCGTTGCCGAAGCGTTCGGAACGGGCATGGGCGGCATGCAGGAAACCTGCGGAGCGGTCACAGCCATGTTCCTTCTGGCCGGGATGCTGGCCGGAAGCGCCCCCGGCGACAGGGGAAAGCGCGCGGAAACCTACAAAACCGTACGCATGCTGTCCAAGGCGTTCCAGGATATGAACGGCTCGACGGTTTGCCGCGAACTGAAGGGATGGGACGGGAAGCCCGTGTTGCGTTCCTGCAACGGATGCATTGAGGACGCCTGCCGCCTGATTGAAAAGCTTCTGCTGGAAAAAGAAAACACAGAGGTGTAATCGGATGCGCCGTTTCCTTCCGATTCTTCTGCTTTTCCTGGCGATCCTTCCGGGATGCCGTTCTCCTTATGCCCTTTCGCCCGAACAGGCGGAAGCTTACATGAAAACGGCGCCGGCGCTTGTCATTGTCGATGTCCGTCCGTCGGAATATTATGAAAAGGCTCACATTACCGGCGCTCTGAACCTTCCGCTGAAAGAGCTGGAAAAGCGCATGGATGAAATACCCGCCGGGCGCCCCGTTCTGATGCACTGCCAGACCGGACGGTCAGTCCGGGACGCGTTTGCCCTTGTCCGCAAAAATCGGCCGGATCTGACGGAAATCTATTACATCGACGGCACCCCTTCGTTTAAATAAGCGGCGCACGGCCTGTCGTCGTAAATCCTTCGTCTTCCTGTCGGGGGAAACCGTCTGTCAGGGCATGCAGGTCTTCCGGAGCAATATCGATATCCTGTACGGCCAGAATATCCGCCAGATGCCGGGGATTCTTCGTTTTGAATATCGTTCCGACGTTTTCCTGCGCAATCAGCCATTTCACGGCGACCTGGGCATTTGTCAGGCCGTACCGATCCGCCGTCTGATCCAGAATCGGATAGACGCCCCGCTCATACAGAGCGTGAATGCCGAATTTTTCAGAAGGGAGCTGTATCGGACGCCAGGCAATAAAACGGATACCCTTCCGGCGGCAGTATTCCAGGACACCTTTGCGCGCCGGCTCCCGAACGATCAGATTGTAGTGGCACTGGGCGGCGAACAGAGGACGGTCTAAAAAAGCGCCGTATTTTTCCATCGTTTCCACCGTCGCATTTGAAATGCCGACATGACGGATTTTCCCCTGCTTCAGAAGCACATTGAAGGCACGGGCGGTTTCTTCGGCGGGAATATCCGGATTCGGTTTATGAATGTAATACAGATCCAGATAGTTCGTCCCCAACCGTTCCAGACTCCGGGCACAGTTTTCAAGAATATCGTCATAATGCAGTTTTGTATCGCGGACTTTGGAAGCGATGAACAGACCGTTGCGGCGGTACGGTCGGACAGCTTCCCCGACCAGCTCTTCCGCTTTGCCGTCCGCGTACAGTTCGGCGGTGTCAATATGGCGGATTCCGGCATCAACCGCGCGGCGCACGGCGGCAATGTCACCGGCGTCGTCATTCTGCGGATCGGGTTCGTTCCCGCCTCCCAGACGCCATGTCCCGAAACCGATTCTGAAAAAGGCTTCACTCTCCGCGCGTACGTTCATTTCTTCCCCTCATTTTTCCGTCAATCATGCGTTCCCGGACACGCTGACGCAGAGCTTCCCGTACCTGTGATACCTGCCGGTAACGCCGCCACGTGCCTGTCATTTCCGGGGCACGGCTTTCAAAATCTGCCAGACACGCATGTCCGGCATTTTCGGCCACCGCCCGGCAAATAAAATCGCCCAGTATTTCCCTTTCATCGAAAGGCCGCCGGGACAGCCGGTTTTCCGCATCCCGTTTCTGCCGGGCGACAAATTCCCGTCGTGCCGGAGGCAGCCCCCGCGCCAGAGACTGAACGTCTTCGCGCTGTATCCCATGAGACCGCAGGACAGACAGGGCGAAATCATACAGGAAAGCGAAATCAAGGCCGCCGTCCGCAGAATAAAAAGCCGCCGTCCCGTCCCGACGGAGAATCCGGAGCGCTTCCCGCGTCGCCGGATAATCAAAAAAGGTCAGAGCTTCTCCGGAATCCGCCGCCAAAACGGCCGAATTATCCAGAATCCACGCTGCGGCGGTCGCTTCTTCGTCTTCCGATCCGGTTTCGGCCGCCTTCAGGTACAGGTAAACATTGGCGAAAACGTTTGCATGCATGTCTGCCGTTTCTCTGTCCATCCCGTTCTGGCGCTGAAGCGCCGCACACCACAGGCAAAGAATCAGATACACCGAACTGGCCGGATTGCGCATGAAGCCGTTGACGGCCGTCATCAGGACAGCGCCGGAGGATGCCTCGAATGTTTCCAGCGTACCGAACTGCGTGTTGTCAACGACCGCCCGCCGTAGCGTCGCCGCATACGCCTTTTTTTCACCGGACGTCAGAAACGCGGCGGGGAAAGCGTCCTCAATCAGGACATCAATCATCGGCGCATCGGCACGCGGTACAGGAATATTTTCACGCCAGACGACACCCCGCCGGAAATCATCCGCATACACCGACGCGAATAAAAAGGCCGGCTCAAAAGCTTCCCGGAGGCTCTCTCTGTCTTCCTCCAGAAGAGCCCTGACCGCAGGGGCAAAGGAAGGAGAATACGTCTGCGTCTGCAGATACCGCACGATATCATCGTCCAGCTCGTCGCTTCCATAATCGAACAGCCCGGTAAAAATCATGGCACCCCTTCCCGGGAAGGCGTCCGCGGAACGGCTTGTTATTTACCGTAAACCCGGAGGCATTCCTTTCCGTACAGCACATAATAATGCGTGCTGTAGTCAACAATGCTGACTTTGGTGATGTTGGCGTCCCTGATCGCGTCGGGCAGCGAATTATCACCAAACGGACCGATCAGCCCCAGAATCCAGTACGCACAGTCCCGCCCTTCACGATACGACCCGATATCGCTGAAATCTATATCCTGAATCTGCGTGGTATTCATGAAAGGCGTTCTTTGAAAGGAACAGGCCGACATCAAAAGGGCAAACGCCGAAATGATAAAAATGTTTCTCATACCTACCTCCGGATAAAAAATTCAATAAAATCAGAGGGTAGCAGAATTTCGTTTTTTTGCAAGTCCCCTCCGGACTCGGACGGCCTTCTGCTCTGCCGGTTTCCGCGGTACGGCGGCACTTCCTTCTTGAAAAAAAGAGCCGCGGGGATTATCCTTTTTTACCGTTTTCATCATGGAACCGATAACATGACGACACTTTCCGATTTTTTTAAAAAAGAAACCGTCCGTTCTGCTCCTTCGGGCAAAGAGGCGGCGTCACCCCGGGCGCATAAATTCCGCCGCGGCGTCATGACGGCGCTTCTGTTTGCTTCAAGCGTCGCCGCGCCTTCCCTTTCTCAGGCGTTTGCCCAGCAACAGCCCCGAAAAATCGTCATCCGCCAGCCGATTGAAAACGTGACCTGCAAAACGCCGCAGGGCGAAACGCTGACGTACCGCATTTACAACGGATATCAAGATTCGACGCATGTCGCACGCATCCGGGAAGCCGTTGACGCCGCGATGAAAACACCGACAGGCGCCAGCGTTCTGAAACCGTTCATGCAGAAAAAAGGCATCATTTCAATGCGCCACGGGATGGGCAACACCCTGGGCAGCTATATGGCCTCGAACAATGAAATCCGCCTGAACGCCGAAGCCCGCGGATCCAGCCTGAAATCAACCATCGTCCATGAAGGTACGCACGCCAAACAGAAAGCCGCGGGTTATTCACTGGAGCGGGACATGAACGCGGCGAGTATTTTCCGTGTCGGACGCGCGTTGGAAGCCGACGCCTGCACGCACCAGATTTTTGCCGCCAGTGAAATGGCGGCACAGGGAGATTCCGCTGTGTGGAAGGATGTGGCGCTTTCAAAGCCCCTGATGGCGGAAGCTTTCGTCCAAGCGCGGAACGCCGGAAAGGACAATGCCGGGATCGCCCGGGAAACAATGTTGTCGTATTACCGGGAATCGGCCTGCATGGATGTTTATGACAAAACCTACGCCGGCATTGTTGAAGGAAGCTCATACGTTGACGCCGACAACGCCGATGTCCGTGTCCAGAAGGATGTCACGCCCGCGGAAATTGCCGCAAAACTCTGTACGTTCAGAGGAAAACCCTATCTGGGCGCCGAAGGCGGTGCACTGCTGTCGGATTCGTTGCGCAACGGCGTCTCTGAAGCCATTTATGAAAAACTGACGGCGGCCTCGGCGGAACACGCGGACTGCCTGAAAGCTCTTCCGTCCGTGAAGGCTCGGAACGATGTTTCGTACCGCAGCTTCCATGTCCGGAAAAACGACGGCACATACCGCGCACCTGAAGCGGCTTTTCAGACCGCCGCCCTGAACCGGGCTTTGCAGGCGCGGTCGGGGAAGTAAGCGGCTGTCTTTTCGCAGGGACGTCCTTATTCTGCCAAAGCAATCGCCTCGAATTCCACTTTTATCCGCGCATCGGGAAACGGCGTCCGGAGCGTAAAACGAACGGGCGCGGTTTCGGGATCGGGGAAAAATTCCTCATAGACCCGGTTCATGGCCTCAAAATCCTTCAAATCCGCCAGAAAAATGCCGATTTTAACGGCGTTTTCCAAAGACGACCCGCTTTTTTCCAAAAACATCCGGACGTTTTCCAGAGCCCGGCGGGATTGTGATTCAATATCACCGTCAATGAACGCCCCGGTTTCCCAATCAATGGAAGGCTGTGTGGCGACGAAAACGAATTTTCCTTCAGCTCTGACGGCATTGTTATAATGTTTCACTGGCCTTGTCGGCGCGGCAATCACTTTTTTCATGTTCCCTTTTCTCCCATTGTGACGGCGGCAGTACTTTTTCCAGACCGTCTTCCCGGATCCCGACGCCGGTCCAGAATTTTGTGACGGAAGCCCGGGTTGTCCCAATGGCAACGGCTTCGGGAATCGGCGTGCAGAACAGCAGAATCCGGTCTTCGCCCAAAACGAACGCCCGGCGTTTCCGGCAGTCTTCAAAAGCGTCATGAAAAACCGCGCCGCGAATCAGCCTTTCCTGATAATCCGCTTCGGAAATACCTGACAAATCCGCCGCCGCCAGCGGCCCCGAAATACAGAAATTCAAGGCGGCACGTTTCAGCATCCTCTCTTTTTTCTCCGGACTCCACGTATCAAAGCGCACCCGGTTCACGGCGTACGTCCGAGCCAGCTCGGTTTCCAGTTCTCCGCGGCTTTCATACAGCTCCCCCAGCCGCACATACGAAAAAAGCATGTTCTCGGGTCGCTCGGACCGTGTTTCTTCCAGAAGCGCACAAAAACCTGCGGCATATTTTTCCATGGCGTCGGCGCGGATATTATTCATCCGCTCCACGACCACATCGTCCGAGGCGAAATACATATGGACCCCGGGCGGATACAGTTCAGCCACCGGCCGCAGGTAATCCGCGTAATGCCGGAGCATGAATCTTTCAGCCAGATCGGGATAAGGGGCCGAGGGAAGCCGCCAAAGCTTGTAGCCGCCGAATTCAAAGACAAAATTCAGGGGACGCTCGTCGCTCAGACAAATGAAAAGCGCGCGCCGGATTCTTTCTTCCGCGTCGGCGGGGAGCGCCCATCTCCGGAATTTTTTCCGGACGATAAGGCGGTACAGCGCGTCAATCATGTCTCCTCCTTCATCCGTTCCAGACCGGCGAGAAGATCTTCCGCCGAAATTCCCAAATGCCGGTACAGCGCGTCGGGTTCCATGGATTCGCCGAAAACGCCGTCAACACCGGCGCGGTACAGCGGCGGCATATTCCGTCGTTCCGCCATGACGGAAGCGCACAGGGATCCGAATCCGCCTGTCCGCTGATGTTCCTCCACACTCAGAACAGCCCGGAACGCGGCCAGTTCCCCGGCAATGGCATCAAGCGAAAAAGGCTTCAGACGCACGACGTTATAAACGGCGGCGCTCATTCCTGTCCGTTCCGCAAACCGTTCCGCAGCCTCCAGAGCAAAAGCCAGAATACCGCCCGTTCCGATAACGGCGAAATCTTTTCCGTCCTTCATCCGCACAGGCTGATCCAGACCGGCTTCATATCCTTCCGGTTCGGGACACGGCCGGGCGGACAGCCGCAGATAGGCCGGCCCTTCCTCGGCCAGCATCCGCCGCGCCGCAAGGCGGACGTCGCTTTCGGTCGCCGGAGAATAAATCGTCATGCCAGGCAGACAGGACATAAGCGCGATGTCTTCAAAACATTGATGCGTCGCCCCGTCACGTCCGCTGCCGACTCCGGCGTGCGCCCCGATGATCTTGACGTCGGCGCGCATATGACACACCGCGTTGCGGATCTGCTCCCACGTCCGGCCAGGGCTGAAACACGCATAGGATGATGCGACGGCGCGGCGGCCTTCCAAAGCCGCCCCGGCCGCCGTCCCGATCATGTTCTGTTCAGAGACGCCCATTTCGTAATAACGTTCGGGAAACGCTTCGGCAAAAAGCCCAAGACCCGTTGACCGGCGGACATCGGCCGACAGCGCAACAATACCCGGATCCGCTCTTCCCGCCTCACGAAGCTCTTCGGCAAAAATATCCATCATTGTCGGCATCGGTTCAAACCATCTGTTCCAGAAAGAATTTCCACGACTCCGCTTCCCGCCGGCGCTTTTCCAGCTCGCGGCAGGCCTGTTCAGCCAGCGCCCCTTCGGGAAGATCGCCGTGCCAGACCGGATTATTTTCCATAAACGACACGCCCTTTCCCGGAACGGTTCGCAGAAGAATGACGCCCGGACCGCCGGATTCCAGCATCGTTTCCGCCGCCCGGACAATACCCGGTGCGTCATGGCCGTCCTGTTCGACCGCCGGAAGCCCGAACGCCCGGTATTTTTTCACCAGGCTACCGACCGGCATGATCTCTGCCGTCGTTCCGGAATTCTGAAGGCCGTTGACATCCACGAAAATCAGCAGATTCGGCAGATGATATTTCCGGACGGCCATATACGCTTCCCAAACCTGCCCTTCCTGCTGTTCGCCGTCCGATGTCAGCAGGAAAACCCGCCGCCCTGTTTCCTTCAACGCCAGCGCCATGCCGACAGCCGTTGAAACGCCCTGCCCCAGCGAGCCGGCGGAAATTTCGACACCGGCCGGATGGAAACGTTCCAAATGACCGGGCAGTCCGCCCCGGCACGCGTATTTCTCAAGTTTTTCCGACGCAATGAAACCCGCCGACGCCAAAGCCGTATAGACCAGAGCAGACACATGGCCGCAGGAAACAACCAGCCTGTCCCGCGCCGGGTTCAAAGGACGTCTTGCGGAAAAATTCAGGATGCCGCCGGCATACAACGCCGCGAACAGTTCGGCCAGCCCCAGGCATGACGCCGGATGCCCGTACCGGGATTTCAGCATCATGCGCATGACATCTTCGCGCAGACAGGCCGCGGCAAGAGACAGCTCGGCCTTGCGCCGCTGAACCGCCAGCGTTTCCGCCGGACGGCCCGTTGAATAAGGCGACCAGTCCAGCCGCGTCTGCGCACCCATGTTCCTTCCGCTTTCCCTCATCGGCTTTCTCCTTTTCTCAGGACAGACCGTAATAACGGCGAAGACGCCTCCTGTGCCGCACGCGCTGTTTCACGGGCCGCGCACGCCCAGAAGACCGAGGCCTCTCCGCCGCGTCCGTGCGCCATACCGTCCCGGCGGATAAGGTGGACGGAAACGCCGGCGCGGCGGAGAAGGTTTGCCGTATGAAGAGCCGCGTTGAAATGAATGACCTCGTCCTCCGTCCCGTGCATCAGGACGACGGGCGGACGCGAACGCTGCCGTTCCTGAAGGCTTTCGGCAAACGGCGGAATCAGACTGCCCGAAAGAGAGACAATCCGGCGGACGGGCGCGGCTCGGCTGAGCCCCATGTCCAAAGCCGTCATGCCGCCCTGTGAATATCCGAAAAGAACGGTGCGCGCATTATCCACGCCGAACTTTTCCTGACAGAAATCCAGAAGGCCGTTCAGCTCCCGCGATGCCGCGAACAGACCCGACGCACCGGAAGTCATCCGGAAAAAGGCTTTTCTGTCATGCGCGTCCATCCGGGAGGGATCCTTCCGGAACAAAGAGGGATGGTAACTGGTTTCAATGTCGAACCACTGACGCCCCTCTTCTTTTTCGGCGGAAGGCAGGAATCCTTCCGGGGCGACCGCAACAAAGCTTTGGCCGGGCATTTCTCTTTTCAGCATCGGCGCAAGGGAAAGAACGTCGGCCGCATTGCCGCCGCATCCATGCAGCATGAAAAACATCCGTTCCGGCGGACGGGAAGCGTCGCTTAAAAAGTAGCTCCAGCTTTCAGCCATCGTTTTCCGGCTCCTTTTTTTCCTGTGCGCGGCTCCGCTCCTTCATCCGCTCTTCGTACGCGGCCGCACGGGCACAGGGCAGAACCGACGCCTCCTGTTCCTCAAGCTCCCGGGTTATGTCACGGCCTTCGTGAAATTTCATGACACGTCTTCTCCCTGCGCCTTTTTTGAAAAACGGAAAATGATTTTGTAGTCATAGTATTTCAGGAAGTCTGTCACCTCGGGGAAATAAGCCTCACGCCCCGGCCAGCACGCCACGAATCCTTCGGGGATGCATTTCTGAACGGCAACGTCAAAGTCCGCTTTCCAGAAGGCTTTGGCGAAATCGTTGATGGAATGGTCGGGAAGCGGAACGTTGGAATAGCTTTCGACCTTTTCCTTCCACAACGGCCAGAGCGGCATTTCCGCATAGCACCCCGTTGCCGCATAATAAACGCCGCCGGGTTTCAGCACCCGACGGATGCGGGCGGCATGATCGTCCAGATCCGGCAGAAGATAAATGACGTCATGGCTGAAGGCATAGTCAATCTGTCCGTCCATCTGATCCAGAAGATCCGCCGTCGCGTAACGAATCGGCATATTCCCTTTCAGACGATCCGCCACCTCAAGGGATTTGACGGCCAGATCGACGCCAAGACCCCGGCGGAACGGTTTTATCCGGTACAGCGTCCGCAGAAAACCGCCCTGGTTGCATCCGAAATCCAAAACCGAAGCCGCGTGCAGATCGTTTTCGCACATCTGGCGGATCATGGCGCGCCAGAACGGCGCGTGATGATCGTTCATCATTTCTTCTTCGTCCTGACATCTGGACCATGTATCAATCGTTTCCATTGGGCTTCTCCGAAAAAGTTTGATTCGTAAAACTTTTTTATTCCTCTGCCGGAAGATTGTCAACACCCTGATTTTCAAAAATGAAAAAGCGGCGGGAAACAGCCCCTCCGAGCCGTTCTCCCCCGCACGGAAAATCACAGCCGGATTTCTTCGGAAAGCCCGATGCCGCGGACAAACGCGGCGTCATGCGAAACCACAAGCAGAGCCCCCTGATACTGCCGCAACGCACTTTCCAGAATTTCCGAAGACCGGATATCCAGATTGTTCGTCGGTTCATCAAAAATCAGCAGCTCAGGCTGTTCCCGCGTCCC
This sequence comes from uncultured Rhodospirillaceae bacterium, assembly GCA_900553035.1. Taxonomy (GTDB): domain Bacteria; phylum Pseudomonadota; class Alphaproteobacteria; order CAAGCB01; family CAG-977; genus CAG-977. The sequence goes on along the minus strand of USCC01000022.1, from coordinate 8,896 downwards.
CAGAATCATGGCCAGGGAAAGACGCAGAAGCTCTCCGCCGCTGAGAGTCCCTGCCGTTTTCAGAGCCGCCGTGTTTTTGAACAGGAAACGAGCCAGAACGGTGTAGGCCTCGTTGATTTTCAGGCCCGGATTAAAATCAATCACGTTGTCCAGAAGGCTTTTTCTCCTGTCCGGCAGAGACAGCTCCTGGTTCAGGTATACCGCCCGCCCGTTCAGCTCGGCGCGGCCGGAATCCGGCAGGATTACGCCCATCAGGATTTTAATCAGCGTTGTTTTTCCCGAACCGTTTCCGCCGCACAGCCGGATACGGCTTTGCCCCGACAGAACGGCGTTCACGTCCGCGAACAAAGGGCTCGGGCCGTAACCGAATGAAACGTTTTCCAGCACGGCCAGACGTTCCTTCAGAAACGGCTTCCCCGGCATCGGGATTCTGATAAATTCCTCTCTTGTTTCGTTCTTTATCCGGGCGATTTCCGCCTGACGGTTTTCGATTTTCCCGTTCAGGAGCTTCATTTTCTTTGCCCGCGCGACTTCGGCCCCCGCTTTCATGTCTTTTGCGGCGATCGGAAGGAACCTGTTGCGGACGATCATTTTACGTCCGTAACGGTCTTTTTTCCCGGCCTGGGCGGATATTTTTTCCCTTGTCGCGGCCAGCCGGTTCCGTTCACGGATCAGGTTTGTCTTCCGCTCTTCCACGGCCTCGCGTTCCGCCGCCCGGCATTCACGATAGAAAGAATAGTTTCCCCCGTACCGCCGTGTTCCGGAATGCGACAGTTCAATCACAGCGCTCATCCGTTCCAGAAGCTCGCGGTCATGCGAAACGACCAGCACGGCTTCCCCGGCCTTTTCCATTCTGTTATAAAATAACATTTTTCCCGCGGCGTCCAGATTGTTCGTCGGTTCGTCGAACAGCAGGATATCCGCTCCGGACAGAAACATGCCGGCCAGAAGGACTTTTTCCTTCTCGCCGCCGCTCAGCCGGTCAAAGGAGGCGTCCGGCGTGATATGGCCCATGCCGAAAGCGCGGAACTCCTCTTCCAGCCGTGCCGGAAAATCCCATCGGTTCCCAAGCGTTTCAAAAAGCGCTTCGGAAACGTCTCCGGCTTCGATTGCCGCCAGAGCCGCCAGCGTTTCTCCGGCGTTCAGCACGGAAGCAACCGTCCCATGCAGGGACGAAATATCCTGCGGCAGCAGAGCGGCCGCAGCCTGAACAACCCGATTCCCGGCGGACAGTTCCAGCTCACCCGCCAGAATTTTCAGAAGGGTCGTTTTCCCCGCACCGTTGTCGCCGATCAAGGCCAGCTTTTCCCCGCCGGAAATATCCAGCGAAACATTTTCAAACAAAACCGGGCCGTCGGGAAGAGTGTAAGCGCCCTCGCTTACGGACATAAAAATTTCAGGCATGATTCAACCTCATGAAAAACAGAAACAAACACAATGAAACGGTTTGTTCAGTTCCTCATCGGCCGATCTCCTGAAATGTTAAAGACGGTTCAGCATACGCGTCCGGCCGCGGTCTGTCAAATTCCTTTCCGACGGGAAGACCTCAATGCCGCGCCCGTAAAAACAGGCTATCGCCGAAATGACGGATACGCCAGCGTATGTGAGCGCCCTCCGCACCCCTTCGGAATCGCCCCCCTCCCCCCGAAGCGATGACATGTTCCCTCCGCGGATTGTTCCGAAAGAAGGCGCCATAAACCCGACGGAAAAAATCCCGGACTTTGATTGATGTCTCTTTGCGGAAAGAGTAAGAATCAAAGCCAGGGAGAACAACATGATTCTGAACGGGAATCCTTTTCGGACTTTTCTGCATTTCGCGCTTCCCAACATTCTGGGAATGCTGGCTCTTTCCTCGGCGCAGCTGATCGACGCCTTTTTCATCGGGCGTTATATCGGAGCCGCCGAACTTGCCGCCGTGAATATCGTTTTTCCGGTCTTTTCCTTCCTGTTCGGCGTCAGTGTGATGCTCAGCGCCGGGGGCGGCGTGATGTGCGCGAAATATATCGGTGAAAAGAAAATCGGCAAAGCATCGGAGATCTTCACGGCAACACTGGTGAGTGTTCTGGCCTTTGTTTTTTTCTTTTCCTTTGTTTTCCTGATCTTTCCCGGCCCTGTCGCGCGCCTTCTGGGAGCCGATGAAACGATGGAGCCGTTCGCCGCCGTTTATCTGTTTTATACGTCCTTTTTTCTGGTTTTCTTTATTGCCTCCCATACGCTCGGCACGTTTTTAAAAATCGAGGAACGGCCGGTTTTTGTTTTCAAGGTCATGCTGGCGGGTGCGGCGGCGAACATTTTTCTGGACTGGCTCCTGATCGTCCGGTTGGCGCAGGGCGTCACCGGCGCGGCGCTGGGTACGGGAATAGCCGAACTGCTGATGAGCGTACTGCTGTTTCCGTATTTTCTGACACCGGAATGCCGCCTGAAATTCGTGCGCTTGGGACGCAAGGTTCCGAAAAAGATTGCGAAAGCGTGCTATAACGGCTTTTCCGAACTGGTCAATGAATTTTCCGTCGGCTTCACGTCGGTCATTTTCAACTGGATGATGGTCATCAACATCGGCGTCGCGGGCGTTGCCGCCTATTCCGTCATCAACTATGTCTTCTGGTTCGGAGTCATTTTTTCCTACGCTATCGGCGAGACTCTGACGCCTCTGGTCGGGACGAACTACGGCGCTCAGAAGCACCGGCGAATCCGCGAATTCCTGCGCATCGCCCTGATCTCCGGCGAAGCGATCAGTACCCTGCTGTTCCTGGTTCTTCTTTTCCGGCCGCAGTGGGCGGTTCTGATGTTCCTGCGCCCCGAAGAAACCGAGGCCGTTGCGTTATCCCTGCGTTTCATTGATATTGCGAAATGGGCGTTTTTCTTCAACGGGTTCAACATTATTCTGGCTTCCTTCTTTACGGCGATGCACCGTCCCGCCGAATCCGCCGTCATTGCCTCTTTGCGGAGTCTCCTCCTTCCCGTGCTGTTCCTGTTCACCCTGCCTTCCCTGATGGGAGAAGAGGGGCTGTTCGCCTCTGTTCCGGCAGCGGAAATCCTGACGTTCATGACAGGCATCCTCCTGTTTTTCCGCCTGCACCGCCGCTGGAAAGCCGAACGGGAGGCTCGGCGGCGGGGAATTGTCAACGCACCAGCAAGGCCACGCCCGCCGTCATGACGATAAAGCACACGGTCTTTTTCAGAATCTCCGCGGGACTCAACTCTTCGTAATTTTCAACGCCCCGGAACCGGTACAGCGCCCAGTTCGACGCCAGAATAAAAATCGGCATGGTCGCCGAAACCGACGTTTTAACCACGGCCGAAATATGCGGCAGAATGAAAAACATGACCGACGTCGCCGTAAATGCCAGCAGTTCAATCCCCGCAAAACTTCCGAAGGAACGTCTGTAGCTTTCGGCATGATCCAGAATATCGCGCCGGGATTTGCGGAAAAAGAACAGCGCGAACGGAATAAAAAAGGCAAAAACCGCCGGATAAATCACCATGTTGATCCAGTTTCCGTCCGCATCAATCGTATACTTTTCCAGAACCGCGAAAACCGAACGGATGGAAGAACTCAGTAGCATCAGGAAAAAAGCCGCGTTGATTCGGGGCATCCGAAAATCACGGATACTCAGCAAAACGGCCGATCCGATGATCAGAACAAAACCGGCATACTGGGACGCCTTCAGCCGTTCGTCCAAAAACAGCCATGTCAGCACGGGAATGAAAACACGCCCCAGCGAAAACAGAGCGCCCACAATTGAGGTATTCGTTTTCTTCAGCGCCCTGTAATACGGTACCTGATACACCAGATCCAGAAGCGCCAGCAGGAAATAACAGACCAGAAGCCCCGGCGAAGGCACGGTCGGAGTTCCGAAAAACAGGATCAGCGGAAGGAAGACGAGATTTGTCAAAGACATATAAAACAGCAGTGTCAGCGGGTCACGGATCGTCCGGTTCGTCAGACGGCTGTCAATGATGTTCACAAAACCGAACAAAAGAGGATATGAAAAGGCGAATATCAGATATGAATTCATTTTTTAACCGTTAAAAAGACAGGTGATAACCGACTGTCTTCAGGCATCTATCTTTGACTTTACGCGTGAAAAAAGATATTCTTATATCCGTTCGGTTTTTCAATGCCGAGTATACGAAAAACACCTGGACAACGGAAGTTCTTTTCCGGCGGTCTTTTTTCTCACCCGCTTTTCAGGAGTCAATCATGGACAGACGCGAATTTCTAAAAAAAGCCGCCGTAACAACAGCCGCCGCCGCAGTTTCCGTCAAATTTCCGGCCGTTCCCCTGATGGCCGCCGAAGATCTGGCCGCGGGTCGCAAACCGGATCTTGTCGCGGTACGCAACGGCGATTCCGTTGCCATGTTCCGCAAGGGAATTGAAGCTCTTGGCGGGATGAAGGCTTTTGTCAAACCGGGGCAGACGGTTGTCGTTAAACCGAACGCCGCCTGGGATCGAACGCCTGAAGAAGCCGCAAACACAAATCCCGAACTGGTCGCCGAAATCGTCCGTCAGGCTCTGGCGGCCGGAGCCTCCCGGGTCGAGGCGTTTGATCACACCTGCAACGAATGGTCCGGATGCTACAAGAACAGCGGCATTGAAGAGGCCGTAAAAAAAGCCGGCGGCGTCATGCTTCCCGCCCACCTTGAGGAACATTACCTGGAACGAGAGGCCCCCGGCGCCGTCCGCATGAAAAAAGCCAAAATCCATAAAGCTATTCTGACAGCCGACGTCTTTATCAATGTCCCCATTCTGAAAAACCACGGCGGAGCAAAGATGACGGCCGCCATGAAAAATTTCATGGGTCTTGTCTGGGACCGGCAGGACATGCACCGCAACAACCTGCCCCAGTCGATTGCCGATGCGCCGCTTTACCGCAAGCCGGATCTGAACGTCGTTGATGCCTACCGCATCATGGTGACCAACGGTCCGCGCGGCGTCAGCACCGCCGACGTGCGTATGCCGAAATACATGCTGCTGTCAACGGATATTGTGGCAACGGACGCCATGGCGACACGTCTGCTGGGCTATTCGCCGGATGACGTGCCGTATATCGCTTTGGCAGAACGCAACGGATTGGGAACGGCGGACGCGTCAAAGCTGAATATCGCACGTCTGGACGCTTGATGCGGCGGCATGGAAAAGGGAAAAAGGATAAAAAAAAGTAAAGGGCCGCAAACCGTCCGGCGTCTGGCGGCGGCAGGTGTCTTTCTTCTTTCCCTGGCCGCCTTCGGCACAGGCATCAGTGCATTGTCCGGTCTGTTCGCGTTTCAGGCCGGCCCGGCCTTTGCCCGAGTGTTCGCTTCCTTTGCATGGCCGGCTTTCTTCATCGTTGCGCTGATTCTCGGTACCGCGTTCCTGTTCGGGCGGTTTTACTGCGCCGCGTTATGCCCTCTCGGTATTCTTCAGGACATTCTGGGCAGCCTTTTCCGGCGGAAGGGAAGAACCGGGGAAAATTACCGGAGACTGCGTTATACGATTGCCGGCGTCACGTTCGGCCTCTTGGCCGCCGGCGGAGCCATCGGATTCCGCCTGCTTGACCCGTACACCGAATTCGGAGCAATCGCCGCCGCTCTGTTCTCTCCGGCGTGGATCGAAATTCATAATCTGCTTTTTCCGGGAAATCCGCTGACTGCGCGGACGGCAACCCTTCTGTCCTTTTTGACGGGGGCTGTTCCCTTTCTGATTCTGGCGGGGCTTGTTTTCTGGAAAAAACGCATTTACTGCACGGCGATCTGTCCTGTGGGAACGGTGCTCGGCCTGTGCGCGGCTCGTGGTGTCCTGCGCCTTTCCCTGTCGGATAAATGCGTCCGGTGCGGCCGGTGCGTCGGAGTGTGCCCCTCGGGATGCATCCGTCCGGCGGACAGGTTTCTGGATAACGAGCGGTGCGTCCGATGCATGAACTGTATGGCCGTGTGCCCGGTCGGTGCGATCACATACGGCCGGATAAGGAAAGCCGCGGAAAAAACAGATGAAAGCCGCCGCCGGTTTCTGACCGGAAGTGCGGCCGCCGCGGCGGGAATCGGCATTGGGGTCGCCGGAGGCCTTCTTCTGAAATCCGCAGAAGCCGAAGAGGCGATTTATCCGCCCGGTGCGGGTTCCGCCGCCCGTTTTGCGGCCAGATGCACCTCGTGCCAGCTCTGTGTTGCGAATTGCCGCGGAAATGTCCTGCGGCCTGCGGGTCTCCGGTACGACGCCGTCCACTTGGAATTTGACAGGGGAATGTGTGAATTCACCTGCAAACGGTGCACGGAAGTCTGCCCGACCGGCGCTTTGCAGGAGATGACATTGAAGCAAAAACAGCGCCGCCGTATCGGGCTGGCGCGCTTTGCCCCGTATCTGTGCGTCGCCGTTGTGGATGGCACCGACTGCGGAGCCTGTGCCGAACATTGTCCGACCGGAGCTTTGCGCATGGTCGAGGACGGACAGGGACACCGGACGCCGGAACTGACGGAAGACCTGTGCATCGGCTGTGGCAGCTGCGAACATCCGTGTCCGGTGCGGCCGGTCAGGGCAATCCGCGTCTTTCCGGTTTCGATTCAGGTTGAAGCCGCCGACCCCGAGGAATTCTTCCGCCGGAACGCACCGCGGGAAGAAAGCCCCGCAGACGGCGAATGGCTGATATAAACATCACGACAGAGAGGACGCCATGGACGTTGAAGAACTTTTGCGGCAGGTCAGAGAAGGAAAAACGTCAATCGAAGACGCGGCCGCACGGCTGAAAAAACTTCCTTACGAAGAACTCGGCTTTGCAAAGCTTGATCACCACAGAGCCCTGCGAACCGGATACGGCGAAGTCGTTTACTGTCCGGGAAAAACAGTGCCTCAGCTGGTTGAAATCATTCGGCGTTTTGCCGAGGCCGGCTCCGGCGTCCTGGGCACACGGGCAAGCGCGGAACAGTATGCCGCTGTCAGAAGCGCCTGTCCGGCGGCGGTCTACGACCCTCTGTCGGGCATATTGAGCGTTTCTGCGGAACGACCGCCCGAACCGGTCGGATGTGTTGCCGTGTGCACCGGCGGAACGGGCGATCTGCCGGTGGCCGAAGAAGCCGCACGAACGGCCGAATTTTTCGGAAGCCGCGTCGAACGGATTTATGACATCGGCGTTTCCGGCATCCACCGCCTGTTCGCCCGGATTGATGATATCCGGCACGCCAATGCCCTTATCGCCGTCGCGGGCATGGAAGGCGCTTTGGGAACCGTCCTGGCGGGACTGGTCGAAGTCCCGGTCATTGCTGTTCCGACTTCGGTCGGCTACGGCGCTTCGTTCGGGGGCATTGCCCCGCTTCTGACCATGCTGAATTCGTGCGCCGAAGGCATGGCCGTCGTCAACATCGATAATGGTTTCGGTGCGGGTTACCTCGCCGGACAGATCAACCGTTTGATTGAAAGAAAGCATACACATGACTGAACCTCTTCTTTATCTGGAATGCCGATCGGGCATCAGCGGCGACATGACGGTTGCCGCCCTTCTTGACCTTGGCGCCGACGAGAACAAACTCCGCCGCGCCCTGGACAGTCTGCCGCTTCACGGATATTCCTGGACCGTTTCGCGCGTACGTCCGCACGGGCTGGCCGCCTGCGATTTCGATGTCCGCCTGGATTCGGAACCGCACGAACACGCGCATCATGGCTCCGACGGGGAGCATTCTCACGAACACTCTCACCACGCACACGAACACCGCAATCTTGACGACGTTTTCCGCATTATTGAACAGGGTGAGCTGACACCCCGTGCCCGGGAGACGGCCAGAAAGATATTCACCCTTGTGGCCGAAGCCGAAGCGCAGGCTCACGGCGTTCCCGTCAAAGAGGTTCACTTTCACGAAGTCGGCGCGGTCGATTCCCTTGTCGATATTGTTGCGGCAGCCGTGTGTCTGGACGATCTGGGCATCCGGGAAGCCGTTATTTCAGAGCTGAGCGAAGGAAGCGGCTTTGTCGAATGCCAGCACGGGCTTCTTCCTGTCCCCGTCCCCGCGGTTGTCAACATTGTTTCGGCCGCCGGACTGGCGCTTCGGCCTTCGGAAACCGTGGGTGAAATGGTGACGCCGACCGGAGCGGCGATTGCGGCGGCCTTGAAAACACGGGAAAAGCTTCCTTCATCATTCCGGATTTTGAAAACCGGGCTGGGCGCCGGAAAACGCGATTACGGCCGTCCGAACGTCCTGCGCGCCCTGCTGATTGAACCGGCCGAAGAGGAAAAAACGGATTCGGCCGTCTGGCTTCTGGAAACCAACATTGATGATGCGACCGGCGAACAACTCGGCTGGGCCATGGAAAAAATATTTGAAGCCGGAGCACTGGATGTTCATTACCTGCCCGCCTTTATGAAAAAGAACCGCCCCGGATGGGTCCTGCGCGTCATGGCGTCGGATCAAATGCTGGAACGCGTCGAAGAGGCTGTGTTCAAATCGACGACAACCATCGGCCTGCGGCGGTCGCGGCTGGACAGGACATGTCTGGAACGCGAAAGCCTGCGCGTCGTCCTTCCTTTCGGAACGGCCGATGTAAAAAAATGCACTTTCGGTGCTTCCGTTTTTTTCGCGCCGGAGTACGAAAGCGTCAAACGGCTGGCGGCGGAAACGGGTATGGATTTCAAGACGGTGTTCGACGCCGTCAGACAGTCTGCGGAGGAAAAATAGGATGCATATGGCAGATGCTTTGGTGTCGCCTGCGGTCGGCGGAGTTATGACGGCGGTTTCAGCGGGAATTCTGGCGTATTCCACGGCAAAAATGAAAAAGGATTTCGACCCGGCGCGCGTACCGCTGACCGGAGTCATGGGGGCGTTCGTGTTTGCGGCGCAGATGATCAACTTCACCCTCCCCGGAACGGGATCCAGCGGCGCGCTCAGCCTGTTCCAGGTCACTGTGCATGGCTCCGCAGTTTACTCCAATCTG
>USCC01000021.1 GCA_900553035.1 uncultured Rhodospirillaceae bacterium | reverse complement strand
ATGTAACCTGTTGTTGCAGTATAGACCGTTTGTCTTCCGTTGATCCGCCGATTTTAAAATCCCGGCTTTCGACGGCGTTTTCCGCGAACCCGAAAAAAAGACGGTTCCGGGGTATCTGGCATGGGTGAAACCGCTTTATTTCCTGAGCATTATCTGCCTGTTCGGGGCGATCTACCTGCTCTTTTTCCATAAAACCCCTTCCGTTCCCCTGACTTTTCAGGCGGTCAGTTATGAATTCATTGAACAGGATTACCGCCGTTATCTGATCATGCATGCCGCGTTGCATAATGAATCGGATAAATTTGCAAAGCTGAATACGTTTAAAATCAAATTCTTTGATTCCCGGGAACGCAACATTCTGGACATGGAAGTCGCTTCACCCCTGCGGGTTCTTCCCGCCGGAAAGACGGGAACGTTTGACCTGCGCGTTGAACGTCCGCCCGCAAACGCCTCAAAGGTTGAGCTGGTCCTGGAAGCCGTTCAGCTGAGCGAAACACCTTTCCCTGTTCCGCCGAAGGAAATTCCCGATTCGGAAAACAGGATTCTGAACAAGAAGGTTGAACCGCTGCCGCCCTCAAACGGGACGAAGAACCGTTCCCCCGAGGAAGGCATGCCTGTCTATCCGAAGATGCCCGAAAATCCGGTCTCCGAAAAGGAATCGGCGGATGTGCCGGCGGAACCGGAGAAAGGGGACGCCTTTGCCGTCTCGTCGGCGGAAAAGCTTATTCCTGCCACGGCGCCGGCGACTGAAGCGCAATAAGATCCTCGAACGACTGTCTTTGGCGGACGACGGCGTAACGGTTGCCTTTCACCAGAACTTCGGGAACCAGCGGCCGCATGTTGTAGTTCGACGACATTGTCGTCCCGTATGCTCCCGCGTCCCGCAGCGCAACCAGGCTTCCTTCCCGGAGGAAATGAAGAGGCCTGTTTTTCGCAAACACATCACTGCTTTCACAAATCGGGCCGACAACCGTGTAGGCTCTTCGGCGCACGGTTCCCGGTTCGGTGACGGGGATGATGTCGTGCCAGGCATCATACAGCGCGGGGCGGATCAGGTCGTTCATGCCGGCATCAACGACGGCGAACATTTTTTCCTGGGCTTTTTTCAGATAAAGAACCTTTGTAATCAGAAAGCCCGCTTCCGCCACCAGATAGCGCCCCGGTTCAAAGATGAATTCGCAATTGAACGTGCCGAGTGTTTCCTTCAGCACATCGATATATTCCGTAACGCCGGGCGGGGTATCGGATTCCCGGTAAGCAATCCCCAGGCCGCCGCCGACATCAATCGTCCGGATTTCCAGCCCGATGCGGTTCAGTTCGTGAATCATGTCGGCCAGCTTCTGAAAGGCTTCGCGCATCGGTTCCAGGGCTGTCATCTGAGCGCCGATATGGACGTCAATACCCGAAACATGCAGCCCTTTCAGACGGCAGATCATTTTATACAGCGGGATGACGTCGTTCCATTCAATGCCGAACTTGTTTTCCTTTTTTCCGGTCGTCATCTTTTCATGCGTACGGGCGTCAACATCGGGATTAACGCGCAGGGCGACATTGACTCTTTTGCCTTCAATCGATGCAATTTCGTTCAGCATGACCGCTTCGGCTTCGGATTCGATGTTGACCTGCTTGATGCCTTCGCGGACGGCCAGCATCAGTTCATCCTCCGTTTTTCCGACTCCGGAGAACACGATTTTATTCGCCGGAATTCCGGCCATGCGTGCCAGAAGGAGTTCTCCGCCCGAGACGATATCCGCGCCGGCACCCATGGCGGCAAGGGTTTTCAGAACCGCGATGTTGGCGTTTGCCTTGACCGCAAAGCATATTGTCGCCCGTAAATCGGATACGGCGGCGGCGAAGTGTCCGTATTGTTCGCGGATTTTTGTTTCCGAATAACAGTAAAACGGCGTTCCGACTTCCTCCGCTATTTTTTCGACGGGGACGTCTTCAATGTAGAGTTCTTTGTTTTCGTAATGAAAAGTCGTCATCTTTTTTATTCCGATATTAATGTTTCCTGAATATCCAAAATCGTTTCAGCGTCCGGCGTTTCGGGCGGGGGCGGCGGCGGCGCGGGCATGCGCGGTGCCGGATACTGCCGGGGATAGAGAGTCCCCGGCGGAAATTCGGGATTGCCCCTTTTACCGCAGGCCGTCAGCATCAGAGCGCTGAAAACAATCAGCAGAACTTTTTTCATATTTACTCCTTACGGGAACCGACGAAAACGTGTAAACTGAAAACCGTTTTTTCCGACGGAACCCGGCAGCGATTTATGAGTTTTACCCTACGCACAATAACAGTCTTTACATTGTTTGTCTTCCTGATTTTGCGCGTTTCGGCAGTTCAGGGAGGAAATGTACGCGTCAAAGGCGTTGATGTTCCTGAAACCTTCCGCCTGCATTCCTATCCCCGTCCCGCGCCGGCGGCGTTTTTTGCCGATGAAAAGGGGGAACGCCGTTCGCTTCAGGATTTCCGCGGCAAAGTCCTTCTGGTCAATATCTGGTCAACAGCGTGCGCGCAGTGTGTGATTGAACTGCCGATGCTTGACCGCCTTCAGAAGGACATGGGCGGCCTTAAATTCGAGGTTCTCACTTTGTCTTCGGGGACGGAAACGCCTTCGGCCGTCCGTGCGTTCTGGACCCGGAGGGGAATCAAAAATCTGAAGGCATACAGCGATTCGAACGCGGCCTTTTCAATGGCGGCGGATATCCGCGGCTTGCCGACGACGCTCCTGATCGACGGCGAGGGACAGGAGCTGGGTCGTCTTCGGGGCATGGCGGAATGGGACGGCCCGCTTATCAAGGCGCAGATCCGGGAAATCATTCGGCAGGAGAAACAGAAAACCGCAAAAACCGTTCCCGCCGCCGGGAAGGAAAGCCGGGCCGATTCTTCCGAACCGCCGCCACCGCCGGAAAACGACATATCGAACTGGTTCCGAAAATAGCGGAAACCGGCTCTTTTTTGAAAAGAGCTTGATTCTCCTTCAAAAAGAAGTAAAAGGAGTTTTTCCTGCACTCGGAACCCGATGGAGTATAGAAGAATGACGGAACCTCGGTATTTGACCATTTCTTGGGAACAGTTTCACAGGGACGCCCGCGCTTTGGCTGCCCGCCTGCTGGACCGGGAAGATTTGAAGAAAATTGTCTGCGTGACGCGCGGCGGTCTTTTCCCGGCGGCTGTTTTGGCTCGTGAACTTGAGATCCGCTGGATCGACACGATCTGCGTTTCCAGCTATGACGAAGAAACACGCGGGAGCGAAGCCTCCATTCTGAAAATGCCTGAAGGCGACGGTGAAGGCGTTCTGGTGGTTGACGATCTGGTTGATTCGGGGCGTACGGGACGGATTATCCGCGAAATGATGCCCAAAGCCTACTTTGTCACAATGTACGCCAAACCGCAGGGGCAGGAAGTCGTTGATGACTTCGTTGTTCCCGTTGATCAGGATGTCTGGATTCTGTTTCCGTGGGAAGCCGAGCTTTCTCCGGCTTCACCGATGGCGCGCCGCAAATAGAACGGTTCGTCCGCATTTTCAAAAGCCCGCTTCATGGCGGGCTTTTTGCATACTCCGGGTGTTCCGCAGCCGCTTCTTTTCAGCCGGGCGATATTTCATATTCATCTGTCAGGGCGGCCTTTTCCGAACCTTCCGCAGAGTCTTTCCCGACCAGAGCCATCCGATCCGTGCCGCCACGGTTTTGTGCATCGACCCTATCCGTCTGAACCCTGTACCGAAAGAGCATTTTCAGGCTTTTTTAAGAAGCCGGCGGGCTGAAGAAAGGACAGTTCTGAACGCACCCGGCGTATCACGAAAAGCGGATACAGAGATAAAAAACGGCGCCGGAGCGCCGTTTGAATTTATTTTGAAGCGTCCGGATCCCGGAACAGGGGCTTGCCCTGGAACATGCGAGCCGACTGAGCCTCCATAAGGGTACCCAGAGACATCTGACGGTCGCGGATCGAAACGCGCAACTGGTCTGCAACCGTCGGATCCGGATTCGCGAAAACAAACCGCAGTTCGGGGAACATTGTTTTGATGCCCTGCAGCTTCTGATGCACGACGCCCAGAATGCCGCGCCCCAGAAGGTCGGCGGCCAGTTCTTCGTTCAGGCCGGCGGCTGTCGCGTATTTGACGACAGAGTTCAGAGCGTCTTCAACGCTGTTGGCATGGATGGTGGACAACACCAGGTGTCCGCTGGTCGCGGCGCGCAGAACCTGACTTGCGCCTTCGGGCGTACGAATTTCACCCACCAGAATGTAGCGCGGACGGCAACGCAGGACGGACTTCAGGGATTCGCCCCAGTCGTTGTTGACGGGTTCCGTCTGCTTGCACAGTCCGAGGCCGCCGCGCTTGGACTGATAAATACCGTCCAGCGGCAGTTCGGGAGGATCTTCAATCGTATAGGCAAACCCGCCTTCACGTTCCATGTATTTACGCAAAAGGCAGGAAACGGAAGTCGTCTTTCCGGCGCCGGTCGGGCCGCCCCACAGGAGAAGACCGGATTCGCGGTTCAGTGAAATCAAATGGTTTGTCAGGCTTTCGGGCAGGCCAAGACGTGTCACATCCGGCGTTTTACGCGGCATGCGGCGCGCCGAATAATGAACGCCCGTCAGTGTGGCAACGCGTTCGACACGGTACATTGTGGCGCCGAACGAAAGCGAATAACTGGATCGCCCGCTGTAGGCCGCCTCAAGAGCTTCCCTGAACTGCGGCAAGTCATCCGCGTAAAGCTCTTTCAAGCCGTAGCGGGTTTCGCCGTCGTGGACATAAGCAATGTTTTCAGGAGTGAAGTAAATATCTGAAAACAGCTGGTCTTCAATTTTTGCCATTTTAAAATCCGTCCATCTTATAAGATACTTAAATGTAAACTAATGAAGGCCTTTTATGCAAGCAGGTTCATATGATTTTTTTGTGACAGCGGTCATGGACACAGGCCGCAGAAAACAGGAATGCACACGCCGTTTCCATGGCCGGCGCCGCCGGAGCGTCCCACAGAGCCGACGCCGCCATCCCGGCCGTCACGCCCGCGATGCCGATCAGGCTTCCCAGAAAAGCCATCTGTTCCGGCGTTTTTGAAAAGAAACGAGCCGTCGCCGGAGGAATGATCAGAAGCGCGGAAACCAGCAGAAGTCCCGTCGTTTTCAGAGCCAACGCAACGAAAAGGGCCGTAATCAGCATAAAAAGCGCGGACGGTCCTTCAAGAGGCACCCCTTCACTCTGGGCAATATCGGGGCTGACGGCGACAAACACCTGTTTCCGCCAGTTCAGAGCCAGAAGCACGGCACAGACCCCGCCGGCGCACAAAATGAAAACCAGATCACGATTCGTCACGGAAAGCACATCGCCGAACAGATAACCCATCAGATCCGAACGGACATTTTCCATATAGGACAGGCCGATGATGCCGATGCACAGAGCCGTCTGACCGACAATCAGCAACAAAAGATCAACGCCGATGATGAACCGGTGCGATATTTTTGAAAAAATCAGCGCCAGAAGACAGACAAGCGTGAAAACGCCAATGTTCTGGCTGACACCCAGCATCAGGCCGAGCATAATCCCGGTCAGCGCCGAATGCGACAGCGTATCGCTGAAATACGCCATCCGCCGCCAGATCATCAGGCACCCGACAGGGCTGGCCAGAGCCGCCATAATCAAGGAGGCAACCCAGCTCCGCCACAGGAAAACGTCATTCCACGGCATGTTTTATCCTTCCGTCCGGTTCGTGCGCATGCGTGTGCTGGTGCGTGTAAAGGGCCAGGTGTGAATGCCTGTCACCGAAAAGCGACGCATAACCGGGCAACGAAATAATTTCGTCGGGACGCCCGCGGCAGCAGATATGGCGGTTCAGGCAAATGACCTGATGCGTATTCGCCATGACGACATGCAGATCGTGGGAAACCATCAGGATGGCGCATCCCCGCTCTTTGTTCAGATGGTACAGAAGCGCATAGAACTTTTCCTCCCCGACAGGATCAAGCCCCTGCGCCGGTTCATCGAGGACCAGAAGCGCGGGTTTCTGAAGCAGGGCGCGTGCCAGCAGGACGCGTTGCATCTCGCCGCCCGACAGGGGATGGATATCCCGGTACAGCAGATGGGGGATGTGCGTTTCTTCCAAAACGCGGTTCAGGTCGTCGGCCGGATATGTCCGCCCGAGGTTCAGGAATCGTTCGACGCTCAGAGGGATGGCCGTTGAGATGCTTATTTTCTGCGGGACATAGCCGATCGCCAGTCCTTTTTTACGGATGATTTCCCCGGACGTCGGCGGGATGATGCCCAGAATGATTTTCAGCAGTGAAGTTTTTCCCGCGCCGTTCGGACCGATCAGAGTCACAATCTCGCCCGCGGGAATCGTCAGCGAAACATCATCCAGGATGGTCAGCCCGTCCGATTTCAGAGAAATATTCTTTAAAACGGCTAAAGGCTCATTCATTTCCGGCACGACGGACAGACTCCGAAAATTTCGATGGCCACGGATTTTGCCTTGAATTTTCCCGTTTCCTTTTTCAGTTCCTTAAACGCCTTGTCCGCCTTGATTTCATCGGCGCGGCCGCAGACGGAACAGACCAGAAATGCCGGGACATGCTTTTCCGCCGGCCGGCGGCATCCGATAAAGGCGTTCAGGCTGTTCAGCCGGTGAATAAGCCCGTTTTCCGTCAGAAAATCCAGCGCGCGGTAAATGCTGATGGGAGCGGCCTTGGGAAAATCATTTTTCAGCGCCGCCAGAATCTCATAGGCGCCGGCGGGGTTTTCAGAACGCCATATTTCCTGCAGGACGGCATGGCGCAGATCCGTCAGGCGCCGACCCCGCGCGGCACACAGTTCCTGTGCTTCGCTCAGGGCGCTGGCGGTGCTTTCCGGCCGGCCGTTCGTTTCAAAGCACGACTTTCTGGTTTTCTTCGGCATTTTTGACGGACTCATATCGGCTACCTTGTTTTTCCTTAAGAAGAGTGTATTCCTGTATATTGCGTGATAATATTACATCATAAACCGAAACGGTGGGATTTTTTTTATGATAATCAGGTTTATCGGCTTTTTGCTGTCCTTTTTCGGCGGTGCGGGAATCTGCGCGGCGGCCGTACCGTCCGTAACGGTGTCGATTGCTCCGTTGCATTCCGTGGCGGCGGCGGTCATGGACGGGGTGGGAACTCCCCGCCTGCTGTTGTCTCCGGCCGTTTCCGTGCATGATTACCGGCTGAAGCCGTCGGATATGAAAAAACTGTCCGAAACCGGCGTCCTGTTCTGGGGCGGCCCGGATCTGGAGACGTTCCTGCCCAAAGCCGTGGAAGCCTCAGGCCTGCCGGGACGAAGCGAGGCGCTGATGACGGCACCGGGAGTCGTCCTGTACCCGGCTTTTTCCGGCGGAGTCCGGGCGGATGGAAACGGCGGAGGGACGGCGGATCCGCATTTCTGGCTGAGTCCCGCGAACATGGCGGCGGCGGCGCGGCGAATCGCCGAAGTCCTGAGCGGCGAAGACCCCGAACATGCCGACACTTACCGCGAAAACGCCCGGCGTTTTGAAAAGCGAATGGAGCAGCTGGCCGCCGAAACACGGGAATCCTTAAAGGATCAGCGCGGCAAGCCGTATTTCGTTTTTCATGATGCTTACCGGTATTTTGAAAAAACGGCGGATCTTCCCGCCGCCGGTTCTGTTGTTGCGGATGCCCACCACGCGGGCGGAGCGCGCCGCGTTGCGCAGATTCGTGAAAAAATAAAGCAAAGCGGTCCTGCATGTCTGTTCACGGAACCGCAGATGCCCGAAAAACATGTCCAAACGCTGAGTGAAAATCTTCCCGTCCATACCGGCGTTCTGGATCCGCTCGGGGAAGGACTGACACCCGGAAAAGATTTTTATGTTGAATTGATCGGCAAATTGACTCACTCTCTGAAGGCTTGTTTATCCGAACTTCCGGCTGCCGAATGAGACTTTTTTATGTTTTGCTTTTTTTGAGCGTTTTTGCCGTCCCTTTGCGGGCGGAGAATCCGATCGTCCAGAAAATCCGCTACCCCGCCGCGATGGGCGCCTATTATCCCGAGGATCCTCGCGAACTGACCAAGCTTGTCCGATTCAAGCTGGAGGAGGCGCAGGGTCGGATGCGCTATGACGGACGGAAAATGCCCAAAGCTTTGATCGTGCCGCATAATTCGCTTTATTTTTCGGGTTCCTCTGCGGCGGTCGGATACGCTTCCCTGGCCTGGGCGCGTCCCTTTATCCGGCGGGTTGTCCTGATTGGTTCGGCACACAAGGGGAATTACTTCGGCATGGCTCTTTCCGATGCGAGATACTGGGAAATGCCGGACAGACGCTTTCCCGTTGACCGGAAAACGGCCGATCGGCTTGCGGCGATTCCGGGCATCAGTTTCGATGATACGCCCCATGTAACAGAGTATTCCCTGGAAATGCAGTTGCCGTTCATCAGTGCGCTTTTCGGTAAAGATGTTGAAATTCTGCCGATTTTGGTCGGCGACGCCCGGGTTGAACAGGTTTCGGATCTGATTGACGCCGTGTGGGGCGGCCCTGAAACGCTTCTCATTGTTTCCACGGATATGTCGCATTCGGACAGTCCGGAACGCACCCGGGAAAAGGACGAAGCGACGGCGCGGCGGATTGAAAAGAAGGAATACGGCGCGATGAAGCCTTCGCTCATGTGTGCGCCGCTGGCGGTGGCCGGACTGTTGCATTACGCGGCGGAGCACGACATGGAGGTGCGGACGCTGGATCTGCGGACTTCTGCGGATGTGTTTCCCGGCGCGGAAGGGGCCGTCGGTTTCGGCGCTTTCGGCGTTTATGAAACGGAAATCGACCCCGACACCCGGAAAAAAGCGTTGGAGGAAACGCTCCGGACCAACCGGGAAGCGCTTCTTCGGATTGCGGCTCAGTCGATTCTGAGCGGCTTTGAGCGCGGCCGTCCTCTCCGCCTGCGGGAAAGCCGCTATCCTGCGGAACTGCGGGAAAACGGAGCGGTATTTGTCAGTATTTACCATAACGGGATGCTTCGGGGAAGCGTCGGTTCTTCCGAACCCGAGCGCTCTCTTCTGGAGGACGTGGCCGAAAACGCTTACGCGGCGGCGTTTCAGGATTTCCGTTTTGCGCCTCTGACTTTGGAAGAAATGAAGGAGGCCGAGATTTCGATTTCTTTCCTGACGCCGAAAATGCCTTTGAAGTTTGCGGACGAAGCGGATCTGATGAAAAAAATCCGACCGCACCGGGACGGCCTTGTCCTGCGTGATCGGGCGAACCGAGGGCTTTTCCTGCCGTCCGTGTGGGATACGTTCTCGTCTCCGGCTGAATTTCTGGCTCATCTGAAGCGCAAGGCGGCTCTTCCGGCGGATTACGTGTCGCCGACGCTGAAAATCTACCGGTTCGAGGTTATCGACATCAACAGCGGCGATCTGGAGGATCCGGGGTCTATCTGGCAACCGAAAGGACAGGGAACATGACGAAAATTCTGTGGGTGGCGGCCGCGGCGCTTGTGGATGCCGAAGACCGGGTTCTTCTGGCTCGGCGGCCGGAAGGCAAAAACATGGCCGGCATGTGGGAATACCCGGGCGGAAAAATCGAAGAGGGGGAAACGCCGGAGCAGGCGGTCTGCCGCGAACTGGAAGAGGAGCTGAAAATCGGCGTCTGTCCCGGGGATTGTCTTCCGCTGGTTTTTGCGTCACATCCGTACCGTCAGTTCCACCTGGTGATGCCTTTGTTCCTGTGCCGCCGGTGGACGGGCGATCCGATTCCGGCCGAGGGTCAGCGAATCGCGTGGACGCCGGGGCGCACGGTTGGGCTGGATCCGGAAAAATACCCGATGCCGCCTGCTGACGGTCTTTTGTCAGAACGTCTGCGTCAATTTCTAACTTATTGAAAAAGCGAATAATTTTTAATATATGACTTTTGTCATATTTCTTTAAAAAAGGGCGGAAATCCGCCATTTATGACCTCAGATATATGCTTTTTCATTTGCTTTTGCACACAAAGCCGGTTTAGCCTGAAAATAACGGTAAAAGCTGTCGGCCGCCGCCGTACATGACGGCCTGTGAATTTAAGGAGAAAAGGCCATGTTGGAAAAAATCAAGAAAGCCGCCGAAGAAAAAGGCGCCCTGATGCTGGAAGCGATTGCGCTTCTGGGTCTGATGACAATGATGTCGCCGATGGTCGTGCGCCAGACGGCGGACCGTTCTGCCGAAATGGAAGAAGTCGCCGTCGCCGGCCAGATGAAAACCCTGCGCGACGCGGTCTCTTCCTATATTGACGCGAACTACGCGACCATTGCGGCACAGGCGGGAGACACGCGCGTTCTGACGACGGACGAACTCCGGCCTTATCTGCCCCCGGCCTTCATCCAGGCGGACGGTTCCATCGGGAACAAGCTGGTCGACAACTACAAAGTCGGCATCCGCCGTGAATGTACGGAAAACAACGGTGGCGCCTGTGCGCGCTATAAGGTGACGGGTCTGATCGCTTCCGGCTTGAACACGCCGACGGGCGGTAACCTGGCCGATAAAAGCGATGAATTGGACGACCGGCGTGCCGCGCGAATCGCCACAATGATCGGTGCGGACGGCGGCTATATCCGTTCGTCGCGCTCTGTTGAAAGCCTCTATTCCGGCGGCGAAGTTGAAACACAGGCCAAAAAAGTGATCGGCGCACAGGGCGTCTGGGAAATTCAGGACATCAATGATTTCTTTCCCGCAAGCGGATGGACGCCGGGTCGCGGCCGTGTTGTCGCAACGACGACGTATGCTTCCGGCATTTCGGGCGACTTCCTGTACCGGCATCAGGTGAACGGCCTGCCGGATGCGAACACGATGTTCACGAACATCGACATGGGCGGCGGCGGAGCGCATCATCAGATCCGCAGTTCCGGCGGTCTGGAAGTCATCGGCGGCAAACTGGTTGTCAAGGCCGCCGCCGCGACAAGCGATGACGATGCCGAAACACAGGTGTCCGCGACCGAAGTTCGGACCAAGGGGTTCATGAAAGCCGAGGACGGCGCCGAATTCCTGAAGGGAACCTCAAGCTTCAAAGTGGATTCGGGGCTTATCGAAGGCAAGATCGGAACCGCGTCCACCAAACTGACAAGCGGCGAGTGGCGGGCGGATACTTCGGCGGGAAATATTTCCGTCAATTCGGAAGGCTATAACGCGAAAGTCGGTTCGGGCGAAATCAAACTGACCAACAGCGGCTATGAACGTACGGACAAAGGGACGACCGTAGCGTCAAGCGGCAACTGGACACAATCGGCGACCGGAACGGCAACTCTGTCGGCCGCCGGCGCGTTTGAAGCCAAGTCAACCGGCGGCGATATCACTCTGTCGGGCAAAAACGCCTATCTTGATGCGACCACCCAGGCCGAAGTCACGGCCGGAAGCTACGGCTTCGCGGTGGCCAGCACCAAGGCTTTCAAAAGCCAGGCGGCCCGCGTCATCGGCGGTTTGGACGTGAAATCCGAACTTTCGGTAACGGATGGTTCCGACAAGCGTCGGATCTACACAAAGGCCGACGGAACAACGTCCTATATTTACATGAACAATTCCGGCACGAACGAAGCCGGCAGCGGCAATAACGACATCCGCCTGTCTTCTTCAAACACCAAGGGCGGCGAGCTGAACCTCGGCTACAATAACGTCCACTACCTGACCATGAAAGCCGGAGGGAATGCCACAACGGATTATCCGCTGATGGAAATCCGTAACAAATCCAACCAGCTGGCCATTGACGCGCGGGCCGAAACCGATGCGATGGTTCGGGTGTACGACGGTTATTCCGGCGGCGGCGCGACGGTTGCTCTGCACGGTCGGTCGGGCAAGGTCAATGCCGGGTATATGGAACCGGAACGAATTGCCCTGACAAGCAATCCTTCCTCGTCGGGAAGCTACGGCAACCCGGTTCGTAGCTGGGGCCGTGTCACGTACAACGACCTCGGCGCGCTTTCCGGCAGTCTGTCCGGAACGGGCAAAAACGATGCAACGTTCGCCTCTCAGCTGGCGGACAGTTCGGGCCCGGTTTACAAAAACTACAACAGCGGCGATACGACCGAAGGCGGAAAATACAATAAATACCGCGTTGATCCGGCATTCATCTCGGTCATGAATGATATCAAGCTGACCTCCCGCGGCGGCGCGCGTCTGAGCGAGTCTCTGCCGAACTACATCAACAAGGGTATTTACGTCCTGTCGAACTCGTATGGTGCGGGCCCGTGGCCGTGCAGTAGTAGCGGCGGCAACTGCAGTTTCTATGTCCCGCGTCTGCAGAAACCGGGCGGCGGTCCGGTTGTCGGCGGCGGTTGGGAACATGACTGTTCGACGATGAAGACATTCCTGAAGGGCGGCGCGACATGCGACAGCGAAGGCGCCAACGGTTTCCGTGTCAGCTACTATGCGGGATCCTACTCTGACTGCGGCAGCGCATCGTGTTTGTCCCATCCGTTCATGGGCGTCGTTCCGGCGCCGGGACGTTCGGTCAGCACCAGTAGCTATGGAGCCGGCAGTGCTGAAACAATGTCCGGCTATGACGAAGGGCGGTGCCCGGATGGTTACGTGCCTGTCATGACTCTGACGCCGACGGCCTTTGATGTGGGCAAGGTCAACTTCATTGACCTGAACATCCTGGTGGACGTCAACCAGACGGAAGGCGCCGCGTATAACCTGGAATATCAGAACTTCAGTTCAAACCGCGCCTCTATCTATCAGCCGGCAACGTCCGTGCAGGTGGCGACGGAACAGGTCAAGAGCGGCAACGACATCATCGGTTGGAAAGTCGCCATGGGGACCGTGACCTACGCAAACAACTCTGACGGTTATGTCTGGAACATGGGCGGCATCTTCAACGGAAGAATGGAAGCGATCGCGCATACGTACTGCTACTTCAATCCGTCACGCTTCAACTTCCCGAATATGAAGACCGACGGCAGCGTCCTGACGCCGATTCATAACCCGGCTTTGTAATCCGGTCAAAAAAGGGGGGGAGGGCTGTCCTTTCCCCCTTTTCGCCTGTTTCATCAAGGATTTTTCGAGGAGAGGAATCATGTATTTCTGGCTCATGCTGGCGTCCCTTATGGGAATTATCATGTTCGGCAACTATCGTGAAAAAGCCAAGGACGCGGATGATTATATCGTTCCCGTTTACGAAGCTCTGGCTCAGAATATGCTGATTCAGCACAATGCGGTCGTCAGCAACATTCAGGCCCGCATCGCCGCAGACAGCCAGGTGGCAGGAAACACCGGATACGAGGCGTTTGCCGCCTCCGGACTGACAAACCAGATTTCCGGCGACGCTTCGGGCAACATGGTGGATGCCTCCAACGGCGCGGTGAATTATCTTCCCTACGGTTTTAAATATCAGCCGGGCGTGACAACGGCGTATTTCTGTGTCAACAAGGCCAATCAGAAGCAGTTCATCGCCTGTTCAAACACGAACGCCGTCATGTATGTCATCACGTACGGCGCGGTGCCGGTCAAATATGCCGGATGGGCGGCCATGTCGATTCCAAAGGCCATTGCCGCAGGGACACGGAATTCACGTTTCGTGGGGCTGATCGCTCAGGCGTCCTCTCCGCTGGCAACCGGTTACGGCCAGCCTCTGGGAGCCGGATATTACATCCTCAGCGCCGGATATTCGCCCGCGGCCAGTACATACATTCCGGATGCGTTCTTCTGCGCCTGGGGAAAATCGGATCCCCGCAACTACATGGTCGCCCTGACGATGATCAAGGGGCTGAACAGCGGCGAAAACATGCCTTCCGCCGGCTCGCCCTGTTCGTGGCCGCCCTCCTGACCGGTTTCAAAAAATACTCCCGCTGTCCGGCCGGGAACGGTTCATGCGGGAAGCTGAAAGCCCGGAAGCGCACGGCATAAAAAAACGTCCCCCGGTCTGCACGGGGGACGGAAGAGCGGAAGGCTGTTTCGGACAGGGAGGTTCCGGCTTTTGACCGCCGGTTTCCCCGGAAATGAAAAAGACGTTCCGCTGTGGAGCGGGAGCTTTTGCTCAGCGGGATTTTTTGCGAGCCGCCCGCATGACGGGCAACATTGTTTTTTCCCGTTCGTCAAGGCCCCGTTCAATCCGGTC
Source organism: uncultured Rhodospirillaceae bacterium (assembly GCA_900553035.1). Taxonomy (GTDB): domain Bacteria; phylum Pseudomonadota; class Alphaproteobacteria; order CAAGCB01; family CAG-977; genus CAG-977. The sequence goes on along the minus strand of USCC01000021.1, from coordinate 12,396 downwards.
AAGTGTTTTCACGGCCGGCACCCATCCGAAACGACACCCTCGGTCTTTCAGGCGTTCAATGCGCGCGTTGGCTTCCTCGTCCTTCTGCCCCGTCCGGATGCTGTGCAGATAGGCGTTGATGTCGTCAACATTATACTGGGATGTGACGCCGATCAGGGCGCGGTAACTTTCAATGAAATCGCGCCTGTCGTAATTCAGCCTTTTCAGATCGGGGTTCAGGACGGTCAGTTTTTCAATTTCCTGCTTCACTTCTTCCAAAGCCTGCGGCGTCTGCCGTGATATCTTTTCGGCCGCCCGGCGTTTGAGCGGGTCTTCTGCCGTCAGGAGGCTTTCCGCCAGCGAGTATTTCAAAAAACGTTTCCGGTATTCATATTCGGCAAAGGCCGGTTCCCTGTTTTCGGGAAAACGGTACCGTCCGGCAATACCGCTCAGGCCTGTCTCTTCTTCCAGCCGTACGGCATGAGCCGTATAGCGGGGAACGCCGTCCTGAAGATATTTGCCTTTCCGGTTGAAAGCGTTTTCGATGGCCGAAACAGCCTCGTTTAAATCATTCGATTCCTGTTCGAACATTGTTTGTCCTTTCAAACTTTTTTCTTCAGTATAAAGAAAACATCGGAAAAGACAATCTTTTAATTTTCTTCCTGAAGGGCTTCTTCTTCGGGCGTTTCCGCGTCGGAAAGTTCCGCCGGATCCGCCGACGTATTGCGGATCAGGGCGTTCAGCTGCTGCATGTAGTTTTCATACTGCTTCATCAGTTCGGGGTCTTTGAAGACGGGTCTGCCGTCCTTGAATTCGTACCGGCCTTCCGCGGATTTGAAAAAGCCGACGATGTTTTCAAACATGCTGATGCGGATGCTCTGGACGAACCAGAACAGTTTCAGACGGTCGCTCTGGGCGTTGAGGCTTTGCTGATAGCGGGCCCGGGTTTCGTCGTTGGGGTAGGCGTCAATCTGTTTCTGGAGTTTGGCCTGCAACGGAACATATTCCTCCTGGTATTTCCGGATGATGTCCTGAATTCGGCGCAACTCATCCGCGGTTTTCTGCACGGATTCAGGCGTCAGGAGGGCGTCTTCGCTCAGGACTCCGGTCAGGATGGGCTGGACTTCCTGCATATAGGAAACGACGACGTTTTCCTCAACGGCGTCAAGGTTGATCTGTATTTTTGTCAGCGTTTTCAGCGTAAGCAGGCATCCGCCCAGCAGCAACAGGTAAAACGCGACCAGAAAGACGGCGGAACGGAAAGTGAATTTGGCGACGGATTCATCTGTTCCGCATTTTTTATCCCACCACGTGACGCGTTCGACATACAGACGGAACAGCGCATACAGCGGGCAGAGCAGTGAAATGACGGGCAGGAAGAAACCCATTCCCGCCGCAAAAACCAGAAACGACCGTTTCAGTGATGTTTTGAAGGGGATGTTTCCCCCGTTTGCGTCCGTGACGCGCAGCCCCAGCATTTTTTTGCCGGGCGTGGCCCCGTTCCGTGAAATCAGAAAAGCTTCCGCCGGAATGTACAGAAGAAAGGCGGCATACAGGATGGCAGGAGACAGGACTTCGGGATGCCCGTATTCAACCACACTCAGCAGGACGGCGCAGGACAGGACACCCCACAGAAGATAATCGGTCAGACGGGCAAAAGCGCGGCGTCCGGGAAAGACGGGAGTTGAAACGGAGGTCTGTTCAGTCATGGCGGGCATCCTTTCCTGTAAACGTTTACACAGGGTAACGCTTTTTGTGCCGTATCTCTAGCCTTTATTTTCGGTCCGGCCGATGACGGCGGCGCAGACGAGATCGCCGGTGACGTTCAGTCCCGTCTGTCCCATATCCATGACGGCGTCGATCCCCAAAAGCATGGCGTAGGCGGCGGCAACGGCGGAACCGTCCGCCGGAACCAGCCCGACGCTGTCCAGAACGGCCAGCAGCATGACGGCCGCGCCGCTTGGGATGCCGGCTGTCCCGATTGAGGCCAGAACCGTGACGAACAGGATGGAAACCTGCTGAGAGAAGTCAAGAGGCAGTCCGGCGATTCCGGCAATAAAGAAAACGCTGATGCATTGCTGGATGGTGACCCCGTCCATGTTCAGCGTCGCTCCAAGCGGCAGGGTGAAAGAGCTGACGGAACGGGAAATGCCGAGGTTTTCTTCCGCGGCCTCAAGGCTGACGGGCAGGGCGGCACTGCTGGAACGGGTGACGAAGGCCGTCATCAGCGGAGCACGCGCCGCGTTCAGGAAATCGGGAAGGGTCCAGCCCGCATACCGCAAAAGGAGGCCGTAAACAACAAAAAGCTGGACGGCAAAGGCCAGATAGACGACGCCGATGAATTCGGCGAGCGGCGCCAGCACCTCCCATCCGTTTTTGGCAAAGACGTCAACCATCAGCGCAAAAACGCCGACCGGCGCGTAATACATGATTCCGTGCACCAGGCGGTACATGACTTCTGCCAAACCCGAGCATCCCCGGTAAAGCAGGTCTGCGGCGGTACGGATTTCCTCTTTCGTCGAATCCCGCAGAAAAGCAAGGCCGACTCCGAAAAAGACAGCGAAAAAGATGACCTGCAGAATATTTCCCGAGGCCAGCGCTGCAAACGGGTTCGTCGGCACAATGCCGGTCAGCGTGTCAAGAAAAGAGGTCTCGTGCAGGGAGGGGAGAGAGGAGCCTTTGAGCCGGACGGAAAGAATTGTGCCTTCAAACGGGAAAAAGTTGGCGAAAAATAAAGCGATAAGTGCCGCGGCGACTCCGGTTCCCAGGTACAGGGCCGCCGTTTTCATGCCCATCTTTCCCAGCCGGGCAGGCGACATGCCGGCCGTGGCGGCGGTCAGGGAAAACAGGATGATCGGTGTGACACTCATCTGCAAAAGGCGGATGAAAATCGTTCCGAAAGGGCTGATGTACGCCGTCAGCGGCCGCCCCGCAAAAAGGGCGTTTCCGCATGTCAGTCCCACAGCGGCTCCGGCGGCCAGACTGCCCAGAATCCAGATGAAAAGTTTTTTTTTCATGCCTTTTTGATCCGTTTACTCTTTCAACGCCGGTTCTGAAAAAGCAAAAACCGGCCGGAAATATCTTTCGGCCGGCTTCTGTTTTATTTCTGCCGGGTTTTCTCCTTTATCTTTGACAGGCGGAAAATCCGGGGGAACTGAAGATACGTCTTGCGGCGGCGAATCTGCCAGCTCTGTTTGTTTTCCGGATCGGCCAGGACAAAAGCGGAGGATTTCGGCTGAACGAGAATCTGTGTCGGATACAGGCTCCGATGCCCGGACAGCATGTAGCAGATGACGCAGACGCCGCCCGCATACGGGGCGATGGAGGAACCAAACATCTCCATGGCCAGGAATGTGGCCGCCAGAGGCGTATTGACGCATCCCGCGACACAGCCGACAAATCCCAAAGCGCCGAAAAAGCCGACATCCAGTCCGAATATCTGGGCAAACAGGCCGCCGGCCGCCGCGCCGATGTAAAACGTCGGAGTCAGCACGCCGCCGCTGCCGCCGCCGGACAGCGTCGTGGCCAGCAGGAAGGATTTCACGATGAAGGCATACCAGATCAGCGGGTGGCCGGACAGCACCGTCACCAGCCCTTTTTCGCCCATGCCCAGGAAGCGTTCGCCCGAAAAGGCGACAACGCACAGAATCAGACCCGAGGCAATCAGCGATTTCACCCAGGCGGGAACGGTCATTTTCTTGAACGTCCGTTCAATGAAAGCCATGAATTCGATGTGAAAGATGCAGACCAGCGAAAAGAAAAGGGCGGCCGCGAAGCACCAGGAAAGGACTGACATATCCAGCGCCGGGACAGCGACGGAGGGAATGTCATAGGGAACTCCCAGCTTCAGGCATACAAAATAAGCGATAATACCGCTGACCACGGCGGGCAGAAGCACGGTATAAAAGATTTCGCCGACAAAAAGGACTTCAACGCCAAAGACCGCACCGGCAATCGGCGCTCCGAAAACGGCGGACAGAGCCGCCGCAACGCCGCAGACGACAAGCTTTTTACGTTCCTCTGTCCGGCAGCGGATCAGTCGCGCGACCCAGGACATGATGCCGCCGCCGATCTGAACGCTGGGGCCTTCCGTTCCGACGACCGCGCCGGGCGCCAGAGTGAACAGGGTCGAAAGGATTTTAATCGGAACGACGCTGAAGGGGATCTTTGCCGCGTGATAATGAATGGCGGCAATGACTTTTTCGGTTCCGTGGCCCGCGGCGGCCGGAGCAAAAATCCGGATGGAATACAGGCTGGCCAGAAGGCCGACGGGAATCAGAATGTACCGCTGGTCGGGCAAAGCCGCGACCCAGTCAATGCTTTTATAAAGGATTATCAGAAAAAGGCCGACGCTTCCGCCCACAAGAAGCCCCGCAATAACGGACAGAACCAGCCACTTGATTACGGCATAGAATAAGATGCCTTCATCTTCCAGAGATTCATCAAACATCACCTTATCACTCCACAGACATACCGGCGAAGTCTAACCCTAATAAATCAGAGACAGCGGCGGAACCTGATTTTTCGATATAGACATAAAGCCTATCCGCGGAGCATACGCTTTTTTTTGAGCGGGGAAAAGGATTTTTCAGACGTTCATGATACCGAAGGGCACATGAACCGCCGGGGCAACTTCGGCCACGGAGGAAATGTTGCCCTGATTGTCGTCAAAGAAGATATGTGGCTTGAACACCTTCAGGACGCGAGCCTTGTCAATGCCGCCCAGAAAGAAGGTTTCATCGACACGGACTCCCCATTCCCGCAACGTGGTGATGACGCGCCGGTGGGCCGGTGCGTTGCGCGCCGTTGCCAGAGCCACACGGATGACAGGCTGGTAGTTGATGTCGTCGTATTTTTTCTGTTTTTCCAGCTTCTGAAGCATGGAAATGCCTTCAAGGAAAGGCTTGAGCGGGCCCTGCTGAAGGGGTTGGTCGGCTTTCGTGCGTTCGGATTTGAAAAATTCCTCCATCCCGACGTCCAGGCACATCTGTTCCGCGGAATCATCGGCGAGGATGCCGTCGAAATCAAAAGCAATGCGAAATTCGGGATCGCCGGGGTTGTCTTCAAACGGGTGGCCGTAAATGTATCCGGCGGCATAGCCGCGCGAAATGGCCTCGGTGACATCGCGCCGGTTCTGTGACAGGAAAAGGCGCGAGTTGAAGGCCGGAAGGTAGTCGTATGACGGCTTGCCCTTCGTAAAGGCCGCCCGTGTGATGTTCAGACCGTAATGTTCAATCGAATTCAGGACGCGCAACCCGGTTTCGGCATCATTGCGGGACAGAAGAACGACTTCGACAGGTTCTTCGGCGGAAATCCGGTTCAGGCTCAGAAAACGTTCGACAAACGAAAAGGCCGCTCCTTTTTTCAAAGGTTCCTTTTCGTGGGCGATCTGGTACTGCCGGTAGGCTTCCTCGCCCTGTTCCAGGAAGATCATGTCCGTTTCCGTCAGATCAAACAGTGCGCTTGACGCGACCGTGACAACCAGTTTCTGATCAATATAGAAAACCATGCGGCCCTCATTAACTCTTTGTTTTTTATTTATTTTACACTATTTTTCCGTCGGAGTGAACTCTTTTTCCCGGAAAAGCCGCAGGAAGGGCTTTATCAGAAAAACGATAAATATTTGTCCAGATGCTTGACAGACACCTCAAAAAGTCGGAAACTGCCAGAATAAAGGATATTTTTAACTGTGGACAACAGGGGAAGCGTTATGGCCGAAGAAAGAAGCGAAGACAAGAGTTTGCTGGAAAAATTCATGCAGAAGGGAAAAGTGACCGTTTTTGAAAGCGGCCTTGACCGTCCGGATTACATTCAGGATCGCCCGTTCTTCAACCTGCTTTCCAGAGGACAGACGAGCTTTATTGAAAAAGGATCGTCCCTGAACACCCTGAAGGTCTCTTCAGCCGAGGAAAAATCCGAAGCGCTGGATACGGAAGCGCATCGCTTCTTTGTCAATATGGAGGAACGGTTCCGCACGGTTGCGCCGGGCATCACGCTGTTCATCATTGACCCGGACGCCGTTCAGGGTCGCTATCTTCTGGATGAATCCCCGAACCGCAGCCTGGGCAAATCCCTGTATATGCACATTGAGGAAAAACTGCGCCGGGCAGACGCGGATAAACAAAAGACGTTTCTGGAACAGGACGAAATCGTCAAAATGGTCGGCAAGGCCGCCATTACGGATCGCAGCCCGTTTTCAATGGCCGCGTCCGTTTCCCCGACGTATGACGCTCTGGAAGGGATTGGCCGCGTCAACCTGATCGTGGGCGATAATCCGGACAGCATGTCCGCGAATATTCTGGAAGAGGTGGTCGGGTCAAACGAACGCATGGAAAAGGAAGGCATTACGCCGGATCAGATGCGCCGTCTGTGCCTGTATCATGAACTGGGGCACGCGACGGATGAGGAATACACCGGCTATTCGTTCGATAAAATCACCCAGAATGAACTGAGCGATGTCATGCGCCGGCACCGCACGGAATGTATCGCCGACGCGCATGCGACTCTTCAGCTGGCGCGTGATTTCGGCAATACCAAGGCTGCCGCTCTGTGGGGCGATATGCGTATTGAATACCTGCGCATGTGTGTTGACCGGCGTCTGGAAGACACGAAATACGAAACGGATTTCATGAAGAAATACCGTGAAGCCGTTGAAAAATCGACGTCGGTTCAGCCGGGCGACCCCTCCTATGAAACGAAATATAAAAAGCTGATGGCCAACAGCGAAGTCGCCGGTATTGTCCAGAAGCTGGGTTCGCCGCTGGCGTACCATACGACGGACGTTGTTGACGCCGCAATCGAATATGCGCAGAAACACCTGAAGGACGGATCGCTTCAGAAAATGACGGATCTGGAAGTCATCCGGGAATCCAAACGTCTGGCGGAGGAACACGGCCTGTCCCGCCAGCAGATGGCCGAAATTTCCATGGCTCTGGCGGAAAACAAGCCGCATCCGAAATATAAGGAAATGATGAAACGTTGCGAAGAATCACGTTCACATATGCCGATGGAACGCGCTGAAATCGAGCAGGAATACGAACTGCGCCGCGAGCTGAACGGTTACATCAAGGCCGCGAATATGGCCGGAAACCTCGGCCTTCCGGCGCCGGAGCAGAATTTCTCACCGGCACTGCAGGCCAAGCTGATGACGAATCAGATGGTTTCCCAGCAGATGAAGGTGATGCAGCAGGTCAGCCTGATGGAATATCAGGACGCTCTGTTTGAAACACTGCAGGATTACGGCTTCTCGCGCGGCGACATGCACATGCTGATCAGTTCCGAAAAAGAGACACTGCGCCGGAGCGGGCTGTCGACATCAGAGGATAAAGATGTGTTCGCCGGGTCAAAGCTGAAACTTCTGGACGCCGTGATTGAACAGGCTCCGGACGTGCAGACAAGCCTGAACGCGAACAAGATCGTGAAAGAGAAAATTGCGGCTCTGCCGTCGGATACGGCGGTTTCGGGCGATGCAGCCATCGCTCATTTCCTGAAGCATGAACTGCGTTCCCTGACGGCGATGAAGTCTGTCCTTGTCAAGGCGATCAACCGTTCCCCGGAAGCCATGACGGTTGAGGACCAGATCGAAGCTCTGCGCTCGGAACGCAAGGATTTCACCAAGGCCATGATCAGTGAAAAAGAAACGCAGATCGCGGCGTTCGCCATTCGCTCTGATAAGGAAACGTGGGCGAAGGTGGCCTCGGATCCTGTCCTGTCAACGCTGATCGACAGCAAGGCGAAGCAGAAACCCGCCGTGTGGTTCGCCCAGTATCAGATGACGGCCGGAATGCCCGACAAAGGCACGACGGCAGCTCTTCTGCAGGGGGTGGCTCAGCAGCATCAGTATGTCGCCCGGACGGTCGTTGAAAATCCGGAAATGGTGCCGATTGTCGAACGCCTTGACAAACGTCTGATGGGCAGCCTGAAAAAATATGTCGATAGGGTGAAGAAGGAAGAAGCGAAGGAAACGGTTGCTTTGTCCCCGATGAACCTGAAGCAGGCTCGGATGAATAAAAGCCGCTGATTTCAACTTTTTTAAGGACGACCCTCTTCAAATTAAAAGAAGAGGGTTGTTTTTTTATGTGAAGAACATATCTTGGGTTGCCTGGAACAAAGGAAAAGCATAAGGTCGTAGGCATCATCAACTAAAGTTCTATAGTCAGAAGAAATAAAAAGGTAGATTCTGAAAGGATGAGTAAAATTAGAGGAACATGAATGGGTTTGAAGACGGTTAAACTTCCTTCCGGCCGACTTATTCCCGCTTTGGGATTGGGCATGTGGTACCTGGGCAAAGACGCCGGAGCATATTTTAAGGAATTGGAATTACTGCAGCAGGCGCTTCAGATGGGTTTCCGTGTCTTTGATACGGCAGAGCTGTACGGGGACGGGGGCGCGGAGGAACTGCTGGGCGATGCTGTGGCCGGATGCCGGGATGAAGTTTTTCTGGTTTCCAAGGTTTCGCCGGAACACGTCACGTATGAAGACGTTGTCGAATCGTGCGAGCATACGCTGAAACGCCTGAAAACAGACTATCTGGATATGTACCTTCTTCACTGGTGCAACGGCATGTCGTCCATGGAGGAGATTCTTGAGGCTTTCCTGGATTTGAAGGATGAAGGGAAGATTCTGGATTTCGGCGTCAGCAATTTCGACGTCTTTGACCTTGAGGAATGGCTGGAGCTGGACGGCGCGGATCAGACCGCCATGAACCAGACGTTCTATAATCTTTCCTACCGCCGGGCGGAGGAAGACATTCTTCCCTTCTGCCGGAAGATGAATATCCCCCTGATTGCCTATGCCGCGCTGGATGCGGACAATCCTGTTTTCGAGCGGCCTATTTTAAGGCGAATCGCTTCGGATCGGAATGTTTCCCCGCGTCAGATCATGCTGGCCTGGACGTTGTCGCATGAAAATGTCGGCGCATTATGCAAGTGCGAGACGCAGGAAAGTCTGCGGGAGCTCTATGGCGCGTTGAAGATTAAACTGACGGAAGACGAATTTTCGGCCCTGGATATCGCGTTTCCGCCGCCTGAACCTAAATCTAGGGTTAAATTTGATGAATCCCTGTAGATTTATTTTTCGATTTGTGGCAAATATAAAGTGCTTTTGGTTTGAAAGAAAAAGTGCGGAAGAGGGTTTTGCCGCCGCCGCACTCGAATGTGGAAACTTTTGTTATTTTTAAGGAGAAAATACAATGGCAGTTCGCGTTGCGATTAATGGATTTGGCCGTATCGGCCGCTTGGCTTACCGCGCTATCGCCGAATCCGGACGCAAAGACGTAGAAGTTGTGGCAATCAACGACTTGGGTTCACCGGCAGCTAACGCTCATCTGTTGAAGTTCGATTCCGTGCACGGACCCTTCCCCGGTGAAATTTCCTCGACAGACGACTCGATCACCGTCAACGGCCATACGGTAAAGGTTCTGGCCGAACGCGATCCCTCCAAGCTGCCCTGGAAAGACATGGACATCGACATCGTGTATGAATGCACGGGCATTTTCACGTCCAAGGAAAAGGCCTCCGTCCATCTGGCGGCCGGCGCGAAGCGCGTTCTGGTTTCCGCTCCGTCCGACGGCGCCGACCTGACGGTTGTTTACGGCGTGAACGACGACAAACTGACAAGCAAAGACCTGGTTGTTTCCAACGGTTCCTGCACGACGAACTGTCTGGCCCCGGTCGCCATGGTTCTGAACAAAAATTTCGGTATCAAGCACGGCTATATGACGACGATTCACTCCTACACGGGTGACCAGCGCACGGTCGACACGTTGCACAAAGACCTGCACCGTGCCCGCGCCGCCGCTCTGAGCATGATCCCGACGTCGACGGGTGCCGCGAAAGCCGTCGGTCTGGTTTTGCCGGAACTGAAGGGCAAGCTGGACGGTTCCGCGATCCGCGTTCCGACGCCGAACGTTTCCGTCGTCGACCTGAAGGTCGTCCTGGAAAAGAACGTCACAGCCGATGAAGTCAATGACGCGATGAAGAAAGCCTCCATGGAAGGCCGTCTGAAAGGCATCCTGGGCTACAATGATCTGCCGCTGGTTTCCTCCGACTTCAATCATTCGAAGTTCAGCTCGGTTTTCGATGCGGCCCAGTCGAAGGTCATTGAAGGCAACTTCCTGCGCATTCTGTCGTGGTACGACAACGAATGGGGCTTCTCGAACCGCATGTCCGATACAGCGGTCGCGATGTCCAAGCACATCTGAGAAACAAGATGACATGACGGCTTCCTCCCTTCTCGGAGGGAGCCGTTTTTTTATGAAAAGGATGAAATTTCTATGGCAAAATTCAATACACTTGACGATCTGAACGTCGCGGACAAAGTCGTTTTCGTGCGCGCGGACCTGAATGTCCCCGTGAAGGACGGAAAAATTACGGATACGACACGTATTGACCGTCTGGTTCCGACGCTGAAGGAACTGGTGAAGAAAGGAGCGAAAGTCGTCGTCGCTTCCCATTTCGGCCGTCCGAAGGGGACGCCGAATCCGGAAATGTCTCTGAAGCAGATTCAGGGGGCTCTGGCATCGGCTCTGGGGCAGGATGTCACGTTCGTTGACGACTGCATCGGTCCGAAAGTGGCCAAGGCCGTTTCCGGAATGAAGGACGGCGATGTTGTTCTGCTGGAAAACCTGCGCTTCTATGCCGAAGAGGAAAAGAATGATCCGGCGTTTGCGGCCAAGCTGGCGGAAAACATTGACATCTATGTGGATGACGCGTTTTCGTGCGCTCACCGTGCACACGCATCGACGGAAGGCATGGCGAAACTGAAGCCGAATGCCGCGGGGCGCCTGATGCAGGCCGAACTGGAAGCGCTGGACGCCGCTCTGGGAACGCCGGTCCGTCCGGTCGCTGCGATTGTGGGCGGCGCGAAGGTGTCGACGAAACTGGACCTTCTGGGCAATCTGGTCTCCCGGGTTGACGTTTTGGTGATCGGCGGCGGCATGGCCAATACGTTCCTGTATGCTCAGGGCGTGAACGTCGGCAAATCGCTGTGCGAAAAGGAAATGGCGGATACGGCGCGTGAAATTATGGAAAAGGCCAAAGCCGCGAAATGTGAAATTGTTCTGCCAACCGACGTCGTCGTCGCGAAGGAATTCCGGGAAGGCGTCGATACGGAAATTGTGGACGTCCACAATGTCCCCGACGACATGATGATTTTGGACATCGGCCCGAAATCGGCGGAAGAAGTCATTAAAAAGCTGGAAGACTGCAAGACGGTCATCTGGAACGGTCCGGTGGGTGCGTTTGAAACAAAACCGTTCAACAAGGCAACGGATATGATCGCGGATGCGGTCGGAAAGCTGACGGTTGCGGGTAAGCTGTTGTCTGTCGGCGGCGGCGGCGATACGGTCTCTGCTTTGAAAAAGGCGGGCGTTGCGGACAAGATGTCCTATCTGTCAGCCGCGGGCGGCGCTTTCCTTGAATGGATGGAAGGCAAAACCCTGCCGGGAGTGAAGGTTCTGGAAAAGTAAGCTTTTTCGGTCTTTTTCCAAAGCGCCGCTTTTAGAAATAAGAGCGGCGCTTTTTTGTCAAAAAAACTGCGAATTCGGCGGATTGCTTCAGGGATGAAGAGTTATTTTTTCAAAATTTTGTCATATTCAATTCGAAAAAAATATGATAACGTAGACATAATTGAATGTATTAGGAGGATGAGATGAGCGATCAGCAGGACAAATACAACCAGGATTATCAGGATTTCTATAACCGGTTCCAGCGGGCCGCGATGAATGTTCCTGTCGGGGACAAAGAAGCAATCCAGGAAGTTCAGCGGGCCTTCGCATTTGAATCACCGGAATTCTATATTGCTGTTGAAAAGCAGTCTCTGGACAGTAAGGTTTATCACGAATGCTATAACGCCCGCGATAAAGCTGCAAAAGGCGAAACGCTGTCCGATGTGGATCAGGCTTTCCTGAAGATGGCGGAAAAATATAATCTGCCGGCGAATTCTCAGGACAGACTGGGAAGCGAAATGCATTTTGATCTGCGCGATTATCCCGATATGTACCGCCGTGAATTTGAACTTGGCGCCAGCGAATTGGTTCATGAACTCGTTCCGACCTATCCCAAAATATCTGCCGATCGCGTTTTGCAGGTGACAGACATGGTTGAGGGGCGCATTCCTCCGGAAACAACGTCGGAAAAATACAATTTCTATCTTTCCGAAATGACCGGGACGCAGTGGGAATTCAAGGCGGCGAATGAAAACGGTGTGAATGTTGATAATCTGCGCGTGCCGTATACGCCGGAAATTGAAGAAAAGCTGAAGGAAGGCAATGTTGACTATAAATTCGCAAAGCGCGGCGATGAACGTTTGATTTTCGTTGACACGAATCAGCCGCTGGTGCATCCGGTTCAGCAGCAGAATGATCAGCAGCAGAATGATCAGCAGCAGAATGATCAGCAGCAGAATGATCAGCAGCAG
>USCC01000020.1 GCA_900553035.1 uncultured Rhodospirillaceae bacterium | reverse complement strand
GAGTTTTGAAAAACGCGGCCGGGTTTCAAAAACGGCTTCGGGCAAAAGCCGGCTCAGAAGCGGACGGACGGTTTCCGCTCCCAGGAACATGGTTTCCAGGCGTCCGCGCGCATGAAGAAGGCGGTCGGTGAAAATGTGACCGCGTTCAGCGTCCGCGGCCATCTGGATTTCGTCTATCGCCAAAAAGTCAACTTGACGTTCAAGAGGCATTGCCTCTACCGTACAGATAAAGTACGACGGCGCCGGCGGAACGATTTTTTCCTCTCCCGTGATCAGGGCGACGGCTCCCTCTCCCCGCCGGCGTACGATTTTGTCGTAGTTTTCACGCGCCAGCAGACGCAGGGGAAACCCGATCATGCCTGTCCTGTAACCCAGCATCTTTTCAACGGCCAGGTAGGTTTTCCCCGTATTCGTCGGCCCCAGAAGGGCAGTCGTTAATGAAGGCATCGCAAAAAACTTTCGGCACCGGTTGTCAAATCTGTCTCAGCATACCATATTATGGGCGCTGATAAAAAACGGAGGTTATAATGTCAGAAGAAAAAATGCAATTTCAAGCCGAAGTCGGAAAAATTCTGGATATTGTCGTCAACGCCCTTTATTCCAACACCGATATTTTTCTGCGCGAACTGATTTCAAATGCTTCGGACGCGTGCGACAAGCTCCGTTACGCGGCCATCGTCAAGCCGGATATCGCCAAAGGTGGCGGTGAGTTCAAAATTAACCTTTATCCGGATAAGGACGCTCATACCCTCACGATTTCCGACAACGGCATCGGTATGAACAAAGAAGACCTGATCCGGGATCTGGGTAGCATCGGCCGCTCCGGATCTGCCGAATTTCTGAAAAATCTGACAGGTGACAAGCAGAAGGACGCTACCATCATCGGACAGTTCGGTGTGGGTTTTTATTCCGCCTTCATGGTTGCCGACAGGGTCGAAGTCCGTTCCCGCAAGGCCGGAGAGGAACAGGGGTGGCTGTGGGCTTCCGACGGCGCCGGGTCTTTTACGATTTCCGAAGAAGAAAACGTCGAGCGCGGCACGAAAATCACGCTTCACCTGAAACCGGATCATTATCAGTATGCCGACGCCGGCGAAATCCGTCAGATTGTCCGCCAGTTTTCCGATCATATCGCTTTTCCCGTCATCATGCATTTCATGGGCGAAACCGAAACCGTCAATATGGCCAGCGCCTTATGGACCCGCAACAAGGCCGACATCACGCAGGAACAGTATTATGATTTTTATCGTCACATTTCTCATGCATTTGACGATCCGTGGGACATCCTGCATTACAAGGCGGAAGGAACAATCGAGTACACGGCGTTGATGTTCATTCCGACAAAAACACCGTTCGACCTGTTCCAGCCGAACCGCAATGCACAGATCAAGCTGTACATCAACCGCGTGTTCATTACCGACCAGATTCCCGATATGCTGCCGAATTACCTGCGTTTCGTGAAAGGTGTCATCGACACCCGGGAACTGCCGCTGAACGTCAGCCGTGAAATGCTTCAGAAAACGGCTGTTCTGGCTAAAATTAAGACCGGGGTCACGCGGCGGATTCTGGGCGAACTGAAAAAACGTTCGGAAAACGAGACGGAATATCTGACGTTCTGGAATGCTTTCGGCCTTGTCCTGAAGGAAGGATTGTTTGAAGACGTTCTGAACCGGGATGATATTGCCGAACTGTGCCGTTTTTATTCAACGCACGGCGACGGCCTGACGTCTCTGGCGGATTACGTGTCCCGGATGAAAGACGGGCAGAAGAGCATTTACTATGTCACGGGGGATAACCTTAATGTTCTGCGCAATAATCCTCAGCTGGAAGGCTTTGCCGCGCGGGGGATTGAAGTGCTGCTCCTGACGGATCCGATTGACGAATTCTGGCCGCAGGGGCTGACAAAGTACAGGGATTTCCCGATCAAGACCGTCGGTGCGGGAGCTACCGAGCTGGAAACACTTCTGATTTCCGATCAGTCCGGGCTGGAGGAAAAAGCGCCGGAGAAGGATATCGAAGCGCTGACCAAATTCATGAAGGAAGTGATCGGCGATGAAGTCAAGGAAGTCCGCACGACGGACCGCCTGACGAAAAGCCCGGTGGCGCTGACGACAGGCGAGGGCGAGATTTCGATTCATCTGGAGCGCCTGATGCGCCAGCATAATCAGCCGGTTTTGTATGCCAGCACGCATTATCTGGACATCAACCCGCGTCATCCGCTGATAAAAAAGCTGGCCGCGAAAGTGGAAGCGGGCGATACGGGCGATTCGAACAAAGCGCTGGTGCAGGTGCTGTTTGACCAGGCAAAAATCATTGAAGGCGAGCCGATCAGCGATCCGGCGGCTTTTTCGGAACGGGTGACGGGCTTCATGCTTCAAAGCGTAAGTTGATTCATCTTTTGCCGCGTGAAAAAGCCGCTCTTTACGGGCGGCTTTTTTTATAAGTTACGGGACGAAATTTAATTTTGAAAGGGAGACTTCAGGACGGGGGCCTTTTTGAGTATAAGCGGCACAGCTGTCTCAGGTTTTATCTGGGGGAACGGGAGGCAATTTCCCTCTGAAAGCGGGGCATTCGTGCCGTTTATCCAGGGGGGAGGGTCAAAGGTACAGAAGATGTATTATCACGTATTTTAATTAATTATTACATTAAATATTATAGTATGTTATATACATTCACGTAGTTTGATTTTACGTTGAAAGGATGAACAATGTCAAATTTTAAAACAAGCCGGGATGAAAAACGGTTGGCGCTTCGCACGCGTGTTATCCCTTTAGAGGCGAATGATCGTGATGATATCAGCAACGTAAGGGATGTTTTGCAGGAACTTGGGGAATACCAGGGACGGCCGGCGTCTCATTACGAAGGGTTTATGATGGATCTTCCGATGAGGAACAGCATCGAAAACTTTCAGAAAAAAACGGTTTGGAAGTAGATGGGCGCATTCTTCCGGGCGGAGAAACGGAAGCGGCGCTGAATCGCCGGCTCTTTGAAAACAGAAGACCGTCTTCGGGCGCCTTGAAAGAAAATTCCATGGAAGCTCCTGAATTAAAAGGGCGTTCCGGCGGGGGTATGACGCCTTTTTTGGAAACGGAGAGGATGACACCTTTAAGGCATGATTTTTCCGTCCGCCCCGGAGCGGAAGGAACGGAAAGGCTGTATTTCAACGGTAAACGGCTGACTTATGAAAAGGATGGAAGCGCCCGCCTTTTCTGGCATGCCGAGTCGGGTCGGCGCGGATACCAGACTAAACAATATCAGCATACACCATATGTCGACCCGATTCCGGAAGGGAGATATGACGTTCGTCAGGATCGTTTCCAGAACTTTGATGACAGACCCAAGCAATTAAGAAGTATAGAGGATGCCAAACAGATGCCGTACGTAAAAGAAATATTGGGAAAATATAAAAAGGGGCCTTGGAAAGGAGGAAAGGCTTCATGGGGTAATCACCGCATATGGCTGGAACCTTCGGCTTCCAATAATATGGGTAAAAGAGGAAAGATGGCCATACACGGCGGAACAACGCCGGGTTCAGGAGGGTGTATTGATTTAGGGAATGAAATGGACGATTTCGCGGAGTGGTATAAAAAGCATGGAAAGAACATATCTCTTGACGTTCAATACGAAGAATGATAGATATAGGCAGAGAGGATTTCCCGCTCTGCCTGAAAAAGGGAGGAAGGGGCATGCTGAAAAAAGCTTTAAGAGTTTTAGAGCCGACCCTCGTTTGCTTCCCAAATTTGTACATGATATACACTTATTTTTATAATGCGATTTTTCCATGGTGTAAGGATTATTTTGATATTGTACAGGATTCAGCGTTTTTTTATTTTACAATCCCTTTTTTTTGTTGGTCTTTTTGAGTATAAACGTCATAACCGCCTCCGGTTTTATCTGTGGGAATTGGGTCCGTTTATACTTTTGATGCTGTACCTTATCATTGGGTTATGGCCTTACTGGGGGGAGATAATACAGATGTTACTTACTTCCGCGGGGATAATGGATGAGGCATAAACAGGCTATAAATAAAAATCACATGGACTGATGGGGATTAACCCAAAACGGCCGCTCATTATTTTCGGATCGGAGAAGGTGAAGCGGGCACTTTTTGCTTTTCCGTCTGTCCGTAAAAGCCTCTACAGGTATTTCTGCCTGAGATGTTTGCAGTCTTCATAGCCGAGGCGCTCATACAGTCTTTCCGCATCTGTATTGAACGTATAAAAGTCGATCTGCAGTAGCCCGATGCCCTGTTCCTTTAAATATTTTTCGGCAGCTTTAATCAGAGCCGTTCCTGTCCCCCGGCCCCGTTCTTTTTCGTCAACGCCGATGCTGCCGATAAAGCCGCTGTTCGGCTGCACAAAAAATTCGGGCGGGTAACGGTCAATGTATAAGACCAGATAACCGCGGATTTTATTTTGTTCCTCCGCCTTGAACACAAGGGGATTTTGTTTCCCGATATTGTCCGAAACGTATTTCAGAGTCCTTTCAAAGGAGGGTTCCCTGAAGACATCCGGACGCTTTTCGTAATGAAGACGGCTGGTTTGCAGATAAATACGGGCGATTTCTCCGGCGTCTTCCGGACGGGCGCGGCGGATTGAAAAGGGCATAAAGATTTTCCTTTTAGAATGTATCTTTTCACTATGCGCTGTTTTTCGGGGCTTTGAAAGCCAAGATATTCCTTTTTCCGCCTTCAGCGATCGTGAAAGAAGTGTAAAAAGCAGTTGACTTAGAGTGAACTCGAAATATTAGGCTGTTTACAGAGAGTGATTCGCCGGAACAGGGCTGAAAGGAAGGGAGACTGATGAAGCGCAGGGATTTTTTGAAAATGACATCGGGGATTGTCTTGCTGGCCGCGGCCGGAGGGAGGCTCGCGTTGGGGAATGCTCTGGGAAAGGCAGACGGAGAAACGGATAAGGCACAGGTTTTTTTCACCCGTGATATCAGCCCGGAAGGGCTTTTAAAGCTTTACCGTCGAATAAATGCCTCAATCCGGGGAAAAGTCGCGATTAAATGGCATTCGGGCGAACCGCACGGCCCGAACATCATCCCGCGCGAGATGGTCAAAGCCTTGCAGGAAAGTATCCCGAACAGCACGCTTGTGGAAACCAATACATTGTATGCCGGGGCGCGCCAGACAACAGCTTCTCACCGAGAAACCCTGAAAATCAACGGCTGGGATTTCTGTCTGGTCGATATCATGGACGAAGACGGCGCCGTCATGTTGCCGGTTCGGGGCGGAAAACATTTTAAGGAAATGTCGGTCGGCAAAAATATGCTGAACTATGATTCGATGGTGGTTCTGACGCATTTCAAAGGCCACGCCATGGGCGGCTTCGGCGGTTCGCTGAAGAATATTGCAATTGGGTGCGCCGACGGGCCGGTCGGAAAAAAAATGATTCACGAAGCGCCGGACGCAAATGATTACAGCCGGTGGCGGAGCGGCGAAAAGTTTATGGAAAACATGGTCGAATCCGCCAGGGCGACGACGGATTTTTTCGGGGATCGGATTGTTTACCTCAATGTCCTGCGGAATATGTCGGTTGACTGCGACTGTGCCGGAACGAGCGCGGCTCCGGTAAAGGCGCGCGATATCGGTATTCTGGCTTCGACGGATATTCTGGCGGTGGATCAGGCGTCGATTGACATGGTCTATGCGCTTCCCGAAAACGAACTTCACGATTTGAAGGAACGCATTGAAACGCGCAAAGGACTGCGGCAGTTGAGCTACATGAAAGAAATGGGGATGGGACGTGATGCCTATGAACTCATCGAGCTTTGAACGCCTGATCATTTCCGGTTCCTCGTGGCAGGTACGGCATTTTTTCGTTTCCTTATGCCTGCGCCGTCATGCTGGAACCGGAAAGCCGTCATTACAGGAAAAGTAAAATGCTGTCGTTCAGGGAGGCGCTGTCCGAGACCGCCTGAAAAAGGAAGCGGTTTCGCCGGATTTTAATCACCTGACGCGCTCGGCCCGGTTAAAAATAATCGTTTTGCCTCTGATTTGAGAGCGGGAAGAACCCTTTGCTTTTTTCCGAGGCTTGCCGGCTTCGGCGCGTTGAAAAAAGAAAATGAAACGGAACAGGAAACGGAGAAAAAGCCGTTCGATAAAAAAAACAGGCTTTTTGAAAGTAATATACAGCGGGAGAGAACCGGCACAACCGTTATCCGTTCGCGCCGTTTCGCCGTTCTTCGACCGCCGACGCCGCACGGTCTCCCGCATGAAGACTGAGACGACGCGGCCGAACATCAATAGGAGCATCGTTTGCCATTCGCCGGTAAAATATCCGACGGCCACTCATCAAATAATCCTTTCGGATAACCGCTCGATATTTTCATTCGCTGAGCCTGAGCCACCTTTAATTTTTAATGACCGGGCTTCCGGATTTTGAATGGCGGAACACCGTTAAAACGCATCCGCATATCCCCACGGCAAAAAAACGTTTTAAATCATCAATCGCGGCTCCATAAAAGGTCAGCAAAGACATGCTCAATAAGGAAGTCCTTGAATATCTCTGCTCTTGAACGATACATAACACAATAAAGAACCGCGACGGGGAAAGCTTCTTTCCGCCATCAAAAAAGTGAAAATCATTCTGCGCCGAAAAAATAAAGCAACCTTACTTCCGCCCGAATTTTTCAGGGGTTGCTTCAAAATTATTAAAGATTATATGCGCGGGGAAAAGGAAACGCTGAAGAAAGCAAAGGGGCTGACCGATAAGCAATTTAATGACTGTGTCAATAAACTGACCGGAACGAAAGCGTCGTTTCAAGGCATTCTTTTTCAGACAGTCAATATGTGTTTCCAACGGCCGAAAATTATAAAAAACTTCAAAAATCTGGATTTTTCAAACGTCCTTATGAAGGAATGAAAGGCGAATATTACGACTTGAAAGAAGAATATAAAGGCCTTCGGCCTGAGTATGAATCCCTGCGCCGCCCGTGGACGCCGGACATGAAAGCTGAAGACGAGCTCTATTTCCCGACGGTTCCGGGACAATACCACGAAACGCAAAAACCGGAAAAGCTGATCCGTTACCTTCTGGAACGTTCCAGCCGGCCCGGATAAACCGTTTTTGACCCGTTCATGGGCAGCGGGACAACCGGCGTCGTCTGCGCCGCGTTAGGTCTTTCTTTTATCGGGATTGAGCGCGAACAACGGTATTTTGACGCGGCCTGTTTCAGGATTGAGGAATCCCGAAATACAGAATTTTAACACGAATACGGGAAATAAAGAAGAATGGCTGACACCGCCGGAACTAATTGCGGCGCTGGGTGAATTTGACCTTGACCCGTGTGCGCCGCCGCCGAATCGCCGACCGTGGCCAATGGCAAAACAGCATTATGATAAGACAATGAACGGCTTGTCACAGCCATGGTTCGGGCGGGTCTGGTGCAATCCGCCCTACGGCCGCACGACGTTTGTCTGGCTGAATCGTCTGACCGCGCATGGCAACGGCATTGCGTTAATTTTCGCAAGGACTGAAACTCGCGGTTTTTATGCGGAAATATGGAAAAAAGCTGACGCCGTTTTCTTTTTGAAGGTCGCCTTTGCTTTCATCAAATAACAGGGAAACGGGGCGGAACAGCAAACGCGCCAAGCTGTCTAATCGCGTATGGCCGGAACAATGTCCATAAGATAAAACAGGCTAACTTAAAAGGGGCTCTTGTTGAATTAAAAAGAGTCTAAAAAGTCATGCGGATATGTCTAAAATCCTGCACCGCGTTACAGGTATTTAATTTTTATGATTTTGCCGGTCTAAAAAGGATTGTCAAAAAGTCTAAAAATAATTTGTCTCGCTACAGGCGAAACGTTCTTTTCGCCGTACAGGAAAACATTCTGCCCGCTGCAGAAAAAGCAAAAATAAAAGCCCGGAAAAATTTCCGAGCTTTCATCTAACTTGGCGACCCCACGGGGATTCGAACCCCGGTTACCGCCGTGAAAGGGCGATGTCCTAGGCCTCTAGACGATGGGGTCATCATCCGGGCAATCCGTGCGCCTATATATAAAGAGAAACAAATAACGGGTCAACAGATTTTTTTAAAAAAGATGTTTTTTTATGACCGGCCGCTTAAGGGCGGATCCATGCCGGGCGCGCCCTTGTAAAAAATCAGGCGCCGGGCTTTTTTTGTTCAAACAACAGACCCGGCTCCTCTTTTCCGTTCGTCCCCACCCGGCCGGGCGGAATCAGGCGTAATTACGCATCAGCCCGACCAGTTTTCCCTGAACCGCAATGCGTTCGGGGCTGTAAATCCGTGTTTCGTACGCGGCATTTGCGGGTTCCAGAGCGATGGCATTGCCTTTACGCCGGATTTTTTTCAGAGTGACTTCACTGCCGTCCACCAGCGCAACGACGATTTCACCGTTTTCCGCTGTGCTGCAGCGCCGGATGATGACTGTATCGCCGTCCAGAATTCCGGCTTCAATCATCGAATCGCCGGCAACGGTCAGGGCGTAGTGTTCCCCGTTCCCCACCATATTGGCCGGGACAGCGACCGTTTCATTGCCCCGCAGCGCTTCAATCGGCGTACCGGCCGCGATTTTTCCATACCGCGGCAACTCGACCGAGTTCGCAACAATGTTTTCGCTCAGGCTGGAAAAAGAGCTTGTCGTTTTCAGAAATTCCCGAGCCGTCAAAGGCGCCCCCGCGTCTGCCCGGTTTTCCGGAAGGCGCAGGACTTCCAGCGCCCGCGCCCGATTCGGCAGACGGCGGATGAAACCCCGTTCCTCCAGCGCCGAGATGAGGCGGTGAATGCCCGATTTTGATTTCAGGCCGATCGCCTCCTTCATTTCTTCAAAAGAAGGGGAAACGCCGTCTTCGCGCAGGCGTGTTTCAATCAGCATCAGAAGTTCATACTGTTTTTTTGTCAGCATTCGGACCTCTTTCGGTTTAAAAGGTTAATATTCTCTATTTGTTCTACTTTAGTTCCTGCTTTTTATCAAGAGTTTTTTAGATATTTTCCGATATTATCCTTTCAGTATTGTCCGTTTTGAACAGGAGGTTCGTTTTGAAACCCGGCCGCCGTGCATCCCGCCGCAAACCGCATGTCATCATGCCGAAACCGCATTATGCCGTTAACAGCGGTTCTTACCGTTCCAGGCGGTCCAAAGACAAAATTCCCCGGCGCTGGCGGAGTTTTTATTTCTGGCTGCCGTTTTATCTGGTTTTTCTTCTGGTTCTGGCCTCTGTTTTTCTGGGCTGGACGATTCATGAAGAGGTCGTTTCACGCAAGGAACATGCGCCGGCGGAAGAGATGAAAGGCCGTTCCGGCGGAGAACCGCCCGAAATATGGAGCGGCGAATCGGAAGGATACAAACCGCTTTTCCCGGTGGGGCATATCTGGGGAAAGAAAGAGAGGTCGGCTTCCTTTGTTGTTGCTGCAGGGAACAAGACCCTTTCACCGCAGATGACGGATCCGGACGAATCGGAGGCGGACACCGCGGTTGAACGTGATGAAATGCTACCGCCCTGGCGCCTGTACGCGGTTCCCTCAGAGGTCGGGGACGATGTGCCGATGATTGCCGTTGTCATTGACGATCTGGGGATGAACCGGCGTCTGACCCGGCGGGTTCTGAAACTTCCCGCGCCTTTGACCGCTTCATTCCTGGCCTATGCGGACGACCTGCCGGAACAGGCGGCAGAGGCCTCTGCCGCGGGGCACGAACTGCTGGTTCATACGCCGATGGAGCCTTTGGACAATAACCCGGGGCCGGGGGCGTTGATGTTGGGGATGGATGATGATGAAATCCGGGATCGTCTCGCAATGATGCTGGGATCCTTTTCGGGGTATGTCGGCATCAATAATCATATGGGCAGCCGGTTTACGGCAGATGAACATGCAATGGAAGTCGTGCTGGATGAGGTGAACCGCCGCGGCCTTTTGTTTTTGGATTCGCTGACGGGAAAAGACAGTGCGGGGAAAAGAATCGCCCGGGAGAAGGGAATGCCTTACGCCGTTCGGAACGTATTTCTGGATAATGCTCGCGAATCCTCAAAAGTCATGCAACAGCTACGCCTGTTGGAGCGGCTGGCGCTGAAAAACAAGGCGGCTGTTGGCATCGGCCATCCGCATCCGGCAACAATAGACGCTTTGTCCCGCTGGATTCCCGAGGCTCGTCGGCGCGGTTTCGCTCTTGTCCCTGTCAGTGCTGTTGTCCGCCGGCTTCAGGAGGAACAGGGCGCGGGCGTCTATGAAGCCGTCAACCATGCGGAAGGCGAATAAAAGAACGAAACCGGTCGGCTTTCTGTGCAGGTGCCGGCTTATATCTGTCTGGAAAAACGTGCGCCGGGGATTCAAAAATGAATACCCGAATCGAAATGCCGGTTCGCACCGTGCTTCAGGCACTGCGGAGGCACGGCATCCCGGGTTTTGACATCGTGGAGGTTGAGCATATTGCGTATGCCCCGGTTTCCGTCGTCCTTGATACCGTTTACCGTATATGTGCGCTTTGTCAGAGCCTTGATTGCCTCCCGGATGTCGTTTTGTCCCGTCGTCGGGGCGCTTTTTATCCGCATTTCGGAAAGCTTTGAAAGCGGAGTTTTCGGAAGGTGTTTTCTGATCTGTCCGGTTTCTTTTTTCTCTGCCTGCTTTTTTGTGTGCGGCTTCTGCGAAGCCGGCGGGGTGTATCTCCCGGCGGTCTTTTTCGGGCAGTGTTTCCGGCGGGAACGGTCTCTTCAGGAATCGTCCGTTCCGGAAAGACGAAGGTTCGTGTCCGAAAAAAGGGCAATCCGAAATAAAACTCTGGCTGTCGCGAGCTGCCGATTGGATCAAACAGAGTCGGTCTTTCGCGGAGCATCTGTGATTCGTTCCGGCGACTGCCCGGGGGGCAGAACGAAGACCATGAAAATCCCCGGGAAACCGCGTCCCCGGGGAATCAGAAAAGCGGATTTAAAAGTCGAACCGGAGGCCGGCCAGAGCCGTAAACATGTCATGCTTCATTTGGAAATCAAAGCCGGAGCGGTTGCTGTCAAGGTAGGTGTAACGGCCGTTGATGTCCAGGCTGATCGTATTGCTCAGACGGTACGCCGCCCCGACCTGAAGCGATGCGGCTAAGACGGCTTTGCTTTCACGGGCGTCGACAAGGTAGTTGCCGAGGGGGGTTGACCAGATGCAGTTTTTACAGACATCCTTCAAATAAGCCGCGCCCGCTCCGACGCCGACATACGGGCGGAACCGGGCGTTCAGATCAAAGAAATCATAATAGGCGTTGATCATCAGGCTGGCCGTTTCACGCTTGCTTTTGGAAAACAGGAATTTTTCCTCCACATCATCAAAGGCCATAAGTTCCCCTTCGACACGAATATTGTTTTCAACATATAAACCTAAGGCCGCGCCATAAGCGGCTTTGTTATATTTTTCTCCGTCAATTTTCATGCGTGAGATGCCGGCCTTGATGACGGCGTATCCCCCTTTCTTTGGCGCGGAAATGCGGGATGAATTTTCCTGCGCGGTGGCAGTAAAGGAATAAAAACAGAGGGCAAGAGCTGCAAACAAGAGTGTGTTTTTCATATTGTTTTCTCCTAAAATAATGCATATTCATCTAATACGATTTTTTGTCGGCGATGTAAACAATTTATTTAAAAAATATGCTTAAGTCTGATAAAAATAATTAAATTTCATCTATTGGTATGTTCTCTCGGGGTGCGCCGTGCGGCCTCGTTTAAGGAAAAAGGGATGCATTTTTCCGGATTCCAAGGTGACTCGGCGGAACAGGCCTGCGGACATGAAAAATCCGGCCTGCGCGGGCGAGCCGGATTTTCAGGTGGGGAAAAATTCCGTGCGGAACGGGTCAGTCCGTTGTTCCGGCAAAGGCTTCCTTGCGTTTTTCGGCGGCTTTCGCCTTTTTGTTCGACCAGAGGAGCTTCGCGTAAGAACGCATGTCAATGACCTTGTCCGTCTCGTCCAGGATTTCTTTGCCCAGAATCGTTTCAAGAACGTCTTCCAGAGTGATGATTCCCAGCCAGGTGCCCAGTTCATCATAAACGACGCCGATATGATTGCGGGTTTTGAGCATTTCGGTGAAGACATAATCAATGTTGGACGTTGAGGCGACTTCCAGAATCGGACGCATGACGGTATTGATCGAAAGGGTCGGGTCCTTTCCGATAATATCCGATTTGTGGATGTAACCGACGAAGATTTCCTCGTCTTCGTTCTTCATGACGGGAAAGCGTGAAAAGGCGTATTGTGTCGCCGTTTCAATGAATTCCCGGATCGAAATGCCGGCCAGCACCGTGCTGCAGACATTGCGGGGCGTCGCGACGTCCCGGGCTTTGACATCGTGGAGGTTAAGCGTATTGCATATGACCCGGTTTTCGTCGTCGTCGATATAGTTTTCCGTATACGCGAGCTTTGTCAGAGCCTTGATTTCCTCCCGAATGTCGCTTTGTCCCGTTGTCGGGGGGCTGATCAGCTTTATCAGCATTTCGGAAAGCTTCAGAAAAGGTTTCAGAACGAAGATCATTATGCTGAGCATGAAGCACAGAAAGCCGACAAGAGAACGCCAGTGCGTCGCGCCGATTGTCTTGGGAATGATTTCGGAACACAGCAGAATGGCCACCGTCATCAGCGCCGAGGCCAATGCGACGTAATTTGACCCGTAAAGAACCGACACCTGTGCGCCGATGCCGGCGGCGCCGGCTGTGTTCGCAATCGTATTCAGGGCGAGAATCGCCGACAGAGGCGTATCAATATTTGCCTTGTAAAAAGACAGTTTCCTGAACAGCGTCGGATTTTTGTCTTCAAGCCGGGCGACATATGTCGGCGTAATGGACAGGAGCGAAGCTTCCATCATGGAACATAAAAACGATGTGCCGATGGTCAGACAGATCAAAACGATTAAAAGAGTCATTATTTCCTCAAAAACAGAAAAAAAGGCGTTTTGTTTCCGGTCATTTCCTTAAAACGCGCTTTTATTTTGCTTAAGGCTAACATTTCATCCAGGAAGCGTAAAGCAAAAACGGCGGGAATTTCCCGCCGTTTTCAAGATAAGCAGACCTGTTATATGCTCAGCACACCGCGCGAGAAAAGGAAAATCGCGACGACGGAAACAATGACCAGGGTCCACGCGAACCACAGCTCGCGTTCGGTGAAGACTTTTTCTCCGGGGTTGTTCTGACGCCGAGCCCAGATGAAAACAGGAATACCGACCGCCAGGAACAGAATCGCCATCAGCAGGTACTGCAGTCCGGCGGCATAAATCAGCCAGACCGAATAAATGCAGGCGAATACGCCGGAAATCAGCGCTTCAAACCGCGAGACGGAAGCCGTCTTGGGATATTCGCCGTCTTCACAGAGCTTCCACAGATACGCCATACTGCTCAGATAGGCCGGCAGAACCATGACGCCGGTGATGGACAGCATCGTGTTCCAGGCGTTGTTCGAGAAATAAACCATCAGAATGGCCAGCTGCATCAGAGCGCTGGTCGTCCACAGGGAAACGGACGGCGAATTGTTTTCGTTTTCCTTTGCAAAAGCCTTCGGGAAAGTCCCGTTCTGGGCGGCGGCGAACGGAATTTCAGCCGTTACCATCGTCCAAGCCAGCCAACTGGCCAGAACGGCAATCAGAAGACCAATGTTCATCATCCAGCTTCCCCACGGTCCGACGACCTTTTCCAGAACGCCGGCCGTCGAAGGATTCGGAATCGCGGCCAGTTCCGGCTGACTCAGGAAGCCATAAGGCAGAACGGACAGCAGGATATAAATCAGCAGACAGCCGAGGAAGCCGATGAACGTTGCCTTGCCGACATCCTCTTTGTGTTCAGCACGGCTGGATAGCACAACGGCGCCTTCAATACCGATGAACGACCACAGGGTGACCAGCATGGTGCTTTTGATCTGTGTCGAAATGTCGCCGAGGCCGCCTTTGGCATGCGAAGCCATGTTGCCCCAGAAATCAACATCAAACTGGTGCGCTTTGAAAACGAACGCCATGATGATGATGAAAAGAGCCAGCGGAATCAGTTTGAAAATCGTTGCGATAATGTTGATGAAGCTGGCCTGACGCACGCCGCGCAGGACGACGAAGTTAAAGAACCAGATCAGCAGTGAACCGCCGATGATTGAATATAAATTGTTTCCGCCCTGAAAATAGGGAGGGAAGAAATAGTTTAAAGCGTCCATCGTGATGACGGCGTAACCGACGTTGCCGAAAATCTGGCAGAGCCAGTAGCCCCAGCCGATGGTAAAGCCCATGAACGGGCCGAAACCTTCGCGCGCATACATATAAATGCCGGCCGTCAGGTCGGGGCGCGTGTCGGACAGAATGCGGAATGAATTCGCCATGAAGTACATCCCGAAACCCGTGATGACCCAGGCCAGAATGACGGCGCCGACGGAAGCTCCTGCGGCCATATTCTGCGGCAGACTGAAAATGCCGCCGCCAACCATGGAACTGACGACAACGCTGGCCAGGGCAATCAGCCCGAGCTTTTTCGTATCTTGTTGCTGTTGTGCCATTTTTATATCCTCGTTCAAATAAGAAAGACCGGCGGCCTTCAGGCATAGGGCCGGCTTTAAAAAAAGAAGGCGGTATTGCCTTTTGGGGCAATACCGCATTCAGGATACGCATCAGAGCTTAACGGGATCGGCCGTTTCAAAGTTCAGGAAGCCGAGAGCCGTCAGGCAGTACGCAAACTGCTGCGTAATGTTGATGTAGTTATGGAACAGCTGGAATTCGCTGTGTTTTTCAACGCCGCGCAGCTCCAGTTCATGATTCAGGGACTTGTTCAGCCACATTTCAGCGTGACCTTTGGCGATTTCATCGTCAATGTAGGTCGGGAAATATTCAACATATTCCGCCGCCCAGCCGCCGATCAGCTTGCCGTCTTTGTCCTTGCCCCAACAGACGCCGACACCTGTCGCAATGGCGCGGTGTTCGTTGATGCTGGCGCCGTTGCCGGCGATAATGACTTCCAAAACAGCACCGTGCTTGAAGTACGGCGTCACTTTGTCGACCGGAACGATATTGTTGTACAGTTCCGGCGGAAGGACGGACGTGTACGGAATAACGTTGAAGTTTTCGATTTTCGCCTGAGTCAGGGCCGAATCGTAGCAAAACGTTTCAAACGGCTGCGGCGGAATACCGTCGTCGGCCTGTCCGGCGCCGCCGGTGTGAAAAGCTAAAGTCGGATAACGTGTACCTACCAACATATCAAAACCTCCAAAATAATCTGTTATGTAAAAAAGAAGACTGCCTTCTTTTTATGCCGTTCATCTTAGGCAAAGTTCCCACGTCTTCCTAGATAGACTTGTTCTTATAGCCTTTTGGGACTGTAACCTTTTTAATATAAACAGAGTGACGTATATACATGAAGATACATATTTATTTTACTTTATTTATATTATTTTCTGTATTCATTGTTTTTTTGTTTGGAGAAGAAGAATGCAAGGTTTCAAATCCGTTTTATATTGCGGAACCGTTCTGGCTCTGGCCGGCGGCTCCGCTGTTTCGGCCCAGGAAATCGTGATGCCGTATTCCGAAACGGCCATCATTGTCGAAGCGCCCGCAACCATCCAGCAGACGAATACAAAAAGCGGCCGTCTGGCAACACGTCTGAAACAGGCTGAAAAACGTCTGGCCGAAGACGTCGGGGATTTCAGCAAAAGCTATAATGATTTCAAATCGAAACTGTCGAACGATTACGGGCTTTCCTATTCTATGGACGTCACCGTGATGGGGCAGAAAGGTGTTCCGAACGCCGGGAAAACGGCGACGCAGTCCATTTATGCGCCGACCGTCAGCTGGCAGATGTTCAACGACGACACGTTTGGTTCCGGAACGATCGACTTTTCCTATACGGCCGTCCGTTACTGGGGAAATAACGGCGAGAAAATCGGAAACAAGCTGTATCTGGCAAATTCGATCAACGACTTTACAAGCCGATCCAACACGTTTGACCAGTTGAGCTATACACAGACGCTGTTCGATAATCAGCTGGCCATTCTGATCGGTCAGTATCCGCTGTACGATTTCGACGGGACGGAATACGATTCCAACCAGCAGAGCAATTTCATCAACTATGCCCTTTCGCAGAACGCCAGTTCAACCTACCCGACCGCCGGACTGGGCAGCTATGTCCAATATAACCCGACATCCGAAATTTCCATCACCGCCGGTTTCCAGAACGCTCAGAATCCTTCGGCAAACGTCATAACGACAAAGGATTTCGGTAAAAAGCGCTTTACGACGTTCGGATCGGTTTCCTGGTCGCCGACCGTCAAGGGCATGGGGACGGGGCAGTACTCTTTGCTGGTTTATAACCAGCCGTCCGTTGAAGCACAGCCGGGGAACAGTGTGGGCTGGTCTTTGAACATGTCGCAGAATCTGAATGAAAAGTGGGGCGTCTTCATGCGGGCCAACGCCGCGACCGGCGACGCCATGCCGATCAAGCAGTCCTATGTCCTGGGCGGCGTCTACAACAATCCGCTGAACCGCAATCCTCTGGATCAGATCGGATTCGCCGTCGCATACAACAAAGTCAACAAGGGATATTATGATTCGACCGAAAAAATGCGCAATTTTGAAACGGTGGTTGAAACGTACTGGGCTTTCGGCGTGACGCAGTTCCTGACCATCACTCCGGACGTGCAGCTGTTCATTCAT
The DNA here is from genome assembly GCA_900553035.1 of uncultured Rhodospirillaceae bacterium. Lineage (GTDB taxonomy): Bacteria > Pseudomonadota > Alphaproteobacteria > CAAGCB01 > CAG-977 > CAG-977. The sequence continues at coordinate 9,863 of USCC01000020.1, read as the reverse complement.
CCGGCGTCAAAGGAAGACCGGAAATTCGGAACGGTCTTTTCTCTGCGCGGTACGATCATGTTCTAAGCTTCGGCTTCTGTCAAAGAGTCCGGGGATTCTCCGGACTCTTTTTTTTTGTGCGGCAAAAAGGCGGAAGCATGTCACGGTATGGACGGTGATTGTGGTCAGATCCTGTGCCAGGCCGCCCAGCGATCCCATGGCGTAATCATGGACAACCCACAGAAAACAGCACGAAATGAAAATCAGACGCAGCCCGATTCCGCCGAGATATGCCGCGCCGAACGTTGCCGCCAGAACCGCGCCGAGCGGAAGAAGGCTGTAGGGAGTCTGATAGGTCATGGCACCGAAAGCCAGGGCGATCAGGGCGAACGGAATGGCAATCATTGCGCCCTTATACGAGCGATTCAGATACATGCGGACGGCGATGACGGCGTGCGACGAAGCGGCGGTCAGGTTGTTCAGAAGAAAATGATGAAAACAGAACAGCAGAGAAGACAGACTGAACAGCAGGAACAGCCGGTTATCCTTTTTCTGAAGTCCGGCCGACGTTCCCGCCAGGTAGGCGGCGTACCCGATCAGCTGCGGCAGGCTGAGAAAATCCATTTTTGTCTCCTTAAGCGGCTTCGGGCATTTCCGAAACGGTTTCCGGGGCTTTTTCTTTTTTGCGGTCCAGATGAATCCGCCATGCCGTCAGAGCATGTGAAACCGCGATTGTGATATCGAACGCCATGGCGCCGATGGAACCGACCGCTGCATTATGTACGAACCACAGGACGTTTGTCGAAATAAAAATCAGACGCAGAGACACACCGCTGAAATACGCCGCGCCGAACGTGGCGACAATAACGGCGCCCAACGGAAGAAGGCTGAGCGGAGAGGCATAGGTGAAATACCCCATCACCAGCGCAAGCACTGAAAAGGGATAGGCAATAACAGCTCCTTTCCAGTAAATGGACGTAAACATCCGTATGCCGATCAGGACAGCGGAAACCGCCGCCGCATCGTTGCCCATCAAAAAATGATGCAGTCCGAACAGCAACCAGCTGCAGCCGAAGTATTTGAACAGACGGTTGTCGTCTTTCTGCGCACAGGCATAAAAGGAAGAAACATAGGCAATGTAACCGACAATCTGGGGAAAACTGAACCAATCCATTTTTTGACCCTTCCGATCAGCTTCCCGGCGGTTTTTCTATGTCAGCCGGACGGGAATATTCTGTTTCCACAAAGCGCGTTTCAGGTCGGGAACGGGAAGCGTGCCGTAATGAAAAATCGAAGCCGCCAGAGCAGCATCCGCTTTTCCTTTGTCAAAGACGTCGGCAAAATGCTGCGGATCAGGGCCCGCGCCGCCAGAGGCGATGACGGGCAGGTTTGTATTCCCGGAAACCAGCGCTGTCAAGTCCAAATCAAAACCCTGCTGTGTTCCGTCGGCATCCATGGAGGTCAGCAGAATTTCTCCGGCACCGAGCTGTTCGATTCGTTTGATCCAGTCCGGGACTTTGTGTTCCGTTTTTTTCTTTCCCGCATTGACGACGACATAATATTCCCCGTCAAATTTTTTGGCGTCAACCGCAACAACGACGCACTGGGATCCGAAACGGGAAGAGGCTTCGTGAATCAGATCCGGATTCATAACCGCCGCCGTGTTCAGCGAAATCTTGTCCGCGCCGGCCAGAAGAAGGTTCCGAATGTCCTCAAGACTGCGGATACCGCCCCCGACCGTGAAGGGGATGAAAACATTACGGGCGACGCGTTCAACAACGTCAAGCATGGTTTTGCGCCCGTCATTGGTCGCCGTAATGTCCAAAAAGACGAGTTCATCGGCGCCGTCCTGCGAATACCGGCGCGCCAGTTCGACCGGGTCTCCGGCATATTTGAGATTTTCAAAATTGATTCCCTTGACGGTTTGACCATCTTTGACGTCCAGGCAGGGGATGATTCGTTTTGTCAGCATTTTCCGTTCCTCATGCAAGCGCGTCAACGCCGAAAGATGTGATCCAGTTGCGGATGTCCGTATGGCCGGTCAATCCGCTTTTTTCGGGATGAAACTGTGTTGCGGTGATGTTTTCAAACTGGACGGCCGCCGTAAAGGGGATGTGATACTCCGCCGTTGCCGACACGATTCGCGGATTTTCCGCAACGGCATGATAGGAATTGACGAAGTAATAGAAATCGTCCTCCAGAACGGTATTCGCCGGAGTTGTTTTTATTTTATTCCAACCGATCTGCGGGACTTTGCCCTGAGTAAAGCGGACATTCTTTCCTTTGAACACGCCTAATCCGCTGACGCCCGGGGCTTCTTCGGACGAATCGAACAGAACCTGAAGTCCGACGCAGATGCCCAGAAAAGGCACGCCCCGGTTCAGGCATTGAATCAGCGGTTCCGCCAACCCCCTGAAGCGCAGAGAATCCATGACCTGTCCGAAATGGCCCTGTCCCGGGAAAATCAGCTGCGTCGCGGCATTAATGTCTTCGGCCCTGTCTGTCAGCCGATAGGGAAATCCGAAAGAATCCAGCATGTTGACGACGCTTTTCAGGTTTCCGCCGCCGTAATCAAGAACTGTCAGCATATTCTGTCCTTTGTTGCAAATCGTTCTTCCTTTATAGCCTTTCTTTCCTTGGGGGACAAGCGGCTTCCGCCGGGACAGTTTTTTGGAAATTGTTGAAAATGGAAAAATTTTCCGGATACATGGCCGGAAAAATTGTCATGTCTGTCGAAATATGATATAAAAAAGAAAAGGCCGTGTTTTCAAGGAGGAAAGGCACCATGGCGGAAAAGAAAGACATTCGCTTGGTTATTACGGATATTGACAATACGATTGCTGATAAATTCGGCGTGTGGGCACATGCTCTGGATGCGGCGATGGAACGCCTGTCCGGTCTGTACGGCCGTCCGCGTGAAGACATCGCCCGCGATCTGCTGGCGCATGTCCCTGATACAGTCCGCCATATTCCGGGCCCTTATATCGGAAAGGATCTGCGCGGGGACGTTCTCCGGACACCTTCTTTACAGCCGCAGGGACATGAGCAGGCCGTCGAGCTGGAAAAAATCCTGCACGCCTGGGACAAAGACCGCTCCCGCGCTGAACTTTATGACGGTGTCATGCCCGCGATGAATAAAATCAGGTCTTCGGGCGCACGGCTGGTGCTGTATTCGGATTCGCGCGAATCCGTCTGCATTCCCCGTCTGGCGAAAATGGGAATAACGGCGGATATGGTTGACGCTGTTTACGTCCAGCCCGATCTGAGGGAAGGCCGCACTGTCCGTATGCCGGTTGCCGGGCCGGCAAAAGCCCTGCGCGACGGTCTGGGCGAACGCTTGGTCATCCTTGATCCGAAGACGGCAAAGCCCAATCCGGCCAACATGAAGCGTATTATTGCCGAAATGGGCGTCGAAAACCCGGCCGAAGTGGTCATGGTCGGCGACAATATCCGTGCCGATGGAACGGGGGCGATTGCCGCCGGAATAAACTTTGCCTGGCAGAAAGCGGGAACGGAAATCGACGAAGTGACGCGCCGCTGTTACGAAGAATTCTGCCGCGACCCGAACTATAAGATTACAACGCAGGATCATCTGGAACAGATGGACGCCACCAATCGGCCGACGGAAATTCTGGAAAACGGATTCAAGGATATTGCAAAGCATTACCGGTTTGTCTCGGCGGGAAAAACGCATGAAGACGAAGTTCAGATAAAAAATACCGGAAAGAGTCCGAAGCCGGCTTTTCTGTCGCGGCTTTCCTCTCTTGTCCGCGGCCGTTAGGCGCCGCCCGGTTTTTGGGAGGGAACGGTTGCCCGTACTGAAGTCCCGCCGTTTTTACGCCTGAAAAAGGTTGTGCCGAACTCCGGGAACAGAGGAGGGGGGGGAGGTAAAAGAGCGGAGGCTTTCCGTAGTCCTCAATAAAAGCGGCTTGGCAGGCTGTCTTTCGGGTTCTTCACAGGTCAGATGCGTTTTTTTGGGACGTTTTACAGATATTGAGAAGGCGGAAGAAGCCCTTTGTTCTGTAAATCAGGATGTTTGAAAACAGTTCTGCCGCTTGAAATACTTTTTAACCGCTCGGGCAAAGGTTTCGTCCTCCTGATCTTTTCGTCTTCGCTGATTCCCGGCCCTTCGGAAAGGAAAATCCTTTTTTCAGGTGTTTCCCGCATGGTCTTTTGCGGTGTGATTCCGCCGTATTTCTGCCCATAGTGACTCTTTTCATGAATGAGAGCCGGCCGATTATTATTTGCAAACGATGTTATGGTGTTTGCTGTCGGGGAGAATCTCATTTTTTCCTGAAATAACCCGCGGGCGCTGTTTTTTGTGCGGAATATCTGTTTTCGGAAACGGGAGGCTGTCCGGGCAAAACAAAACCGCCCGAAGGCGGTTTATGGTTTGGAGCGGGTGAAGGGAATCGAACCCTCGTCGTAAGCTTGGGAAGCTTCTGCTCTACCATTGAGCTACACCCGCGCGCCGCACCTTTTATACATCCGATTTTTAAAGGATGCAAATTCCTTTTTTATCTTTCGATGTAATCGTTGAAGGACGGGCTACCCAGATCATAGTCCAAACGCGAGGAGAGCAGTTTAACCGTATCGAACATCAGGATCGTCCACAGGTTTTCACGCGCTTCCAGAGAGGCGTTGCTGTCGATGATTTCCTTCTTGACCGCGGTGGCGGACGTTTCGATCAGGACGGTGCCTTCGGAATTGACGATCTGGATGGTGACTTCAAATTTTGCGGTGTACTGCTGTTTGACGGATTTAAAGCAGGAACCCGTGATGATGTTTTCTTCGACGATGCTGGCGTCCTTGATCAGGAAGCGGACATGCCGGTCGGGTGTGCCGTCGACGGCGAAACGCTTTTCGGCCCATTTATGGATGATCTGTTCGGGAGAAACCAGGAGAAGGTGGTCAATGTTCGGAACACGAGCCGGGGGATTGTAGCTGGAGATAAACTTGATGTCTTGCGCTTTTAATTTAATCTTGGATCCGAAAGGAACGGGACGGAAATCGCCCTGAGCCTGCGGCGTGTAATAGGACTGAGGAGGTTGGACTCCGTATCCTGCCTGATACCCGGCCGGGGCGTAGCGCTGATTGTTGTAGGGGGTATAACCCGACGGATAACCGGGGTTGGAGGCACAGGCACAAAGTGATGCGGCGGCTACGGCCGGAAATACAAAGCGCAGAAGTTTAAAAAACATCAGTTATTCTCCTGATTCTAAATCCTTCAAGGTTAAAGTATAGCTTCTTCCGCAAAACTGGCAATCAACTTTTATTTTTCCGTCGACAACCATATCCTTTCTGTCCTCCGGAGAAAAGCGTTTTAACATTTCTATTACCTTTTCTTGAGAGCATCGGCAACCGAATTCAAGTTTTTTCGGCATAAAAACATGTAAATCATTCAAGTGATACAGTCGATTAACCAATTTTTCAACAGGAAGTTTCGCGTCCTGTAGTTCCTGATCGGTCACGCTGTTCAGTAAAATGACGGCAGTGCGCCATATTTCTTCGATTTCCTCGGGGCCGAGTTCGGAAAATGTTTTTTTGTCTGCGGGCATCCGCTGGAGCATTACCGCGCCGCAGCTCCATCCCGTGTTTGAGGAATCCGGCTTTCCGACGCTCAGGCGCACGGCTGTTTCAATCTGTTCCGATTGTCTGAAATATTGGTGGACGCATTCGGCCAGAGTCGCGCGTTCCAGGGCGACGACACCCTGATAGTTTTCGGCGTCTCCGGGTTGTTCGACAATGAAGGACAAAGCCCCCTGGCCGAAAAACGCCGGAACCGGCGCGCTCGGCTGTTCCGCCATTTTCCTTTCCGCGTCTTCCAGGCGCTGTTCGTTAAAGCGCGCATATCCGCGGATTTTTCCATCCGAAGTCATATTGACGACCATGGTCGAAATCGGCCCGTCGCTTTGAATCTGAAGCGTGAAAACGCCGTCATATTTGATTGAGGCCGACAGCAGCACCGCCAGAGTGCAGGCCTCCGCCAGGAAAGAGCCAACCCGTTCGGGATACCGGTGCTGAGCCAGGATGACGTCAAGCGTTTCGGTCAGGCGTACAGCCTGTCCTTTTGAAATCCCCCCGTCAATCAAGAATGAGTATACTTCGTCTGTCATGATGTCCCCTTCCTTATATTTAATGTGACAACTTTCTTTAAAAATCTTTAAAACTCAGTTATAAAACGGACTGTTTCCAATTTTTTTACCGGAAAAAAGAATGACGGAAAGAAAACAGTCCGCAACACCGAAACCTCTGACACAGAAACGCCTGACGAATCTGGCTCTTTATTATCTGGGCCGGTACGAAAGTTCTTCCGGAAACCTGCGCCGCTTTCTTTCCCGGCGTGTCGTACGGGACAGGATGAAAGGCGCGGAGATTCCGGCTGATATTGAAGTATGGATTGAATCGGTCGTTTTTAAAATGTGTCAGGATGGCTATATCGACGACGGGCGTTTCGCGGCTTCGACCGCCGAACGCGCACGACGGGCCGGAAAATCGGAAAGATATATCCGCGAAAAATTAAAGCAAGCCGGTATTTCTCCGGAAATACAGGAGTCGGTTCTGGCTCCGTCCGGAGAGGAAAACGCAGGAGCCGAACTCGAAGCTGCGCGCCGGTTCGTCCGCAAAAAGAAAATCGGCCCCTTCCGTCCGGAAGAAGAGCGCCGGGTCAGCCGACGAAAAGATCTGGCGGCAATGGCTCGCGCCGGATTTTCTTATGAAACGGCGGTAAGGGCTTTGGAAGAAACCGAAGAGGACGAGGATATGTACAATGTTTAAGCCCGAACTTTTGATTTGCGATTTTGACGGCGTTCTGATTGACAGCGAACTTTTGGGATGCCGGATGTGGTCAGACATGCTGACGGCTCTGGATATGCCGGTTTCCGTCGAGTCGATGCTGAATGACTATACGGGCAAGAGCGGCCCGCAGATCTGTCGTCAGATTGAAAACGACTATGGGTATGTTCTGCCGTCCGGTTTTCTGGACGAAGTGAACCGAGCCGTCGAAAATCTGTTTGAAACGAATCTTAAGGCCGTCGAAGGCGTTCCCGAGACTTTGGAAAAAATAAAAATGCCGCTCTGCATTGCTTCGGGCAGCCGCCCCGAGCGACTGTTCCAATGTCTGCGGGTTACGAAGCTTGACCGTTTTTTCGGGCGGGAGAATGTTTTCAGCTCTCATGAGGTCCGGCACGGGAAGCCTGCTCCGGATATCTTTCTGTATGCGGCTGAAAAAATGAACGCTTCCGCCGACCGCTGTGTTGTTGTCGAAGACAGTGTGTCCGGCGTCCGAGCCGGAAAGGCGGCCGGTATGCGTGTCCTTGGATTCGCGGGGGCGTCGCACTGCGGTCCCGAACACGGCAGAAAACTGACCACAGCCGGAGCCGACCTGATTTTCAGGGACTTTTCGAGGCTTCCTGAAATTCTGAATTCTCCGGACGTCTAGCCGTCTTCACGATGCAGCAGGATTGAAACGCTCAGCAGGGCGAATATGACGGGCGGGCTCCATGTCGCGAAAACGATGGGAAGCGACGTCGAAAATCCGAGCGCGTACGTAATGCGCGTCATAAAATAAAGCAGGAAACCGGCGGCAATACCGATACTGATGCGCAGAAGGCTCCCGCCCTGCCGCTGATTCGGGTTGACGGAAAAAACAGCGGCGATCAGAACCATCGTCATCAACAGGAACGGCGACGCAATCAGGGAATGCAGATGAAGCCGGTGCGAATGGGCCGAAAAGCCCGTGCGTTCGAAAAATTCGATCAGATCCGGCAGATCCCAGAATGAAATTGTTTCCGGCGACGCAAAATTTTCCTGGATTTTCCCCAGAGTCAGCGATGTCGGAAAATCCATCAACGGGTATTTTTCGATCGTTTTACCTTTGACGTAAACGCGGGCGTTGACCAGATGGAATAAACCGTCTTTCAGAATCGCCGAATCGGCGTCGATGCGGCGCAGGAATTCGTCCTTGTCCGAAAATTCCATGATGCTGACGATTTTCAGGGTCAGATCATACATTTCCTGACGGATTCCGTCCGCGTGCACGACATACATCTTGTCATCGCGGTGTTCCCGGAGCCAGAGTCCCTGAAAGCTGGTGATATGAGGGACGTCGGCCTTTTTGTCTTCCAGCCTTTGATATCGGGAAAACATGGCGGCGGCAAAAGGATTGAATACGGTTACATTGAAAACGCCCAGAAAGAAAGCCGTCACAAGCAGGGGGGTGACGAACTGCCAGACAGACTGACCGGCCGCGCGGATGATGACGAGCTCATGGCTTTTCGTCAGGCGCCAGAAAACGATGATCGCTCCGATTAAAACAGCAAAAGGAAGCAGCATCTGCCACATGTTCGGCAGCTTTAACAAAGCCATGACCAGAACGTCTCCGAAACTGAAGGCGATTTTTGATGTTCCCTTTTTCATCAGTTCAATGACATCAAACAGAACGACGACGAATCCCAGGGCCAGCATGACCGCAAAAAAGGACATAAGGAACTGGCGGACGATATAACGGCTGATGATTCGCGGCATGGGCATGTGGAGCATCCTGGTTGGAATGTCTTTTGAGGATAAATACCATATTAAAAGGGGGGATGGCAATGACGGCGCGTAATTTTTACAAACCTGGAAGGATTTCGGCCTTCGGGATCCATATCCTTTCGGCGGCGTTTCAGGAGGGGGATTTTCCTTTTTGGCAGATTTCCAGGGAATTTCGGAAGGCATTAAATTTTTTGATAAAAAAGTAAAAAAGATTCCAAAAAGTTATTGACAAAGGATGATAGTGATCTTATATAGGTTTCTGCGCCGAGCTGAGGAGGCTTGGTTTTGAAAAGTTCTTGACATTAAGGAATAAACTTTGATATAAAGGACGTCCTGCCTTAAAGGGTAGGTAGAGATCTTAGCATTAGAGTTAATATGACAAGGAAGGATGCACAGGCGGCGGGCTGCTTTAGTGGTTTGGTGTTTGTGCATCGTGAGAGAGGTAAATTTACAAGGAATTTACGGAAGTAATGTAGTAGTAAAAAGAACCTCTGTCGATTTAGTTTACGCAGTAAACAGAGTAAGCGATGCCGGGCATTGGACTTTAGGGCTATGCAAGAGATTGTATGGAATTAACATGAGAGTTTGATCCTGGCTCAGAACGAACGCTGGCGGCAGGCTTAACACATGCAAGTCGAACGGAATATATGGGGCTTGCCCTATATATCAGTGGCGCACGGGTGAGTAACGCGTGGGGATCTGTCTTGAGGTAATGGATAGCTTCTGGAAACGGAAGGTAATACATTATGAGCCCTGAGGGGGAAAGGATTAATTCGCCTTAAGAGGAACCCGCGTTAGATTAGGTAGTTGGTGGGGTAACGGCCTACCAAGCCGACGATCTATAGCCGGTCTGAGAGGATGATCGGCCACATTGGGACTGAGACACGGCCCAAACTCCTACGGGAGGCAGCAGTGGGGAATATTGGACAATGGGGGTTACCCTGATCCAGCCATGCCGCGTGAGTGATGACGGCCTTCGGGTTGTAAAGCTCTTTTAGATGGGAAGATAATGACGGTACCATCAGAATAAGCACCGGCTAACTTCGTGCCAGCAGCCGCGGTAATACGAAGGGTGCAAGCGTTGTTCGGAATTACTGGGTGTAAAGGGCATGTAGGCGGAAGCAAAAGTTAGTGGTGAAATCCCTGGGCTCAACCTGGGAACTGCCATTAAAACTGGGTTTCTGGAGTATTGGAGAGGATGATGGAATATCCAGTGTAGAGGTGAAATTCGTAGATATTGGATAGAACACCGGTGGCGAAGGCGATCATCTGGCCATTTACTGACGCTGAGATGCGAAAGCGTGGGGAGCAAACAGGATTAGATACCCTGGTAGTCCACGCTGTAAACG
>USCC01000019.1 GCA_900553035.1 uncultured Rhodospirillaceae bacterium | reverse complement strand
CAGGAAGCCTCCAATCAGTATTCCAAGCCCCTTCTCTCTTTCTCGCGGTGTCATCGTACTCAATCCTTTCGTTGAATTATTTTTAATAATAAATTATTAAAAAGATATATACAAATCCTTTTAAACGGCTTTAATTCTACTCCAAATCCGTCCGATAAAAGGCCTCTTTGGCCAATACCCTCAAAATTGTTTTCCCCTGTTTTCAGAACATGCAAAAAAAAGGGGGGATGCCGAAAAACATCCCCCGGAAACACACGCAGATAAACTTATATAAAGCCTTCCTGATATTTTTTCATCTGATCCAACTGTTCTTTCTGCTTTTCCTCCTGGATTTTTTTGTTTTCTCTGATGCGCGTCACCAGCTGCATGGCAAGCGTTTGTCCCTCTTTGACCTGCTTCGGCGTCATGGAACGCAAAAGACGTTCCAAATCCGGCGAAACCTGCACCAAATCGGGCGTATTCGGGAACATGGCCGACAGACTGATAACCATCCAGGCATATGCTTTAGCTGGATCGCCACGTTTATAAGCATAAATATCGGCCAGTTTCCTCTGAGCCTCGACATACCCCTGCTCGGCCGCCCTGTTCAACCAGAAAACAGCCTTCTCATAATCCTGCGGCACACCGTTTCCATCGGCATATAAAGCGCCCAGCCCGGCTTCCCCCTGAGGAATCCCGGCATCCGCCGCCATGCGGTATAAATCCGCCGCCCGCTTGTAATCCTGCGGCACGCCGCCCTTCCCGCGTTCTGCCATTGATGCCAGCCGGAGAGCCGCTTCCGCATTTCCCTGACGGACAGCCGTATCAAGCCACGCCACGTTTTCATTAATCTGTACCGCCTTGGAATAGCCGTCCTTGGAATAAACGTAAATGGCTTCCAACTGGGTCAAGGCGGTCTGACTGCCTTTCGCGGCCGCCATATCGTACCAGATTTTCGCTTTGTTCAAATCCTTGGCAATGCCGCGGCGTCCGAACTGATAAATCTTTCCCAGCATCAGCTGGGCGTCCGTGTATCCCTGCATCGCTGACTTTTCAAGCCACGCGACAACCTCCCTGTTCGGATGCTTTCCTTCCCGGGAATCGTCATAAATTTTCGCCAGCAGGTACTGCGCTTCGGCATTTCCGGACTGAGCCGCTGCGAAAATCCATTTTTCCGCCGCCCGAACGTCCTTTTTCACATCCCTGTAGTACTTCCCAAGCTCAACGGCGGCAGAAACGTCGCCGTTTGAAGCCTGGGCTCTCAGCACATCAGGATCAACATCCTGCGCCACAGCCGGCAGGACCATTCCAAAGACCATAAACAGCGCCAATAAAACCTGCCTCATGTTATTTCTCCTTTTTTTCCGTGTTTTCCTTTATCGGGCCGACAATAAAACTGTCGGAAAAAGGTATCTGTTCGGTTGTCACCGACCACAAATTGATATTATCCTTAAAAACCCTGACCTGCCCGGGCTTCCACCATGCGGGCCACGGCGAGTCCGGAAGCTCGAACGGCATAAAAGCCCCCATTGATTTCGGAAGAACAGTATACCGGTCAACAACGACTTGATCAAAGTGGCTAAAGGATTTATCCACCCGAGAGTCCCGCAGGTTTGCCCCGCCCAGATTGGCCCCCGCAAAGCTGATATTGCGCAGGTCGCCCCGGGACAGATCTGCCCCGCGCAGATCCGTCTTTGCCAGGCTGACGTCATACCCCGGATCCCGGTTGTTTTCCGGGTCAATTAAAACATACAGAGCCATTTGCACTTCCGGGGAAACCGGTTCATATGTTTTGAACAGGTTATCGGATGACCACGGCCTCTGCTCGCGGATGAAAGCCGTCAGAATATCGACCTGAGACGGTTCCAGCTTTTTGTCATGCCGCGCCAGACAACCCATCGTACACAGAGCCCAGATTTTATCATCGGTCGAGGACTTCGGACTGCCCAGCAGAGACATCGCCCGGACGGCAATGTTCGTATTTGACGCCCGCCCCAGCAGACGGTCCGCGCACATCTTCGGCGTACAGGACCACGCGTTTTCGGGGGGAACGTTTTTAAACAGCTCAATGTCATATTCCGCCGCTTCGAAATCCGGCACGTCCTTCGGCATGACCGTCCGGCGGTCAATTTTCGCCAGACGCCATACTTCTGCCGGAATATTTGGAAACAGAGACAGATCAACGCCCGAAAAATCCGTCCGGTACAGATCAGCGCTCAGCAACGACGCCTTGTTTTTAAAAAGAGCGTCCTGAAAAACAGCATCGCTTAAGTTGGCTTTTTTAAAGGAAACGCCGTCAAACATCGCCTTGTAAAAATCCGCGTTTTTCAGAAAGGCTCCTTCAAAAATACAGTTTTTACAGAAAATCCGCGAGAAATCCGCCCCTTCGGCATTCAAATCCTCGAACAGGACGTTATCAAATCCGGCCTTCACAAACCCGGCGTTTCTCGCGTTGACACGGTATCCCCGAACGTCTTCCCAGGCCGTATTCGCCAGCCGTGCATCCCTGAAATTTGAAACAGTCACGTCAACGTCGCGGAACTGCGTGTTGACCATGTCGGCCCCTTCAAAATTGACCATCGAGACATCCGCATGCTGCAGGTGGGAATTGCGCATCACCGCCTCTTTGAAATAGGCTCGGGCAAGCGTTCCGCCGCGGATAAGAACATTGTCCAGCAAAGCGTTCTGAAACACGGTTTCGGTCAAATCGGTATCCAGAAACAAAGCGCCGTAAAAATAAGACCGCGAAAAATCCACGCCTTTCAGATGACCCTTGTCAAATTCAACCTTTTCAAAATTAACTCCTGTCAAATTCAGCGCAGGACAGGACTTTGAATCAAAAACGGTTTCGATGACTTCAACAGCCATCTGGGTCAGAGACTGGCGCGGCACGTCGGCATTGACCGGCGTATAATAAACGACCGGCCACGGATGGCATTTCCTCAGATATCCAGCGACGGCGCTCTTCATGTCACAGTCTGTCCGGCCGCCCGTGACACGCCCGTTCGTCATCATCCAGTACAGCGTCGGAAGGGCTTCGTATAAATTACCGTCGCAGTCCCCCAGCTGTTCCAGAACCCAGTCCGTCCATTCCCGCTCGTCGGCCGGCCGGCGTCCCCGGGGCGGCGGCGCGCGGTAACGCGTCGTTTCGACCGTGGTGATCGGCCGCTTTTTCGCCTCCTCTTCCATTTCCCTTTTCGGATGGGTCAGCGGAAAGATGCGGATCGGCAGCGGAACGACGCTGTCCGGCGTACCGGGAACGGATGTAACGTCCCGCTTTTTGGGCTCAGGCGGCAAAATCATGACTCTGGCCGGCGCCAGGACATTGTTTTCCGCTTCTTCCAGAGGCGTTTTCCCCTTGGCATACAAAGAAACACCGGCCGGGGTTATGATGCCGTGCTTTTCCTGCAAAGCGCTCGGCTCGGGCAGATTGTCGGTTGTCCTGGAAATGACAACGCCGGTTTGAGAAGGCTCATATTTTGAAGCATGCGGCGAATCAACATCCGCCGTATTCTGAACTGGCAGAAAAAAGATGACAACCGCGTTCGGCTCGACAGCTGCGAGCACAGCCGAAACGGAAAATATTGAAAATACAATAAGTAAAAAGAGTTTCTTAAATCGTTTTCTTAGCATTTCGTTCAACCGTCGGCAACCCCTGGCGCAGCCACTGGGAAATACCGTAATTCAAAATGGAAACGTCGGAAAAGCCCTTTTGCTTCATGGCCTGATACGCCAGAAAAACCTTGTTTTCATCGCGCAGTCCAATCAGGACAACAGGCGTTTCCCTGAACCCCGCCAGCCGATCCGCCGTTTCGTTCAAACGCACCATAAACTGCTCAAACGGCAGGTTAAGCGCGCCTTCGATATGGCCGAACATGTCATAAAAATCCGACTCCGGGCGGATGTCGATCATCAAAAGATCCGTCCCTTCGGCGATTTTACGTTCCAGATCCTTCGGTTCAATGTAAATGACGTTCCCCCGCCGCATCCGCCGGATATAAGGGATGATGTACGTAAAAAGGCAGTAAACGGCGATGACGGCAATTAAAAAATTGATGAATTTGTTATCCATGGGCGTGTCCGAAAAAAATTTATCACTAAGCTCTTTAGTATATCGTTATATTTGGGATATACAAGATGTAAGGAAATTTTTCAAAGAGGAGTCTTTCATGCCCCATGAACCGATTACCGTCATCGGCGGCGGCCTGGCCGGAAGCGAAGCCGCCTGGCAGATCGCCCGGACGGGGATTCCCGTTATCCTGAAGGAAATGCGCCCCAAAGGTCGCACAGAAGCCCACAAAACCGACGGACTGGCCGAGCTGGTCTGTTCAAATTCCCTGCGTTCGGACGATCCTGTCCACAATGCGGTCGGCCTGATGCACGAAGAGATGCGGCGCTGCGGTTCGCTGATCATGGCGTGTGCCGATGCCTGCCGCGTTCCGGCCGGCGGGGCTTTGGCCGTTGACCGCGACGCGTTTTCCCGCGCCGTTCAGACAGCCCTGGAAGAAAACCCGGCCGTAACGCTGGTCCGTGAAGAAATAACCGACCTTCCCGCACCGGGCGCCGGAAGCCATATCATCGCCACGGGCCCCCTGACCGGTCCTGTTCTTGCGGAACGCATCCGAGAACTGACAAACGAAGATTCCCTGCATTTCTTTGATGCGATTGCCCCGATTGTCGAAGCTGATTCCGTTGACATGACCAAGGCCTGGAAACAATCCCGCTATGATAAGGGCGACGGAGACGACTACGTCAACTGCCCCATGGACGAAGATCAGTACAACACGTTCATCGACAACCTTCTGAGCGGGGAAAAGGTGGCGTTCCGGGAATGGGAGAAGAATACGCCTTATTTTGAAGGCTGCCTGCCCATTGAAGTCATGGCTGAACGCGGCCGCGATACGCTGGCCTACGGTCCGATGAAACCTGTCGGGCTGACTGATCCTCATACAGGACAGAGACCGTATGCCGTCGTTCAGCTCCGCAAGGAAAACAAACAGGGGACTCTTTTAAACATTGTCGGTTTCCAGACAAAGCTGACCTACGGTGAACAGAAGCGGGTCTTCCGGATGATTCCGGGGCTTGAAAACGCCGAATTTGCCCGGCTGGGAGGCATTCATCGCAACACGTTCATCCGTTCTCCGGCCGTTCTTGACGGACGCCTACGTCTCAGGGTTCGCCCCAACCTGCGTTTTGCGGGACAGATTACAGGTTGCGAAGGCTATGTTGAAAGCGCGGCTGTCGGGCTTATGGCCGGTCTGTTCGCCGCGTGGGAAGCCCTGGGACGCGAAGATCTCCCCGCTCCGCCGCCGACGACCGCGCTGGGGGCGATGCTGAACCACATCACCGTATCGGCCGAAGCCGACCTGTTCCAGCCGATGAACATTAATTTCGGCCTTTTCCCGCCCCCGCCCCTTCCCGAAGGCAAAAGGAAAATTAAGGGGCTGGATCGCAAACGCGCTCAAAGCGAGCGCGCTCTGGCGGATTTGGACATCTGGAAACAAAAGGCAGACATCCATGAGTAAAATTGAAAGAACAAAAAACGCAAACCAGGAAAATTTTCCGGTCGGTTCCTGTCTGATTCCGCCGGAACTTAGCCCCCATGTGGCCGCTTTTTACGACTTTGCGCGCACTGCGGACGATATTGCGGATTCCAGATGCCCGGCGACCGAAAAACTCCGCCGCCTTGATGCACTGGAGGCCGTCCTTGAGGGCCGCACCGAAGCCGATGAAGACACAGCCTGTGCTCAGAGGCTCCGGGAAAGCCTGAAGGAACGAGGCGTCACGGATCAGCATGCCAGAGATCTGCTGAAGGCTTTCCGCCAGGATGCCGCGGGGCATGTTTACCATACGTGGGAGGACGTTATGACCTACTGCCGTTATTCGGCGGGAAGCGTCGGGCGTTTCATGCTGGATCTGCATGGCGAAAATCCGACGGCATACTGGCCTTCGGACGCTCTGTGTGCGGCGCTTCAGATGAATAATCACCTGCAGGATTGTCAGGAAGACTACCAGAACCACGGGCGCGTTTATATTCCGAAACAGTGGTTCACTGATGAAAAATTGAAATACGACGCTTTGGACGACAAGACGACGTGCGCGGCGCTCCAGAATGTTTTCAATCGGATGACGGATGCGATAGAAGGTCTTCTGGTGGAAGGATCCTCTCTGCCTCTGGTCATCGTAAATCGTGGCCTGCGCATGGAAGTGTGCGTTATTTTTCGGTTGGCGCAACGGCTGACAAGACGGCTGAAAAAAAGGGACATCCTGAAACGCAAGGTCGTCCTGACAAAAACGGACTGGGTGTTCGCGGGTGTCCGCGGCGTCCTTAACGGATTACGGAGGAAAAAAATCGAATGCCTGAAGAAATCAGACTTGAAACCCCCGAAGAAATAGCGCGTCAGGTCGACGAAATCGTCAAGCGCTCCGGAAGCTCTTTTTATATGGCGATGCGCCTTCTGGAAGCGAAAAAGCGAAACGCTATGTTTACGGTTTATGCTTTTTGTCGCGAAATTGATGATATCGCCGATGAACCCGCGCCTTTGGAACAGAAGAGAAAAGCTCTGGCCGAGTGGCGGACGGACATTGACCGCCTGTACCGCGGAGAGACGCCTGTACTTCCGGTAGCTCAGGCTCTGGCGGCGCCGATCCGTGATTTCGGGTTGCCCAAAGAGGAATTTATCGCCCTGATTGACGGAATGGAAATGGATATTCCGGACGGCATGCGTGCACCGACAATGACAGAGCTTGAACTTTACTGCCGCCGGGTGGCCGGTGCGGTCGGAATGCTTTCGGTCTGCGTTTTCGGGGATTTTTCATCTGATGCACAGCGTTTTGCCATCACGCTTGGCGAAGCACTGCAATTGACGAACATCCTGCGCGATATGGGAGAAGACATGGATCTGGGGCGGCTGTACATGCCGCAGGAATGCCTTGACAAAGCCGGCATCCGGATTACGGACGATACGCCTTTGAGCACGGTTCTGAACAGCCCTTCCCTGAAAATCGCGCGTGAGGCTCTGGCTGAAAAGGCTCTTCTGCGTTTTACCGAAGCCGATGCCGCCCTGGAAAAGCTGAATCCCCGTCTGATGAAGCCTGCCGTCATTATGATGCGTGTGTACCGGAAGATTTTCGATATGATGCAGAAGCGCGGTTGGGAAGTCATTGAACCGCGCCCGAAACCGTCCAGAGCCTGGATTATCCTGATGGCACTGCGTCTTCAGCTGTTCGGGAAATAACCGTATGACGGTCCATATTATCGGCGCGGGGATGGCGGGTCTGTCGGCGGCGTTTGCCCTGACCCGGAAAGGTATCCCGGCCGTTGTTTATGATGCGGGCGCGCATGCGGGGGGACGCTGTTATTCTTTTTACGACAAAACGCTTGACGCCGTACTGGACAACGGGACGCATCTGATGCTGGGCGCGAACCGGGCTTTGCTTGATATGCTGAAGGAATGTTCCCCGGTGCCGGCTTTGGCGGCGGTTGAACATGATTTTCTGTTTTACCGCGTTCCGGCGCATTCGTTTTTCAGGCTTGATTTAAAGCGGCCGCTGACAGCCCTGATGCGTCTGCCTGAAATATACCGGCTTCTGACCGAATCCGTCATGAATACGCCGGCCGGAGAAGCCGACGCCCTCATGCTGTTCAAAACGGCGGTGAAATGTCTCGGTTCTGAGAAGGGTCGTGTTTATCTGGCGGCGCCGTCGTTGAAAGCAGCCGTTGTTGATCCCGTGGTTTCCTTCCTGCAGAATGCGGGCGTGCCGTTCCGCTATCATCAGAAACTCCGGCATATTCGGGAAGACCGGCTGGTTTTCGTACAGGGAGAAGTTCCCCTGCCCGAGGGCGATAAGGTTATTCTGAGCGTTCCGCCCATGAATCTCAGCCGCATTCTGGTCGGTGCGCCGGAACTGCCGACGCGCACGATACTGAACATCCATTACAAATCCGAGGCACAGCTTCCGGACGGCCGCCGTTTTGCGGGGCTTATCGGTGGTTCTGCCCACTGGGTTTTCGTCCGGGACGGGGTCGTTTCCGTAACGGTCAGCGCTGCGGATACCCTGCTTGACAGGCATGCTCCCGAAATTCTGGCGGGTCGGATTTGGCATGAAATCGAGCCGCTTCTGTCTGAAAACAGCCGTCTTCCGCCGCACCGGATTCTGATTGACCGCCGGGCGACCCTCTCGCAGAGTCGGCGTGTGAACGCCGCGCGGTTATCTGCCGACATTGGCAGTTCATCCGTGTTTCTGGCCGGAGACGGTACGGCGACGGGTCTTCCCTGTACAATTGAAGGGGCGGTGCGTTCAGGTTCCGAGGCGGCCGAAAAGATTGCGGTTATGCTCTAAAGATATGTTTACATTCGCCTTTAAAAAGAGAATAATTTTTTAAGCTGCTAAGAAAGGAGTTGGATTATGGCTTTTGAATTACCGAATTTACCGTTTGCCGGAGATGCTCTGGAACCCTACATGTCGGCGAGGACGCTGGAATTTCATCACGGGAAACATCACCGGGCTTATGTTACGAATTTGAACAACCTGATCAAAGATACGGATATGTCTTCCAAAACGCTGGAGGAAATCATCCGCCTGACAGCCGGAGACGCTTCCAAGGCCGGCATTTTCAACAATGCCGCGCAGACGTGGAACCATACCTTTTTCTGGAGCTGCCTGACTCCGAACGGCGGCGGGGCGCTTCCGGAAGGTAATTTCAAGCAGGCCGTCATCGACACATTCGGCAGTGAAGAAAAATTCAAGGAAGAATTTAAAAATGCGGCGGTTTCGCAGTTCGGAAGCGGATGGGCATGGCTTGTCCTTGAAGACGGCAAACTGAAGATCACGAAAACGTCCAACGCGGATACGCCGGTTGCCCACAACCAGGTTCCGCTCCTGACGTTGGACGTATGGGAACATGCGTATTATCTGGACTACCAGAACCGGCGCCCGGATTTTGCTCAGACATTTCTGGACAATCTGGCGAACTGGCACTTTGCAGCGGCGAACTTTGCCGACAACGGCTGATATCGCGGCACAGCTTCAAAAAGCCCCGCTCCGACGGGGCTTTTTTTCTTGCGGCAAAGCCCCTCCACCTTTCTGACGGCTCAAGACACGACCGGCCGGGGAACGGCTTTTCCGGACGGCTAAGCAATAAAGCGCTAAGCGCTCCGGAACAAAATTATCCGCCTTCCCTCGAGACCCGCCGCACCTGAAAACAAAAATCACGGCCGCAGACGAACCGTTCCCTCCGTTTTTTTGCTTAGCAATCATGAACGCGACCTTTTAGCAGGCGGGAAACAGCAGCCTTTTCTTCAGGAAGTCGTTTTTTTTAAAAAAAAGCCCGGCCATTGTCCGGGCTTCAATTCTATCCTCGCAATTCGCGGAGGATGGCGCAAATACGCTGTAAACGTTCGTCGTTCAGCAGATCTTCCAGAGGCACCGAAATCTTATGGCGCCAGTTCGGATATTCCGCCGTCGTGCCCGGAACGTTCATTTGTGCCGTCTGTTCCAGGACGTCTTCCAGCTGCGGCAGGAAAAGGCAGCTCGGTGACGATGCCAGATACCGGTATACGCATTCAACCAGTTTCGGCGGAAGTTTACGGCCGTACAGTTCGTCCTCAAAGGTTTCCGGTGTCATAAACCAACGGCCGACGCGCGACAGAGCTTCGATAATCGCCCGCCGTTCAAGCGTCCGTTCTCCAAATGCCTCCATCACCTTGGCTGCATCGTCGTAAATCCCCAGAGCCTGTGCAATTTCAACATCGCTTCCCATCCAGAATCCCGGAAGCGTCGGCATGTCATGCGTCCCCGCCGCAACCAAAGCCAGCCGGATATATTCCTCCGGACGCAGGTAACGGCCGTCTTCCGTCCGCTGATACCTGAAAACGCGGAAGGAAAGGATGGATGCCTTTTCCAGAGCTTCCCGGAAAAAGCTCGGCACAATCCCCAGATCTTCACCAACAACCAGACACCGGTTCCGATGGCTTTCCAGAGCGACAATTCCAACCAGATCTTCAAACGGATAGCGGATGTACGCCCCTTCCGCTCCTTTGGGGATACAGAACAGACGCGCCAGCCCCATCACATGGTCAATACGCAGGGCGCCCGCGTTTTCCATATTCGCCAGAAGAACTTTCCGGTAGGAACGGTACGCCTCTTCCTTCATAACATCCGGAATCATCGGCGCAACGCCCCATTCCTGTCCTTTCGGATTGAAGATGTCCGGCGGAGAACCAACGCTGACTTCGGGCGGAAACAGTTCCTGATTGCTCCACGTTTCCGTGCTTTCACACGCCACGCCGACCGCCAGATCCTGATACAGGCCGATGCACAGGCCCTTTTCCGAACACGCCCGAGCCGCCGTTTTGAACTGTTCGTCTGCAACCCATTGCTGGTACATGAAAAAACCGACGCGATCCGCATTCTTTTCAGCGAACTTTTCGACTTCCTTATTGTCCGGATGGGCGTATTCCTTCCCCCATGACCGGAACCCGCAGGTGTTCTTTCGTTCGGCGAAATACTCATCCAACGCCTGATAAATCGCCATATTGCGAAGATCCCGACCGCCTTTGTGGCAAAAACGCATCAGAGCCTGCCCGCGTTCGGACGGTGTTTTGACCTCAACGTTCTTCTTTATGAAATCCGTGTACAGCAAAGACAGCGCCCTGTTTTTAATCTCACTGACCGTTTTATAGTCCACAAGCGCCGCTGCACGTGCCTTCTCAAGCTTTTCACGGAATTCCGGGGCAGCCATATAATCCTGCAACGCTTTACACTGCGCCGCTTCGGGTATCGCGTCAATATCAATGTACAGCGGGTTCAGGAAAAGCCGGCTTGACGAATAATACGGGCTGGCAATGTCCGGCTGGGCCGCAAACAGCGTGTTAATCGGATTGATGCCCACAATCCCGGCTCCCAGAGAAGCCGATATTTCAACCATGGTTTTCAGATCCGAAAAATCCCCGATGCCCCAGTTTCTTGCCGATTTCAGAGAATAAAGCTGAAGCGGGAACCCCCAGGGGCGGTTCGTTTCCGTAATACATTCCGGCATATAACAGGACTGCGGCGCGACAATCAGCGTCATTTCACGCCCGTTTTCGGGAATTTTTTCCTCGGATGACACCGCAAACGTATGGTATCCCCATTCCTTCGGAACCGGCAGGAGAAACAGACGGTGTTCAAATTTCCGGCCGTCCACCATGCATTCGGCAACGACCGGCATTTCCGCAGGATCAATCTCGCCGCCGTACTCGTAACCGCTTTCAAGACGAACAGACCAGTTCATCAGAACATGCTTCCGGCTTTCGGGCATTGTCACGCATATTTCGGCCTGCTCCCGGTTTTCACGCACCACCATCACCGGCGGCAGAGCCCGGCGGAAAGGACGTTCCTGAAGCATCCGAAGGCTTTCCCGTGCTTCCTCTTCCGTATCCGCCGGAATTTTCATGGCCTTCAGCAACGCTTTTTTCGTTGCGGCATTCGTCGTAAAAATCCCCGAATCAGTCTGGTATTCCGGCAGAATGCCCGCCCTGTCCGCCAGATGATCCAAAATTTCAGAATAAGTCAGAGTCACGTCCCGTCCCCTTAAATCAATTTCGTAAACCCGTCGTCGTCCGAATCATCGTCCAGGTCATTCGGCGTCGCAACAGGCCCCATCGGACCATACATCAAAAAGTCCAGCCGATCCAAATCTTCCGGCGTCGCGACCAGACGGCTGCAAAGAGCCTTCTGGTTAACGCTGCTCATGATGCCCGTTGTTCCCTGACGCGCCAGAAGCTCAGCCTTTTCATCATCGCTTGACGGCGTTTCAAACAACAGAACCGACCACGCCGGCACATTGTACAGATCGCCGGATTTGTGTTCTTCGTTTTCAACGGCCGGTTCATCCCGCGACGTATCCAGAATCAGGTTCCAGACCGTCTCCTTTTCCAGATCCGGAAGACACCATTCGATTTCCTCATCAAACGCGTTCAGGATAATGAAGAAATGCCGATCCGAAGAAAACAACCCTTCATCATTATAAAAGCTGGCGTTCAGAGAACCCGACAGCAGAGCCGACAGGCTTTTGGCATAGGATTTCCCCCAATCCGCAGAAGACATTTCCATGCCTTCGGGGGTCATCCAGGTAATATCCTTCAGATCCGATTCAATTGATTTTTTCCCGGAATAATAACGCTTGCGCCGGAAAACCCAGTGTTCGGAACGAAGTTTCAGCAGAAAACGCACGAACCTGCGGAAATCCCGACCTTCCGCCGTTATCTCCTCCCAGTTCAGCCAGCTGACCGGATTGTCCTGACAATACGCGTTATTGTTGCCTTTCTGCGTACGGAAAAATTCATCCCCTGCCGTAATCATCGGCGTCCCCAGAGACAGAAGCAGTGACGCCATCATCCCGCGCATGCGGCGGCGGCGAAGACTTAAAATCGCGGGATCCGAGGTCTCGCCTTCAACGCCGCTGTTCCAGCTGCGGTTATTGTCGGTGCCGTCACGGTTGCCCTCGCCGTTTGCCTGATTGTGCTTTTCATTGTAGCTGACCGTGTCGTACAGCGTAAACCCGTCATGCGCCGTAATGAAATTAACGCTGGTCCACGGACGGCGGCCGCGATAATTGAATGTTTCGCTTGAACCGGTCAGGCGTGAGGCCATGTTTCCGATCTGCCCCCTGTCGCCTTTCCAGAACAGACGCGCCGTATCCCGGTAGCGATCGTTCCATTCGGCCCATCCCGGCGGAAAAGCCCCAAGCTGATCCCCCCCCAAGCCCACATCCCAGGGCTCCGCGATCATCTTCACTCTCTGCAGGACAGGATCCTGCTGGACAGCCGTCAGGAAACCGGCGTTCTGTGTATAGCCCTTGGCCGTACGAGCCAGCGTCGGCGCCAAATCAAACCGGAAGCCGTCCACATGCATTTCTTCAACCCAGTAACGCAGAGAATCCATAACCAGCTGCGTCACGCGCGGATGCTCAACATTGAACGAAGCCCCGCATCCCGTCGAATCATCGTAATACCTCTGGTTTTCCGAAGACAGCCGATAGTAAACGGCGTTGTCAATTCCGCGAAAACACAGCGTCGGACCCATATGGTTGCCTTCGCCGGTATGGTTGTAAACGACATCCATCAGGACTTCTATTCCGGCTTCATGAAATACACGCACCATCGTTTTGACTTCGTCAATCCCCCGACCGGCAATGTATTGAGGATGAGGCGCAAAATAACACAAAGGATCATAGCCCCAATAATTTGAAAGTCCGCCGTTCTGAAGGTGCTTTCCGGTGAAAAAAGCCTGAATCGGCAGAAACTCAACCGCCGTAATTCCCAAGTCTTTCAGATACTGCACGGCCTGCGGCGCCGCCATTCCGGCGAACGTCCCGCGGAGGTTCTCTTCAATATCCGGATGGCGGATTGTAAAGCCCTTCAGATGCGTTTCGTAAATGACCGTTTCACTCCACGGCGTCTGCGGATACCGGTCGCCGTTCCAGGAGAAGGAATCGTCAACAACGCGGCATTTCGGCACAAACGGTGCGCTGTCCCGGCGGTCAAACGACATATCTGCCTTCGGGCTGCCGAAACGGAAGCCGAGCATCGTTTCATGAAACGTCAAAGTACCCTGTATCGCTTTCGCATAAGGGTCAAGAAGCAGTTTGTTATGGTTGAAGCGGTGCCCCCGTTCGGGATCATAAGGGCCGAAAACCCGGTACCCGTACAATTGTCCGGGTTCCACATTCGGCAGATAGACGTGCCAGACTTCGTCCGTCCGTTCAGGCATGGCAATGCGCTGGACTTCGCGCGTTCCCGTCGGATCGAACAGACACAGGAGCACTTTTTCGGCATTGGCCGAGAAAAGAGCGAAATTTACACCCCGACCGTCCCAGGTCGCCCCCAGAGGATAGGGGCGGCCGGGAAAGATACGCATACCATTTTGAACCATATTCAGATCAGCTCCGACAACCGCTTAGTTCTGCGGCACAAAAATCACCGTCGACAGAGGGGGAATCGTGATGGAAATGGAGTTCGGACGGAAATTCCAGCCCTCATCCGAAGCTTCGACACCGCCCATATTGCCCATGCCGCTACCGCCGTAGATTTCCGCGTCCGAATTGAAGATTTCGACGTACTTCCCGCCTTTGGGCACGCCCAGGCGGAAGTTTTCACGCGGAACCGGCGTAAAGTTGCTGACCACAACGGCGATATCATTCGGGTTTTCCCCGTGACGGATAAAGCTGAAAATGCTTTCGTCGGCATTATCGGCGTCAATCCATTCAAATCCCGCCGGATCAAAATCGCGCTGATGCAAAGCCGGTGTATCGCGGTAAATACGGTTCAAATCCCGAACCGCATTCTGGACGCCGCGATGCATCGGGTCGTTCAGCAAATGCCAGCCCAGGCTGCTGTCGCAATCCCATTCACGATCCTGCGCAAACTCGCCGCCCATGAACAGAAGCTTTTTACCCGGGTGGCCGAACATGAAACCATAATAGGCGCGGAGGTTCGCAAATTTCTGCCACCGGTCCCCCGACATTTTGTTCAGCAGAGACCCCTTCCCGTGAACGACCTCGTCGTGCGACAGCGGCAGAACAAAGTTTTCATTGAAAGCGTAAATCATACCGAACGTCATCTTGTTGTGATGGTAGCGGCGATAGATCGGATCTTTGGACATATATTCAAGTGTGTCATGCATCCAGCCCATGTTCCATTTGAATCCAAAACCCAGACCACCCATATACGTCGGACGCGACACCATCGGCCATGCCGTGGATTCTTCGGCAAACGTCGCGGCGCCCGCAGCGTTTTCGTAAACAACTTCGTTCATGCGGCGCAGAAAGGCGACGGCATCCAGATCTTCATGTCCGCCGAATTCATTCGGGATCCACTCGCCCGGCTTGCGGCTGTAATCCAGATAAAGCATGGAAGCAACCGCGTCAACGCGCAGGCCGTCAATCTGGTATTTCCTGTTCCAGAAAATGGCGTTTGACACAAGGAAATTGTTCACTTCGCGCCGGCCGTAATTGTAAATTTTGGTGCCCCAGTCTCTGTGTTCACCGCGCCGCGGGTCGGCATGTTCATACAGCGCCGTTCCGTCAAAATTCGACAGACCGAAGGAATCCTTGGGGAAATGCCCCGGCACCCAGTCAATGATGATGCCGATTCCGGCACTGTGGAACGCATCGACCAGTTCCCGGAATTCATCCGGATTTCCGAAACGGCTTGTCGGCGCGTACAACCCGGTTGCCTGGTATCCCCAAGATCCGTCAAACGGATGTTCGTTGACCGGCAGAAGCTCAACGTGCGTAAAGCCCATGTCCTTGACGTAATCAACCAGTTCCCTGGCCATTTCCTTATACGTCAGATAACGCATTCCCTCATCCGGATTGCGGCGCCAGGAACCCAGATGGACTTCATAAATCGAAATCGGCGCGTCCATGGCGTTGACCTGCGCGCGCTTTTTATCCCATCCTTTGGTTTTCCAGCTGTATTTTTCCAGATCATAGACAACGGAAGCGGTTGACGGGCGTTTTTCCGCATAGAAAGCCATCGGATCGGACTTCAGGGGCAACAGATTGCCTTCCGGTCCCATCAGTTCGTATTTGTACATGACGCCCGGGGCAATATGCGGGATAAACAGCTCCCACACGCCTGAAGAACCGCGCGGACGCATCAGATGGCGGCGGCCGTCCCATTCGTTGAACGTACCGACGACGCTGACACGGCGGGCGGTCGGCGCCCAGACGGCAAAGCTGACGCCGTCAACCCCGTCAAGCGTCAGAGGATGCGCGCCCAGACGGTCATATTCGTCCAGATGCGTGCCTTCCGACAGGAAGTAAATATCCATATCGCCCAGCACAGGGCCGAAGCGGTAAGTATCTTCCGTATCATAGGAATTGCCGTTCCACAGGTCAATCCGCAGACGGTATTTGAAGAACTCCCAGTCCGGGGGGAATTCGTACTGGAAAAGACCGGCGCTGTGGATGCGTTCCATCTGCGCCATGACTTTCCCGGTGTCGTATTCCAGGATGTAAACGTTCTGCGCCTGCGGCTGAAATGTACGCACCACCAGCGCGTCGTCCACATGACCCCGGTGCATGCCCAGAATGGAGAACGGGTCTCCATAACCGGAAGAAACGAGAGCTTCAACGATTCCCTGATCCAGATAATTCTGCATTATTTACTTTCTCCATCGAGGTCAACCAAACGCGCCATGCCATTTACCGGAATCGCCACCCAGTCCGGGCGGTTGGAAACTTCGTAAACAACTTCGTAAAGCGCCTTCTCCAAAATAAACAGGTCCAATATGTCCTGCGCCGTGCGGCGGTCGGCCGGCAAAGACCGGCATCCGTCCATGGCATCGAAATATCCCGCAAGAAAAGCGGCGGTCGCCTGTGCCTGCCAGTCCGAAACCAGCGGCGTCAGAACCGCCCGATGCTCCGGCACGACATACATCAGCAAAGCGCCGAACGCGGCATAATCAAACGAACGAACCATCCCCGCGACGTCCTTGAGGACGGTGTGCTTGATCTGGCGTTCCATCAGCGGACGCAACGGTTCGCCTTCAAAATCCAGAATATAGAAATCGTTCCCGGCAACGACGACCTGCCCCAGATGGTAATCGCCGTGAAAACGCGTCTTCGCCGCATCAACTTCGGAAGGAACCAGAGCATTTATCCGACCGGCCAGGTCATCCCAGTGCTTCAAAAGCTTTCCCGTTTTGACACGGATGTCTCCGGACAGGTTTTCCAGGCCGTTTTCAATGACGTCGCGCGTTTTCGCCGCCTGCGCCCGCACCTGTTCGCGCCAGGAATTCAGATCCTCGGCCGTCACCGGTTCGGGCGAGAACACGGCGTCTGTTCCTTTGGCAAAAGCCCGGTGCATTTCCGCCGTCCGAACCCCCAGCGTCCGGACCATGTCCAGATAGCCGCGGTGATAATCACCGGAAATCTGTTTGGACAGAGCGTCCGCAAAGAACTTTTTCAGGTAATTCATCGTGTAGTTCCAGCCGTCGCCCTGGTTCGGAACGAACTCCTGAAGGATACCCAGAGCAAGCGTCTGCCCGTCGGAACATTCAAGTTCCGCGGCGCCCAGGTACGCCGGCGTATTTTCAAAGGCCGCCTCTTCTGTCAGGAAACAGGTCGTTGCAATTTCGGGGTGATGGCCGTAGGCGACGCGGCGGTACATTTTCAAAATCATTTTATGACCGACAACAATCGAGCTGTTGCTCTGTTCGACGCCCAGAAGTTTATGTTCCGCGTTTTTCGTATCTTCGCCCAACGCCTTGCCTTTTGCCGTTGATGAAGCCCTCAGGACATCGCCGCCGGCCGGTTCGCGTGCATCCCCCGTCATCAGGGAAACCACCCGCGCCGAAAAAGAAGCGTCGCCCATCGCGTCATAAACAACGCCAAGCTTCTGTCCGAAGCAGACGGTCGCGACGACTGCCCGGGGATGAGTCGCGAAAAGCGCACGCGCATCATCTCCCCAGATCAGGCGCAGGGGGATGGCGTAAAGGGGTTCGTCGCCGCTTTCCAGACGCACCCTGACGACGGTGATGATAACGTCGCCGACGGGGACAGTCTTTTCAGGCAAAATAGAGGCGATCACGTCGTCTTTCGCACCGTACCACCTTTTGGAAGGCAGAAAAATCTTCAATTGTTCAGACAGAGCCTTGACGAAAGAATCATCCTTCAGAAGATGAGGGAGAGACTCGTTTTCCACCAGGAGAATTTCCCCGGCTTTTAAATCAGACGCCATTATTGTTTCCCCAGAAATCAGCATCAAACAAAAAACTTTCCTTAGTATGGCTCACCGAAAGCAGATGTGACAACTGTTTTTTTATGACAGTCATCACTTTATCGGCCTGCCGTTTTATCAGTATCCGAAACGGTCGATCGGCGTGACACGGTAGATTTCAACCTGGTTTCCGGCCGGATACAGATTGATCCACATTTCCGATCCGCGGACTTCAAAATCGCGGCCGCTCATCAGCTCCTCAACCCGGAAACGCCCGCCCGGAGGCACCCCCATGTCTTCGACCGGAAACCAGATGCGTCCGGCCTGTCCCTGATGCGGGTCAAGGCTGATGGCGACGAAAATCATATTTGACCGGTCGTCCGTCATTTTGCCGTAGAACATGATCCGGTCGTTTTCCGAACCGTAGAAACGCAGGTTTTCGTACAGCTGAAGAGCCCTGTTTTCGCCTCGGATCCAGTTCATCTGGGCCACGACGTCCTTGATGTTCCCTTCCCGGTTCCAATCGCGGACGCGGATTTCATATTTTTCGGAATGGTCATATTCCTCGCGGCCCCACAGTCCTTCGTTTTCGCACAGCTCGTAACCGTTCAGTATCCCGTAGGAAGGCGACAGCGTCGCGGCCAGAATATAGCGGATGATGAACGAAGCGCGCGAAGCGTCATGCAGGTAGAACGGCATAATGTCCGGCGTCGTCGGGAAAACGTTCGGGCGCATGTATTCCTTCATGTCCGACTGGGTCAGTTCCGAGAAATACTCCTCAAGCTCCTGCCGCGTCTCGCGCCATGTGAAATAGGTGTAGGACTGTGAGAAGCCCACCTTGGCCAGCATTTTCATCATCGGCGGCCGTGTAAAGGCTTCGGCCAGGAAAATCGTATCGGGATATTTGTCCTGCACTTCGCGGATGACCCATTCCCAGAACGGGACGGATTTTGTATGCGGGTTGTCAACACGGAAAATGCGGATGCCCTCATCGGCCCAGAACAGGAACGTGTCGCGCAGTTCATACCACAGCGATTCCGACTGAGGGGCATAGAAATCGACGTTCACAATATCCTGATATTTTTTCGGCGGATTTTCCGCATATTTGATCGTCCCGTCCGGGCGGAAGTCAAACCATTCGGGATGTTCTTTGATCCACGGGTGATCCGGGGAACACTGGATGGCGAAATCCAGAGCCACTTCCATATCAAGCTCCTGTGCCCGGCGGACAAAAGAACGGAAGTCGTCCAGAGTACCCAGATCCGGATGGATGGCCTTATGCCCGCCTTCCGCGCTTCCGACAGCATACGGGCTTCCGACGTCGCCCGGTTCGGCGACAAGCGAATTGTTCCGGCCTTTGCGGTGCGTCATACCGATGGGATGGATGGGCAACAGGTAAACGACGTCAAACCCCATCTCTCGGATTTCGGGCAACCGAGCCTCGCCGTCCCTGAACGTGCCGTGAACGCCAGGAACGGTCCCCTGCGACCGGACGTCCATTTCATACCATGCGCCGAAACGCGCCCGTTCGCGGTCAACAAAAACCTCAAGCTCCCGGTCATAACGGCAGGCCGTATCACGGTCGGGCCAGCGATCCATCGCCGCGATCACGGTTTCGGACATCAGGAAGTTCGCGCATTCAAATTCGTCTTCCGAAGCATCAAATTTCGCCAGCATGTCGGACAGCCGTTCAATATCGGCTCGGCGGGCTTCGGGATCACGCACATCGTCGCCCATGTCCTTCAGACGCTGCAGGGTGCGGCGGACGATATTGGCGCCTTCGACCAGCTCGAGAGCCACATTCTGTCCGGCATTGCGTTTTTTCGTCGTACCGTCCAGCCAGGTGCCGTATTCGTCGACCCAGGCTTCAATCGTATAGACGTAACGCGTATTTTCCGGAAAGTACAGTGTCCCCATCCACTGAGCCAGGCCACGGTTGACTTCGACCATGGGGACTTCCCACCATTCGGCGCTGTCGGATCGGCGGCACATGACGACGGCTTTCAGAATGTCGTGGCCGTCCTTGAAAATAGCGGCACGGACATCCATTGTGTCGCCGACTTCGCGCTTGACGGCGTACCGTCCGGCATCGATTTCGGGCCAGACATGCTCGATCGTGATCGGAGAACTGGCCGCGAAGTCCATCAGATGAGCCTTTTTCTCCTTGATCGTCCATCCGCGTTTGCAGACGTCCCTGACATCCGAACCGGACAGGACCGGCGTTGATTTGGGTTTAATTTTCCGTGCGCGTCTATCCATGAATTTCACTCCAGCAAAAAACGTCCGTTACCGTAAGTAATACAACATCCGAAAGCCTTTTGACCAGAGGCATTCGGACATAAAATTGAATTGACAGCAGTATGATAAAAAGTTATTAAAAAATCACGTGTTATTTTGCTTCTGTATTCAGATTTATTTATTGAGAGGGATACCATGACGCACACTGCCGCTCCGGGACATATCCTGATTGTCATCCCGGCCCGCTATCAGTCTTCCCGCCTTCCCGGCAAACCTCTGGTAAAAATCGCGGGGATCGAAATGATCAAGCGCGTTGCGTTGATCGCCGCACGGGTCTGTGCGGAAAATCCGGACTGCAGCTATGTTGTGGCCACAGACGACGAACGCATCACCGATTTCTGTTCGGCCGAAGGTATTCCCGCCGTCATGACATCCGAAACCTGCCGTTCGGGGACGGAACGCTGTTGGGACGCTGTTCAGAAACAGCCCGAAAAGCCGGCATTTATCATCAATCTGCAGGGCGACAACCCGCTCTGCCCGCCGCATATCATTCAGGAAATCATTGACGAATGGAAGGCTTTTCCGGCCGACGTCTTCACGCCGTGCATTCACCTGGACTGGGCGGAATATGACCGCTTTGCCGAAGCCAAGAAGACGACGCCCTACTCCGGCACTTCCGTTCTGACGGATCGCGACGGTTACGCCCTGGCATTTTCCAAGAACATCATTCCGGCGATCCGCAAACCTGAAAAAGCGCGCGCGTCCATGGAAAAAAGCCCTGTCCGCCGTCATATCGGCCTGTATGCCTATACCTATGACGCTTTGAAAGACTATTTCGGCCTGCCCGCGTCGGCATATGAACAGGATATGATCGAAGGCTTGGAACAGATGCGTTTCCTGTACAACGGCCGGCGGATCAAGATGGTCGAGGTTGACTACCGCGGCCGCAAAACGACCAGCGGCGTTGATTCCCCCGAGGATATTGCCCGTGTCGAAGCCATCATTGCTGAATTTGGCGAGCTTGTCTGATGCAGTCCGTTATTGACGGCATTCTGGCGCCGTTCACCTGGTTTGAGGACACACTGCCGCCCGATGTCTCGCCGGAAGAAACCGGAGCGGCCTTTGCCGCCGTTGCGGAAAGGTTCAAGGCGGCGGCGCAATCGTCGGAGAGGCCTGTCCTCATAAACATTTCCGGCCTTCCCGGTGCGGGAAAAACGTTCATTGCGCGCCGGCTCCTGCAGCAGAAGCCGAACTGGGTTTACATCAGCTTTGATGAACTGATGGAAGCTCTTCCGGCTTATCGGGCAGAAGCCGCCGTCAATCCGGAAACGGCCTTCAGACGCTGGGAGATTCCGGCTCGTTTTGCGGGATATTCCCTTTTAAAAGAATGCGTCGAACGCCGTCTTTCAATCCTCTTTGAGCACAGCAACGCCAACAGCGCCCATCTTGATCTGTACCGGAAGATCATGACAAAAGGATACGAGGTTGAAATCCGTTTCATTGACGCGCCTCCGGAACTTGTCCTGCCCCGGGTTGCGGCGCGTCCGCGCTTTTTTCCTCCCGAAGGTGTGACAGAGCGCTGGAAGCTGTTGCGGTGCCTTTTGCCCGAATACCAGAAGACTGTCACACGATTTTCGATATTAGGAGCCTGGAAAAAATGAAAAGACTGATTATTGCCCGTCACGGCAACACCTTCCGCCCCGGAGAAACCCCGACGCGCGTCGGCGCGGGGACGGATCTTCCTCTGGTCGAAGAAACGCGCGCGCGCAGTATCGGCCGCTATCTGAAAGACAAAGGTCTGACGCCTGACCGTGTTCTGGCCGCGCCGCTGAAACGCACGATGCAGACGGCCGCGCTGGCTCTGGAAGAAGCCGGACTGTCCCTTCCTATCTTTCCCATGGAAGACTTCCGGGAAATTGATTACGGCCCCGATGAAAACAAGACCGAAGACGAAGTAATGGAACGTCTGGGGCGTCTGGCGTGCCCGGCGGAGGCATCACATGATGAAATCATGGCGAAGGGGCGGGAAGCGATCGAACTTTGGAACGCGAACGGAACGGTTCCTTCGGGATGGCGTGTTGATCCGGCAGAGCTGGCGGCGGTATGGAAGAAATTCGCGGCGGACATTCGGGACGGGGAAACGGTTCTGGTTGTTTCTTCAAATGGTGTGATCCGTTTTGCGCCGCATATAACGGAAGGCTATGATGATTTCTGTGCTCAATATGATATAAAGACAGCTACAGGAGGTGTCTGCATTTTTGAAAATGCGGGGGGCATCTGGGAATGCCGGGAATGGAACGTAAAGCCTTTCAAGATGTATGCGTAGTCTTTGTTCCTCTTTTAAGAAGCCGTTGAACGAAAAAAATTGAAATTTTGAAAAAAAACGGTACATTAAGAAATGGGCGTGAATAAAATAAGTCCTGGCTGGTCATAAATGTTAAATGATTTGGGAGAAATCAAATGTCTGATGAAAACAAAATCCGCGAAGCAGCCTATTATATTTGGTTGAACAACGGCTGCCCCGAAGGGGTCGCGATCGAATGTTGGCTGGAAGCGGAATGCTGCTGTGAAAAAGACGACGATGCGACGACGTACTGCAGTGAAGAAGGTTGTGTCTGTGTGAAATGCGGTCACAATCCCTGCACATGCGATCCGTGCACGTGCGGCGACGAATGCGAATGCTGTTCGGAAAAGAAGGCAAAGAAAGCTCCGGCAAAGAAGGCGGCTGTTAAGAAAACGGCAGCCAAGGCCGAAGCAAAGCCTGCCGCCAAGAAAGCTCCGGCAAAGAAATCCGCCGCGAAGAAGTAAGGCCTCGAATTTAATAAGGAAAACGGTCTTGAGCGCATCAAGACCGTTTTTTGTGCTTGAAGGAAGGAAAAATTCAGAATAACGCGCTCCGAGGGGTTCAGCAGAGCGATATTCTCGGACTGTGCGGCTTGGCTCTTTCCTTTTGCTTAGCAAAATGCGAAGCGGTAACAGGCCTCAAACCCAGAGAAAAACTCTTGAAGGACAAGGCTATACATTCTCGGACTGTGCGGCACGGCTCTTTCCTTTTGCTTAGCAAAAAAGACTTGACGCGTCTCCGGCAGAGGGGAATAGAAACCCTAATGGCGGCGAAATTTGAAATTGTTTATTCTCACGGCTTGACGGCGTACTGAAGCGGCCGTAATTTATCCTTGGAAAAAATGATGACAAAGACTCTGTTACTTTCGTGCTGTGCCCCCTGTTCCTGCGCCGTTATTCAGAAAATGGCCGCGGACGGGATAGATTTTGCCGTTGTTTTTTACAATCCGAACATACAGCCCGCGGAAGAATATGAAAAACGGCGGGCGGAAAATGAAAAATTCTGCCGTGACAGAGGCGTATCCTTCATCACACTGGAATATGATCCCGTAAACTGGCGCGGAAAAGTACGCGGCATGGAAGCCGAACCTGAACGCGGCAGGAGATGTTCCGTCTGCTTTCTGATGCGGCTTCGGCGTGTGGCGGAATACGCGCGGAAAAACGGCTTTGATACGATTACATCCGTTCTGGGCGTCTCGCGCCACAAGGATTTTAATCAGGCAACCCAAGCCGGAAGGCAGGCCGCAGCAGAATATGGTCTGGTATATGATGAAACGAACTGGCGCAAGGGCGGATTGGAACAGCTCCGGCAGCGCCTTGTCCGGGAAAGCGGCATGTATGCGCAGGATTACTGCGGCTGTCCGTTCAGCAAAAGAAAGCCGGAGTGAAGCGCTCCTCCCCTCCTTAAAATAAAACGCCCAGATTTCTCCGGGCGTTCGTTTATTATTCTTTCTGAAGAATATTAAAAGTATGGTCTCCAGTAATTTGACAGTAAGGATATCCGCAGAAGGGAATGTCCGAATAGGGCACAGCACAAATGTCAACACAGTATCCTTTTGTTTTGGCTCGGGTCGCCTGCGGTTCATAACTCCATTCAATACCTTGATAAGAGGCACAGTCACAATAACTGGCGGCAGCTGTCGGGCATCGGCGCGTAACCTCTGAAGTTCCTTGATAACAGTAAGTGCCTGCCGGGCAGTCCGCGTATGTTGCGCAGGCTCCGCAAGAAACCTTTTGATCGCCCTCTCGCGCGACTTTCACATTCCCGCCACAGAATTCTGACGGAGGACTGCATTTCCCGATAAAGGTATCTTTGCCGATTTCACCGGAGAGCATCCGACAGAGCATATTGTTCGGGCAATCGCTGTGTTTTGTGCATACGCCGTCAATCTGACAGGAACCGTTCACGCATTTTTTTCCGGACGAACACGAGGTTGCATTGCATGTACAGCTTACAATACCGTTGACCTCCTGTTTTTCCGGATATTCCGACGGACAGGAGACGTTTTCAAAATCCGTGTAGGCCGGCGCTTTGCAAACGCCGCTTTCACAGGTTTCTCCCGCACTGCAATGAGAGGACGTCACACACTGAACACACCGTTTCGCCGCGGAATCACAATGAGGTGCCGTCGAATTCGACGGACAGTCGCTGTCCGATTTACAGCTTTCCGGCGTTTTGCAGGCCGTCGCCTTACAGACGCCGTTCTCACAGACCTCCTCTCCGGAACATTGAGAGTCTGAAATGCATTGGACACAGACATGCGTCGCCGAATTGCAGTACTTCGCAATCGAATTCGACGGGCAGTCGCTGTTTGAACGACAGCTCTCCGGTGTCGGGTAACTTTTACACATTTCCTCTTCCGTGGGACAGCTTGGCGGTTCCGGACAGGACGGCGGCAGTTCCTTGATGTCTCCGCCCGAAGCAAATTTCAGACGCGACTTATCGCTGAAGGTCTGGCCCTGCTCTTCCAGACGTCCAAGCTTCAATGAAACGGCCGAAACTCCGGACGCATTCAAAGAAAAGAGCGCAAAAAACAGCACGAATATACATTTCTTCATTTTTCCTCCCTATATATAATCAGGGAGGAATGCTTTTTAACGTTTACGCCCGTTCTTTTTTTCATTAACATAAGAAAAGCGCTTGAATGCATAAAATACTTTGTCTAAATCCTCCTTCCACAAAAGATTGAAGCAAAGTTTTTTATGTCACAGGCCGGCGGAAAGACCGTTTTTAAGCAAGTTTGACGTTCTTTCCGCCACGAAAAAAGCATTCCTCGTTCTCCGCTTAACGGATTTTCCGCCGTTCCGGGGAGATATGCGGTTTGCATCGCTTACTTCTAGATATTGACATATAAAAATATGCATATCAACATATTTTTATATGCATCCGTAAACTTGCGCCCGGGTTTATGGAGTTGCGCCATGGAAAAAGAAAAAAGTCCGCCGCTTTCGGAGACACTGCATGACAGGATAAAGCTTATTCGTCAAACTCTTGGATTGAGCCAGCGCAAAATGGCCGAATGCATCGGATGCCATTACATCACGTGGCAGACCTATGAAAATGGCAAAAGCATCATTGGCGGCGCCATGCTGGCAGAGCTGGTGCGGCTGGGGTTCAATGCAAACTGGATTCTGACGGGCACGGGAGCCATGAAAATCAAGGACGGCGAAAGAAACTGCCTGGATCCGGAATTTCTGACGCGTGTGATCTCTGAAGCACAGAAGTGGCAGGAACATGAAAACATCATTCTTCCTCCCGAAAAACAGGCTCTGATTTACGTGATGCTGTACGATTTCTGTAAAAACAATCCGGATCTTTTAAAATCGGAAACACTCAGGAATTTCTATGCCCTGACAGCCTGAAAACAGTCTCCCCCTTCCCCGCTCCTCAAGCGCGTTCCTCTTTCTCTGCTTCTGTTTCCTGCCCCGGCCAAAAACACAAACGTTTTTGTACCAGACCATAAGAAAAAAACACTGCCCGAATATATTTCCGCTTCCCCTACTGCGGCGTTTTGTCCTCGCCGCTGAAGCCGCCGTTCAGGCGTGGGATAATTCCGGGAATACCGTCAGGGCATCCATACGGCGGCGGAGACCGTCGCCTTTGATGAAAAGGGAATCACCGTTCGTCCGTTCTTCTTTCCTCAATCCTTCCGGACGGCGCGGCGGAAACGTAAAGACGGCTTCGCGCACGTCCGGGCCAAACGCCTGAAAAAATGCCGGCCATGTAAATTCGTTCCGGACGAATACGTCATGCACCACAAGCCGACCGTTTTCAATTTCAGCAACGGTGTAAGCATCCGCATCGTTGACATACCACACGTTTTTCCGCAGAGACTGCGACAGATAAAACATCAGAAGCCCGTCGTTGTCCATGACCAGACGGCTCTGGCTCCGGTATCGTTTCCGGATGTTCCGGAAAAAAGACCAGTCCTCCGCCGTTTCCATCGGAACCGCCTGCGCCGTGTGTCGGCTTCGGTTGGAAATCGGAGCCGTGTATTGATACTGTTTCCATTTTTCAAAGCCGAACTTCGGGTAAAAATTCAGAACGCTTTCGTTTGCGAACAGGTAAAATTCGGCCCCTTCTCCCGCGTCCCGGAAAATCGCTTCCATCAGTTTCCGGATAAGTCCCCGGCCGCGGAACTCCGGCGCGGACAGGACGGTGCCCAGCTGAAACAGGTTCAGAGCTTCCCCGTCCAGAGACATATTCATGACGTTTACGGAAACGTTCGCCGCGATACGGCCGTCCC
>USCC01000018.1 GCA_900553035.1 uncultured Rhodospirillaceae bacterium | reverse complement strand
CCTTTTTACCTTAGCCTTTATCTCTAAGGCGTGGTAAAAAAAGCCCCGGATGTTCACAGCATCCGGGGCAATTCCTTTTTAGGTGAGCAATATCTCACGTTCACCTATTATAATGCCATTTCCGTTGTCATATTTCAAGGTCTAAATGACCTCGATGTGCAGAAGCAGGAGAATCTCTGTTCTCTCTGTTGTCTTGCTGGAGCTGTCTTTATCTTCCGTCAGCCCGCCCAGCACTTCACCGCTTTTCGCCCTTGACCAAACGCTTTTCTCTCTTCGCTGAGGGGCAGACAATCAAAAAGGAACGCGTTCCTTTTTGATTGCCCTTCCCTCTGTATAAGAGAGAGGCTCAAAATCAAAAAAGAGTCGCGTTTCCCGTTCTATGCTTTTAGAACGGGGGTGTGGCGGGCTTTCCTTCCCGTCACCCTTGCCCGGGAACTCCGGTTGAAAGGAGGTGAGTGCAATTACTCATCAGCTTATGCAAGGAGGGAGGCTGGTTTTACTGGTCATCCTTTTTACCTTAGCCTTTATCTCTAAGGCGTGGTAAAAAAAGCCCCGGATGTTCGAGCATCCGGGGCAATTCCTTTTTTTGGTGAGTTCTACTCATCTACTTACTTAAATATAATGCCATTTCCGTTGTCATATTTCAAGGTCTAAATGGCCTCGATGTGCATCCGTTTTCTCCGTAGTCTTGCTGAAGGTGGTGCAGAAGTCCGGAAATTAATGCGTCAGGAGTTTCCTTATTTTCATCAAACGACGAACTGTTTTCAGGCGTTTTGCTTTGAACGCTCTATAAATCAGACGATCCTGGATTTTCAACATTGAAGAATCAATGTATCCCCGACTTTCCAGTTCATCCAGAGTTTCAAGAATTAAACCGAACATCGGATCCTTTTCGGAAAGATCATTGAATATCATCAGGGAATAAATGAAATTATAATATGCATTCTTCGTATTGAAGAGTTTCAAGCGTTTTTTTTCTCTGCCGGACAAATCTTCCGTTAAAATCCGCTCATTGACAGCCGAAACCAAGTCCTTGTATTCATATATTTTTTTCTCACTGACTTTGCTGCTGGTCTGAGATTCCGCCAAAATCCGGTGCCAGATCAGCGTATACCGACACGTCACAAGCTTCCGGGCCGCACGAAGCGTTTCCAGATTGAACAGAACATCGTTAATCGCCGGAAGCGTCAGAGCAAAACGGATATTTTCCAGAATTTCGCGCCGGTAAAGCTTCGTCCACATAAGCATGTGGATTTTCTTTTTCCGAACAACATAATCATAAAACGGACGAGAGGTCACAAGCTTCGGCCGAACGAAATTTTTCCCGTAATCCGTGAATTCAACGGCGTCATCACCGAAAAAGACACCGTAATTGCAAACAGCAATATCCGCCCCTTCCTTTTCGGCATAGTGATGAAGTATTTCCAGATATTGCGGGTGATACAGATCATCATTATCCAAAAAAGAAATATACCGTCCGCGGGCGACATTCAAAGCAACATTCCGCGCCGCGCTTCCCCCCTGATTGGTCTGATCTATGACCCGAATGCGGCGGTCTCGCGCGGCATAAGACTGGAGAATGGACAGAGAGCCATCCGTTGAACCGTCATTGACGCAAATACACTCAAAATCCTGAAATGTTTGAGACAGAACAGACTCCAGACACGCTCCTATATATTTTTCGATATTATAGGTCGGAATGATAATCGATACTTCCGGCGTCCGTTCATCCATATTACTTATCCGCCGCCAGTTTCATGGAAACAATGATGTCCGGATCCTTGACAGCCCCTCCCGAACCTTTTCCTTTTTTAATTTTATCGACCAGATCCATGCCCTTGACGACTTTTCCCCAAACGGTATATTCGCCGTCAAGCCACGAACATTCATCAAAACAGATGAAAAACTGGCTGTCAGCACTGTCCGGGTTCATCGCCCGAGCCATCGAAACTGTCCCGCGGACATGCGGCTCGTCGGAAAATTCAGCCTTCAGCTTCTGACCGCTGCCGCCCGTTCCGGTTCCGTTGGGACACCCCGTCTGCGCCATAAAACCGTCAATAACACGATGAAAGGTCAAACCGTCATAAAATCCCTGACGCACCAGTTCCTTGATGCGGGCCACATGCTTTGGCGCCAGATCCGGACGCATTTCGATTTCGACCGTCCCATCCTTCAGTTCCAGTAACAGCGTATTTTCCTTACTCATTGATTTCACCCAATTCTTCATATCGGTTCATCAGTTCTTTCGCGACGTCTTCCGAGACAAAAGTGGAAATATCGCCGCCCAGACGACAGATTTCTTTGACGAAAATCGATGAAACAAACTGATGCCGTTCCGAAGCCATCAGAAAGACTGTTTCGATTTCCGGTGCCAGACGGCGGTTCATCACACACATTTTGAACTCGTACTCAAAGTCCGAAACAGCACGCAACCCACGGAAAATAATGTGAGAATTATGCTGACGGGCAAATTTCACAAGCAGATTGTCCAGCGGCTTGACTTCAATCGTTTTTCCTGTTTCTTCCGCAATCAGCCGGACTTCCGCCTGTGTCAGACGCAGCCGTTCTTCAAGAGAGAACAAAGGCTTTTTGATTTCGTTGACCGCCACACCGACAATCAGGCGGTCAACAACGGAAATGGCACGGCGGACAATGTCCAGATGACCGTACGTAACAGGATCAAAAGTCCCCGGGTAAATGCCGATAGTTTCAGACACAGCCCCTCTCCCGCTCTATTCTTCCGCAACAGGCGCAACGTCCGCACCGTCCGATACATTGTTGTCGGCAGTTTCGGCTTCAGACGCTTCGTTTTCCACTGTTTCTTCCCCGTCCTCATAATCCTCGATACAGGTCGCCGAAACGACATGTTCGGCATCGTTCAGACGGAACAGGATAACGCCCATCGTGTTGCGCCCCGCAATACGGATATCCTTGACCGGCATGCGGATCAGCTTGCCGCCGTCCGTTACCAGCATGATATGCGCCGCATCAGAAACCGGGAAAGACGCCACGACGGAATCTTTGCGTTTCGTATTGTCAATATTCGTAACGCCCTGGCCGCCGCGCCCGGTAATCCGGTACTCATAAGCCGAAGAACGCTTGCCATAACCGCTGTCCGTCACGGTGAGGATGAATTCCTCTGCGGACTGCATGGTCTGGAATTCATCATCTGTCAGCGTGACAGTCGTTTCTTCCAGATCATCCGTACCGCTGTCTTCAAGACCTTCCTGACGGCGCAGAGCCTTGGCCATTTTCAGATAAGCATTCCGTTTTTCAACATCTGCCGTCGCATGGATCAGCACGGACATCGAAATCACTTCGTCGCCCGAAGCCAGTCGAATGCCGCGTACACCGGTCGAAGTACGGCCGGAAAAGACGCGGACGTCGGAAACCGGGAAGCGAATGGACTTGCCGCCTTTCGTCGCCAGCAGAACGTCCTGCTCATCCGTACAGATCTTCACATCAATCAGCGTATCACCTTCATCCAGCTTCATGGCGATTTTGCCGTTTGCCTTGACGTCCACGAAATCGGACAGCTTGTTCCGGCGTACGCCTCCGGAACGTGTGGCGAACATGACGTCAAGGTTTTCGCATTCCTTCTCATCTTCGGGCAGCTGCATGATTGTCGTAATGCGCTCATCCTGTTTCAAAGGAAGCAGGTTGATCAGCGCTTTTCCGGCGGACTGCGGCGAACCGATCGGCAGACGGTAGACTTTCATCTTGTACACCTGCCCTGCGCTGGAGAAGAACAGAACCGGCGTATGCGTGCTGGCCACGAACAGATTGGTGACATAATCCTCTTCGTGCGTGTTCATGCCCGACCGGCCCTTTCCGCCGCGCCGCTGTGCCCGGTAAGTCGACAGCGGAACGCGCTTGATGTAGCCTGTGTTCGTAACCGTTACAACCATGTCTTCGCGCTGGATCAGGTCTTCAATATCATGTTCGAATTCCACGTCTTCAATCGTGGTGCGCCGCGGCGTAGCGAACTGCTGGCGGACTTCGATCAATTCATCGCGCATGATGCCGTAAAGCTTTTCGCGGGAACCCAGAATGGACAGAAGCTCCTTGATTTCACCGCCCAGTTCAATCAGTTCAGCATGAATTTTATCACGTTCCAAACCGGTCAGACGGTGCAGACGTAAATCCAAAATGGCCTTTGCCTGTTCTTCGGACAGCTTGTATTTTCCATCCACGACCTTGTATTCCGGATCGTCGATCAGGACGATCAGCGGCTCAACATCTGCGGCTTTCCAATCATTCGCCATCAGCTGTTCCTTTGCGACAGCCGGATTGGGCGCTTCGCGGATCAACTTGATGACCGGGTCGAGGTTTTCAACGGCGATCGCCAAACCAACCAACAGATGCGCCCGGTCGCGCGCTTTACCCAGTTCGTAAATCGTCCGGCGGCGGATAACCTCTTCGCGGAATTCAATGAACGCGGCAATCATGTCATGCAGGTTCATCATCTGCGGCCGTCCGGCGTTCAAGGCAATCATGTTCGCGCCGAAACTCGTCTGTAAGGCTGTATAGCGGAACAGCTGGTTCAGGACGATTTCCGGGTGATGTTCGCGTTTGATTTCGACGACAACGCGAATGCCCTGCCGGTCAGATTCATCACGCAGGTCGGAAATTCCTTCAATCGTTTTTTCACGGACAAGTTCGGCCATCCGCGCAATCATGGCCGCTTTGTTGACCTGGTACGGAATTTCCGTAATGATGATCGCCCAGCGGTCCTTTCGGATTTCTTCAATATGAGTCCGTCCGCGCATAATGATGGAGCCGCGCCCGGTCAAAGCGGCCGACCGCGAACCCGAACGGCCCAGGATCAAACCGCCCGTCGGGAAATCAGGCCCCGGGACGATTTCAAGCAGTTCTTCAGATGTAATGTTCGGATTGTCGACATAAGCAATGGCGGCATCAATAACTTCACCCAGGTTATGGGGAGCAATGTTCGTCGCCATCCCGACCGCAATACCGCCCGCCCCGTTGACCAGCAGGTTCGGGAAACGCGCCGGAAGAACGACGGGTTCGTTGACCGTTTCGTCATAGTTCGGCTGAAAATTTACCGTATCCCTGTCAATATCGTCCAGCAACATATGCGCGGAAAGGCCCAGCCGGGCTTCCGTATAACGCATGGCGGCCGGAGGGTCGCCGTCAATTGAACCAAAGTTCCCCTGAGAGGAAATCAGCGGCACCCGCATTGAAAAATCCTGCGCCATACGAACCATGGCGTCGTAAATGGCGGCATCGCCGTGCGGATGATATTTACCCATGACATCGCCCACGATACGGGCGGATTTGCGGAAAGGCTTGTTATAATCATAACCGCTTTCATGCATGGCGTACAGGATACGGCGGTGAACGGGTTTCAGACCATCCCGCACATCCGGCAGCGCACGCGCCACGATAACGCTCATGGCGTAATCAAGATAAGAACGCTTCATTTCCTCTTCGATAACGACGGGCGCGATCGAAGCTTCACTGACACTATTTTCTACAGACACGTTTTACATCCAATCAACATTGATAACCGACGGGAGCCTCTGCGTTCCTTTTAGAACGGAATCTCGTCATCAAAGCCGCCCGCATTTCCGGCCGGTTTGGCATCCCATCCCGACCCGGCGTCCATATTCATGGCCGGCGCGGCGGAAGCAAAGGAACTGTCGGAAGAGGATCCCTTGCTGTCCAGAAGAGTCATTTCCCCGCGGTAATTCCCAAGAACGATTTCGGTTGTGTATTTATCGGCGCCGGTCTGATCCGTCCATTTGCGGGTCTGCAGAGCCCCTTCCACGTACAGCTTTGAACCTTTCCTGACATAGCGTTCGGCGATTTCAGCCAGCCCCTGGTTGAAAATGACGATGCGGTGCCATTCGGTCTTTTCCTGACGTTCGCCGGACTTATCCTTCCATGTTTCAGAGGTGGCCAGCGGGAAATTCACGATTTTCTGCCCGCTCCCCGACTGCCGCACTTCGGGATCCTTGCCGACGTTGCCGACCAAAATGACTTTGTTTACGCTTCCTGCCATGATGTTTCATCCTCAATATTAAATAAAAAAGTTATCCTTTTTTACACCGAACCGCACCGAAAAGGAAAGCTTTTCTTTTCTTTCAGAAAAAACCGCCTGTTTTCCGTTATTTTTCAGGGTGTTAATAAACCGGTACAGGCGTGTTCCCCTCCCACCGGTAAAGCACGCCGGGCAGCCCGTCGCGGATATCGCCGCCGCCGTCAATGGAAACGGATCCCATGACCGTTTCATAGGTCCGATCATGCAGGGCAAGCCTCCCTTCCCCGGCGTTCCGCCGAGCCTGCCACCATATCTGGGCGGCGGCATAGGACGCGATCGCGGCCTGGGTCGGCTCAATGCCGGAAAAACGCATTCCGGCGATCAGACCGGCCGCGTCAAAGGAATGGCGGCGGTCTTCAAAGGCATAGTAGTAAATCCCTTCCTTCATCGAACCGATCATACGGCTGAATTCAGGCGTGCCGAGAACATCCAGACCGATCACCGGCGTTTTAATTCCGGCTTCACGAACCCGGGAAATCAGACGGACGGCCTCGTCGGGAATTACAGAGCCGATTACAATAAAATCAGCTTTAAAATCAGACTGTTGCGACAACATTTTAATATTTTTGTTCGCCTGTCTCAGGGGAACTTTCAGGCGTTTTACCCGCTTGGAATCCAGCGCTTTTTCCAGAACGTCCATGAACTTTCCGCTGTCCGGCGTCGTGTCGTCCAGAAGGATAAAACGCCGCCCCGGATAACGCTG
Source organism: uncultured Rhodospirillaceae bacterium (assembly GCA_900553035.1). Classification (GTDB taxonomy): domain Bacteria; phylum Pseudomonadota; class Alphaproteobacteria; order CAAGCB01; family CAG-977; genus CAG-977. The sequence goes on along the minus strand of USCC01000018.1, from coordinate 20,103 downwards.
TTTCAGCATTTCGGCGAAGTCGGCAAACTGCCGGTCCGTGCGCGGACACAGCCGGACGACATTTTCGTTTTTCTGCGACGTCAGGCTCGGCGCGACAATGGACAGGGTGAAATAAGGAATATTGCGGGCGGCGTATTCCTGCTGTGCCGCCATGGCCGAATAGGCGCAGACGTACCCGATGACAAAGGACGGATTTTCTTCGGCAATACGGACGGCGGCCCGCCGATCCTCTTCGGTGCGGCATGTTTCGGGATACGAACGGATACTGACATTATAAGAAGTATAGGCGTTCAGATCCTTCAGAGCCATTTCCAGACCGGTGATAACCTCCTGCTCCCGCCCGCTGTTTTCGGGCGCCACGACGGCAATGCGCAGGTCTTCCGCCGCACGGACGCCGGAAACCGCCGAAAGGCCGAAAATCAGGCCGCAGGAAAATATGCCGAACTTCTTCATGATGTCCTGAATACCACATTCCGCGGTAAATTGACAGGAAAAGAAAAAATATTCCTTCCCAAGGACTTTTTGGGGTTGCTTTGAAATCAAAAATATCCCAAAGTAGCTCCGACGAATCCATTTCGAAGAAGCTGATATTCCTGAAATATTGGCTTAATTTTTTTTCATTGTATTATCAGAGGCGATAATGACTACAGAAAACCTTGACAAGCTCTTCGCACCGAAATCCGTTGCGTTGATCGGAGCTTCCAACCGTCCGATGTCGGTCGGTTCTGTGATTATGCAAAACCTGCTGGAAGGCGGTTTCCAGGGCGATATCATGCCCGTCAACCCCAAAGGCGAGCTGATTCACGGCGTGCAGTCCTACAAGAGCGTCCCGGATCTGCCCAAAACGCCGGATCTGGCCGTGCTTTGCATTCCCCCCACGGCTGTTCCCGATTCCATTCAGCAGCTGTGTGAAAAAGGCACGCGTGCGGCCATCATCATTGCGGCGGGTCTGAATATCAAGAACGAAGCCGGTGAAAACCTGCAGGAAAAAACGCTGGCGACGGCAAAGAAATACGGTATGCGCCTGGTCGGTCCGAACTGCCTGGGCACGCTGGTGCCGCGTATCGGCCTGAATGCCAGCTTTACAACGACTCCGGCCATTAACGGCAAAATCGCCTTTATTTCCCAGTCCGGCGCTCTGTGCGTTTCCGTTCTTGACTGGGCCAAGCCGAAAAACATCGGTTTCTCTTACTTTTCCTCCATCGGCGACGCCATGGAAGCCGCATTCCCGGACATGCTGGATTATCTGGCCGATGATCCGGACACGAACGCGATTTTCATGTACATTGAATCCGTCAAGGATCGCGAAGGCTTCATGAAGGCCGCACGCCGTGTTGCGAAGAAAAAACCCCTGTTCGCCATCAAGTCGGGGCGTGTTGCCGAAGGCGCCGCAGCGGCGGCTTCCCATACAGGCGCTCTGGCGGGCGGGGACAACGTGTATGACGCGGCCTTTGACCGTGCGGGCATCATCCGCCTGCAGGATCTGGAAGACATGTATGCCGCGATGCAGTTCCTGAACTTCCGCGAAAGCGTCGAAAGCCGTAATCTTGTCATCCTGACGAACGGCGGCGGACCGGGCGTTCTGGCGGTTGACGGACTGATTCAGGCCGGCGGCAAGCTGACAAAGTTGTCTGACGAAACAAAGGCGAAGCTGGACGCCGTTCTGCCGTCCACATGGTCGCATTCCAACCCTGTCGATGTTATCGGTGACGCACCGGGCAAGCGTTATGCGGATGCCCTGAACGTCCTTCTGGATGCGCCGGAAGTTGAAGATATTCTGGTGATGTACGTTCCGACGGGCGTGACTTCGGGAGAAGAAGTCGCCGAAAAGGTTTTGGCGGTTGAATCCGAACGCAAATCGGGTCGCATTTTCGGATGCTGGGTCGGCGGTTATGTCGTCCTGCCGGGTATTGAAATGTTCAAGAAATTCGGCCTGCCGAACTTTGAATCCGGCGAACGCGGCGTGAAGGCGTTTGTGTATGTGGCTGATTCTCAGGCTCTGCGCGAAACGCGTGAAAAGGTTGACGCTGTGAAGCCTGAAACGCTTCCGGTCAACAAAGCTGCCGCCGAAGCCGTTGTGAAGAAAGTCATGGCCGACGGCCGCAGCATCATGACGGAATTTGAGGCGAAGGAAGTCTTTACGCATTACAGCATTCCTGTCGTGCGGACGAAAATCGCGACGAACGCCGCTGAAGCCCGCAAAATTGCGGAAGAAATCGGTACAACGGTTGCGGTTAAGATTCTGTCGAACGACATTACGCACAAATCCGATGCCGGCGGCGTCGTCCTGGGCCTGAAAACTCCGGAAGAAGTTGAAAAGGCGACGGATGAAATGCTGACGCGCATTGCGAAGAATCTGCCCAATGCAAAGCTGGACGGCGTGACGGTTCAGGAAATGATTTCCAAGCCGCGCCCGCACGAAGTCATTGTCGGCGTGACCACGGATCCCATTTTCGGCCCGGCAATCATGGTCGGCCAGGGCGGTACGGCAGTCGAAGTCATCAAGGACAGCTCGATTGCCCTTCCCCCGCTGAACCGTGCTCAGGCTTTGTCGGCTCTGTCCAAGACGCGTATCTACAATCTGCTGAAAGGCTATCGCGACCGTCCGGCCGCTGATATTGACCAGATCGTGCAGATCATGGTGCAGATCGGACAGATGATTGTCGATATTCCCGAAATTACGGAACTGGACATCAACCCGCTTCTGGTTGACGAAAGCGGCGCCGTCGCTGTTGACGCCCGTATCGTTGTGAAGCCGGTTGTCGAAGGAAAGCCGCGTTTGGCCATCAAATAAGGCTTTGCTGAAAAACATGAAAAGGCCCCGTTGAAAAGCGGGGCCTTTTTGCGAGGGAGGAACTCCGTATCCGGCACGGCGGAAGTTTTTTGAGGTGATGAATATACGACGAAAACTCCGTGAAACAGCTACCGGAAACGTCCCGAACTGGACAGGTCTGCCCTGCCCGAACCGAAGCTTCCGAGAAGTGTTTCCCTTTTTATTGCTTAGCAATAAAATCTGACTTCACTCCTGACCAACGGCTCTGGGGAACGAACTCGAACCTGCACGATCCTTTAAACTGGACGGTCTGCCCTGCCCAAACCGAAGCTTCCGAGAAGTATTTCCCTTTTTATTGCTTAGCAATAAAATCTGACTTCACTCCTGGTCGGCGTTGAGATACAAAGCCCTCTATGACAGAGAAAGAAAAACCAGACCGTGTTTGACGATGTACGTCGCCCCTTTCGGAGGCTGAGGTGCTCCGGTCGGGTTCTTTTCCGTAATTTTCAGAGGAACATTTTCCGGAATCCAGGAGGATGTCTGCAGGTTAATGGCCGGATAAGCGTAACTGTCAAACAGGCTGAATTTTTCCCGGCTTTTTCCCGCAATGACAGACCAATGGTCGCCCACTTCCCTGTTGTTAAAGCGGATGATGTATGAATTCAGAGGATTTTTCAAAGTTTCTCCGATCTCCCGGGCCGCCTGTTCCAGCGTTTTATCCGTGCCGGCGTACGGCCGGTCAAATACCAGCCGGGCTCCGAACGTTTCATGCATATACGCGCGTGCCTCTTCCAGAAGGCTGCCCAGCAAATCATAATCCGTCCCGTGATGCAGGACTTCGGCAATCCGTCCGTCCGCAATAAGTTTGTCCATCAGATGCTGATAAAACAGGCATCCGTCATTATAGGAAAACGGACGGCGGCGGCTCATCATCCGGCGGCAGGCGTTGATAATGGCGTAAACACCACAGAAATAATCGATTTCACCCTGAGTATATGCTTTCATGACCTGTCCTTTGCTGGTTCCTTTTGACAGCCTAGCAAATTTACGTATGATGTCAAAGTCCGTTTATCTGAAGGAGATGAAAAATGAAAAGGAAGAAAAGGCCGAACCCCGTGGCTCGGGAGCTTCGGACATCCGGGCGTTATGCCCCAAGGATCGTCCGGTCAAAAAAAACATATACACGCAAAGACAAACATAAAAAAGGCTTCGATATTAAAAATTCGGAGCCTTTTTTGCAATCCGGCGCTATACTCGCCGTACGGAGGAACGAATATGAAAATCATCATCAGAGAAATTGCCCGGAATTACCCGCTGACACTTCTTTTGTCGGCCGATCCGGATATTCGGAAAATCGAAAAGTATCTGAATAAAGGCCGCTGTTTCGGAGCCTTTCTGAAAGAGACCGTCATCGGCGAATACGTCTTGAAGGATATTAAAAACGGCGCCGCGGAAATCAAGAACCTTGCCGTTGACGAAAAATTCAAACGCCGGGGAGTCGGACGCGAACTGATCGAAAACGCCATTGAACGCGCCCGCGGCGAAGGCTTTCGCGTCCTTGAAATCGCGACCGGAAAAGACACCATGCCGCAGCGTTTTTATGAATCCTGCGGCTTTAAGGTCTACGAAACGGACGAAGGCTATTTCACACGCAACTATGCGGAAAAAATCATTGAGGACGGTCTTGAGATCAAAGACCAGGTTCGCATGCGCCGTCCCCTTTAATTCTGCAAAACCTCCAGAAAAATCCGGCCGTATTTTTCTTGCTTATGGCGGCCGATCCCCGGAACCATCAGCATCTGTTCCAGCACGTGCGGCCGTAGCTGTGCCATTGACATCAGAGCCGCATCGCTTAAAATCATGTACGCTGGCACACCTTCTGCCCGGGCGAGCGAGAGCCGGACTTCCTTCAGACGCAGGAACAGTTCATAATCGGCATCGTTCAGTGCCGCGGCGGCCTTTAATTTCGTCTTTGCGGGCTTTCCGGCCTTTTTCCTTTCCGCCACAGGCATTTCACGCAGTTCCAGACGGACATCGCCGCGCAGAAGAGAACGCGATGCCGGCGTGAGTTCCAACGTTGAATAAGCCGGATTCACAGCAACATAACCGGAAATAACCAGCTGGCGCAGGACGGACTGCCACTGACGATCGGACAGGTCGGCTCCGATGCCGAATGTGCTGAGCTGTTCATGACCGAACTTTACGATTTTCTCGTCTTCCTTGCCGCGCAGAATATTGATGATGTGGCGGCTTCCGAATGAACAGGCATCTTTCTGCGTCCGGTATATGCACGACAGCATCTTCTGGGCGTCAACTGTCGCATCATACGTTTTCGGTGGGTTGAGACAGTTGTCGCAGTTCCGGCAGTCTTCGGCCCTCTGTTCACCAAAATATTCAAGCAACACCCGACGGCGGCAACGCACGGTTTCCGCATAGGCCAGCAGTGTGTTCAGCCGGCGGTGCTCGATTTTCCGATGAGCGGCGTCGGCTTCGGAATCGTCAATGAAACGGCGTAACTGGACAACGTCCGAGAGGCTGTAAATCATCCATGCGTCAGAAGGCAACCCATCGCGTCCGGCGCGTCCGGTTTCCTGATAGTAGGCTTCAATGCTTTTCGGCAGGTCAAGATGCGCGACGAAACGGACGTCGGGCTTGTCAATTCCCATGCCGAAAGCAATTGTCGCAACCATGATAACGCCTTCTTCACGCAGAAAAACGTCCTGGTTTGTCTCCCTCTCCTTCCGATCCAGACCGGCATGATACGGCAGGGCGTGAAGCCCCTTTTCGGACAGGAAGCGCGTAATTTCCTCGACTTTTCGCCGGGACATGGCGTAAACGATACCGGACTCGCCCGGGTGACGTTCGCAGATAAAATCAAAAAGTTGTTTTTTCTCGTTTTCCTTGATCTGGACAGAATATTCAATGTTCGGCCGGTCAAAGCTTGACACGAAAACGCGGCCGTTTTCAAGATGCAGGTGCCGGATGATGTCCTGCCGTGTCTCTTCGTCCGCCGTGGCCGTCAGCGCCAGCCGGGGCACGGCCGGGAAAGAGTCTTTCAGAAGTCCGAACTGCGTATACTCCGGGCGGAAATCATGCCCCCATTGCGATACGCAGTGGGCTTCATCAATGGCAAACAAAGAAATGCGGGCTTTTTTCAGCAACGCCTGAAAACTTTCCGTATTCAGCTTCTCCGGCGAGACATAAACCAGGTCCAGTGCGCCGTCCAGAATCAGCTTTTCAACCCGCCGGACATCCGGATAGCTCAACGACGAATTCAGCGCTTCGGCACGCACTCCCAACTGTTTCAGCGTGCCGACCTGATCCTGCATCAACGCAATCAGAGGAGAAACCACAACGGCCGTTCCTTCCAGACACAGAGCCGGCACCTGATAACACAGCGATTTACCGCCCCCCGTCGGCATCAGGACAAGCGCATCGTTTCCATTCATGATGCAATCGATGATTTCCGCCTGTTTTCCCCGAAAAGAACCGTATCCGAAAACGGTATTTAAAACGGACAGGGGCGTATTCATTCGGCACTCTTTCAAAATAGGAAAAGACGTTCAAAAGTTTAATCCGTTTTGCGGTCTTGTCTACTGAAAATTTCAAAACAGAAGCGCCGGAGAAAATTCCCCGGCGCCCTGAAAGCACAAAACGCTATTCGTCCCAGATATTGGCCAGCGTATAGTCGCCGGTAACGAACGATTTTCCGGAAATGAAGCGGTAATGCCTGTCCAGCGCGGTTATCTTTTCGACATCTTCGGGGTCCAGCGAAAGATCCGCCGCCGCCAGATTTTCCTGGATGCGTTCAAAATTAACCGATTTCGGAATGACGATCAGGCCGCGAGCCAGATCCCAGGCCAGAATGACCTGCGCCGGAGTTGCGTTCACGCGGTCGGCGATGTCAATAATGACCGGGTTTTCCATCAAAGCCGGTTCGTCCTTTTCCTTCATGGCTTCCGGACGATCGCCGGATCCCAGAGGCGCATAGGCCGTCACGGCGATGTTGTTGGAACGGCAGAATTCAATCAGATCCGTCTGGGCCAGATAGGGGTGGACTTCCACCTGGTTGACCGCAGGAGTGATTTCGGCCTTTTCCATCAGGCCGGCCAGCTTTTTGCGGCTGAAATTCGATACGCCGATGGATCGCACCAGACCGTCGTTTTTCGCCTTTTCCATTTCCGCCCATGTCACGTCAAGAGGGATATCGTTCAGGGAGACAGGCGCCCCGGACTTGTCTTCGGCAATCGGCCAGTGCATCAGGTACAGGTCAAGGTAGTCCAGCTGCAGATCCTTCAGCGTTTTTTCAAGAGCCGGGCGGACGTCTTCAGGCCTGTGGCTGTCGTTCCACAGTTTTGAGGTGACAAACAGTTTTTCACGTCGGATGTCACCCTCACCGACGGCGTCATGCAATGCCTGTCCGACGGTTGCCTCGTTCCCGTAAACTGCGGCGCAGTCAATGTGCTCGTAACCGGCTTTCAGAGCCCAGCGCACCGCCTGATAAACTTTTTCGTCTTCCGATTTCCAAGTGCCCAGGCCAAGGGCAGGCATTTTAAAATCCGTGTTCAGCGTAACATATTTCATTTCGTTCCCCTTTTTGTTTGTCTGCATATGTACAGAATCTTAACAAGGGGCGGCGGAAAAACAAGTTATCCAAAAGACAAGGGGAAGGACAGTGCCCTTCCCCCATTCGTTTTATTCGGACCAGCCGACCGACTGCGCGGCCAGAACCTGCCGGCCGCCGTCCAATCCCAAAGCTTTGTTCAGCGTTTCACGGTCAAACGAGCGGCGCACTACATTATTCAGCCCTTTTGAAGCACAGAAGAGGCCGACATTCTGATAAATCGACCCGGCGTGCATCCCGGATACAATGGATTCATCTGCCACGTACAGAAGGGTCACCGGCGCGGTTTTATCCGCCGTTGAACGCAAATCCTCCGCGACAGCCTGTTCCAGCACATGCTTTTGCCCATCATAGCGCCATACACCGTCGGCTTTCAAAACATAGACATCAATATTCTGCCGGTTCATTGCCGTCGGAACGGTTCGCTTTTTGCTGTCGGGACGGTTGACGCCCCACGCGGCCCACAGCATTTCACTCAACGTATTGTCATCAATTTCCCTTGTCCCGAATACCCGGGCGGTGCGGCGTTCCTTTAACGCCTGCATCAACGGTTTTCCACCGGTCATATCCGGCGCGGGAAGCGGTTGTACGGTTGCGGCGGCAACCGGTGCCGAAAAAGCCAGGACGGCTGAAAAAGCGTATAAAATCAAACGGTTCATGTTTTTCTCCCCAAATTATTTCGTGCATTCCTTAATTATTTCACCCGTGAATCATATCCTTTTTTACATAAAAATGAACATAAAAACCATATCGCCGTCTATTTTTTCATCGCCTAAAATTAAGGCGGAACAAAGAAAAGGAGGAAGATATGCCTGAATTTTGCGATCCGTTCGTCGCTTTGAACGCAAACGGCGAAATTGATCATGAAGAACTGGTTCGCCTGATCCGCCTGGCCATTGCCTCGGAAGGTGAAGCCATTCAGATTTATACTCAGATTGCCGAAGCCACAACAAACGATCTGGCGAAAAAAGTCCTGATGGACGTCGTTCATGAAGAAAAAGTTCATATCGGGAGCTTTCTGAAGCTGATGAAAACCATCGAACCCGAAGAATTCAAATATTATGACAAAGGCATGAAAGAGGCCGATGAATTGATGGCCGGAAAATAACCAGGGAGGAAGATATGCCTGAATTTTGCGATCCGTTTGTTGTGCTGAACGCCAACAGAAAAATCACCCATGAAGAGCTTGTCCGCCTGATCCGTCTGGCGGTTGCTTCGGAATATGAAACCGTCCAGATTTACAGCCAGATTATTGAGGCGACGCGGAACGATGACGCGAAAAAAGTCTTTACCGACGCTATGGACGACGAAAAGGTTCACGCCGGGAAATTTCTGCGCCTCATTAAGGAAATTCAGCCCGATGAATTCGAGTATTATGACAAAGGGGCAAAAGAAGTCGAAGCCATGCTTCAGAAATAATAAGGCCTCCCTTCGTCAGAAAAGAGGGAGACGGCGGCTTCAAGGCTCCGGCTCCCTTTTTTCATGCATGGCATTCAGATCATTTCGTGCGTTGTTTTCAGTTCTTTTTTCATATGAAGGTGCGGAAGTCCGCGCAGTGTGAAGAGATCCCCGAAAGGGCGGTACCCCAGCCTGAAATAGAATCCCTCCGCCGACTGACGCGCCAGCAGCCTTATTTCCGTATATCCTTCGCAAAGCGCCGTTGTTTCCGCATATTCGACAAGAGCACGGCCAATTCCCTTCCCCTGATCCCGGGAAGCAACGCAGACATAGCGCATCTGCATCCCGCTGTCCGAACGCGGGACAAGCAGGGCAAACGCTTTCAGAACATCTTCGTCAAATGCTCCGACCATAATTCCCTCGCGGTCTTCCGCAGTATCCTCTTCCGAAAGAACCAGCCCCAGAGGACGGCGCAGCACGTCCGTACGCAAAGTTAATGTCTGACGATAATCGGCTTTGCGGTCGATTTCGATCTGTTTATAAATCATATTAAAGGTTTCCTTTAGGCGGGGAAAACAGGCGGTTTGAATTTTTCCAAAAAGCCGGGAACTTCATCCGCCGGCATGGGACGGCTGATGTAATAGCCTTGTATGATGTCGCATCCCTGACGTTTCAGAAGGTCAAGCTGTTCCTTTGTTTCGACACCTTCCGAAACGATTTCAAGACCCAACGTGTGGCCCAGATTGATAATAGCGCGGGCAATTTCGGCATCGTCATAGTTGTTCGTCATGTCGCGGACGAATGACTGATCGATTTTCAGGCGGTCAACTTCGAAACGTTTCAGATAGCTCAGCGACGAATATCCGGTTCCGAAATCGTCAATGGCCAGCTTTATGCGGACACGCGACAGGCGGGATAAGATATTATCGGCCTTCCGGGCGTCCTGCATCACGACGCTTTCCGTCAGTTCCAGCTCCAACCGTTCCGGCTTAATGCCGCTTTCGGCCAGAATTTTTTCAATTGACGAAGCCAGATCCTCCTGCTGGAACTGGATGGCCGACAGGTTGACCGCGACCGAAATGTCGGGCAGACCGGCCGCATCCCATGCCTTCAGATAATGAAGTGCTTCCTTCAGCACCCAATCTCCCAGAGGAATGATCAGCCCCGTATCCTCCGCGATCGGAATGAACCGCATGGGCGAAACCATCCCGCGTGTGGGATGGAACCAGCGGATCAGGGCCTCGAAAGCCTTTATCTTTCCGGATTTCAGATCCAGCTGCGGCTGGAAATACAGGGCGAACTCGTTTTGCAACAGTCCTTTGCGCAAATCCCGTTCCAGCGCCAGCCGGTCTTCGGTTTCGTCGTTCATCTCCTGCGAAAAGAAGAAATAACTGTTCGGTGCAGAGCGGACCGCCGTATGCAAAGCCATATCCGCGAAATTCACCAGTTTGTCCGGTTCGTCATCGTCATCCGGGAAAATCGATATGCCGACACAGGCGCCGACGTTGACTTCGGTATTTTCAAGCGTTATCGGCGACAGAATGGTTTCAATCATCGAACGCGCCAGAAGAGCGGCGGATTCCATATTCTGCAGGTCTTCGGAAATGATTGCGAACTCGTCCCCGCCGATACGGGCGACAAAATCCTTGGAGGAAACCATTTTCGACAGCCGTTCGGCAACGACCTTCAAAAGCTTGTCCCCCGCCGAATGCCCCAGTGTATCGTTAATCCGGTTAAAATTGGTCAGATCGGCAAAAATCAGGGCGACCTGGCTGCCGCGCGCCCTGGCTCGCTGGGTGATCAGGCGGAGCTGTTCACGGAACAGACGCCGGTTCGGCAGGCCTGTCAGCTGGTCATAATTTGCCAGATGCATGATACGGCCTTCCGCGTTTTTACGCGCCGTCACGTCGTCATGCACAACGACAAAATGGGACAGATGGGTCGCCACGTCCATAATCGGCGTAATAATCTGTTCAACGGTGTACAAAGATCCGAACTTGTGCCGTTCGACGATTTCGCCGCGCCAGACTTTGCCGCTTAAAATCGTCTCCCACATTTCCTTATAAAACGCCTCGCTTTGGACGCCGGATTTCAGCAGACTGATCTTGTGGTTCAGCACTTCGTCCTCACGGTATCCGCTTAAACGCGAGAAGGCCTTGTTGACCCATAAAATCGTGCCTTCGGCGTCTGTGATGAAAATTGCGTTGGCGGCTGACGCCATTGCGGCGCGCTGCAGGCGAAGGTTCTGCTGATCCGAGGCGATCTGCATCGCCATGGCGATACGCAGTGAAAAGGATTCCAGACGCTGTATTGTCCCCTGATCCAGGCGTCCGAGACGCGAGTGGATTTCAAGAACACCTTCGATACCGTTGTGAGACAGAAGCGGGAAAACGATAATCTGGCGTGTATGTTCGCGTCCGTCGGAATCGATGATTTTATCGCCGGCCAGTTCGACGATACAGGTTTGTTTCGTGCGGATGGCGTGCCCGGTCGGACCGAACTGTTCCGTCAGATCGTCCCAGCGGATGGGTTTGGGCGGGAATCCTTCGGCCAGCTTTCCGGCGGCGGCACAGACCTTGACCTGCCCCCCGTTTTCCTTTGTCCCGATCCAGACAAGAGGACATCCGAGCAGATCGACGATTTTCTCACAGATGAATGAACAGAACTGTTCCCGCGTCTGACCACGCAGAACCCGGCGCAGGGTCGTATGCAAAATCGAATCCATGCTTTCGGACAGCTGCCGCCGTGCAATATCCCGCAGATGGCAGACATACCGGACACCGTCGGCGGCCTGGGTTGGAGCCATGACGATTTCGACGGGAAATTCGGTGTCGTCGCGGCGCAGGCCCACGGCTTCGGCCGTATTGGCGTTTTCGGAAGCAATCAGCCGGATCAGGATGCCGAAACCGTTTTCAGGGTCATCCACATTGGGCAGGATCAGCCTCACCTGCCGCCCGACAAGCTCGCCGTTTTCGTATCCGAACAGGCGATGAGCCATCGTATTGGCCGAGAGTATCGTCCCCCTCCCGTCAATTTCCAGCATTGCGGTCAGATTGTTTTCCAGAATTGAAATCAGGGCAAATCCCTTTCCTGTGAGCCTTACTCTGCATTCTTTTTATAGAAAAGCGCATTAAAAATCAAAGAAAAAGTAACTTTCCGGCGGAGATATTTTCCCCTGTGCGGCTCTTTAGCCTGCGGACAAAACAAAACATTGATTTTTTGCCGTTTCTGCCTTAAAACTTTTCAAGGATTCTTTTATGAAGGAAATATGATGTCTCTTTCACGCGGTACTTTCTTCGGTTTTATCATTGGCTGGCTTCTCGTATGCGCGACAATCTATCTCTCTACGAACAAAATTGATCTGTTCGTCGATGCGGCCAGCGTTGTGATCGTCATCGGCGGTTCCTATGCCGCGATGTTCATCGGATTTGAAGCGAAAGACGTTTTTTATTCCAACAAGCTTATTCTTTCTATTTTCAAGCAGCATCAGGATACGAACCTTTCTTATAAAAGTGAAGTCGGGCGTATTGTCCGCTGGGCCTATATCGTTCAGAAAAACGGCCTTCAGGGTCTGGAATCCGATGCCATGACATCCGTCGGCGACGATCCGTTCCTGAAATACGGTATCGAGCTGGTCATCACGGGTTATACGGGCGCCGAAGTCCGTGACATTCTGAAGGAATCCGCATTCAGTACATATCAGCGTTCGACCCAGCGCATTGACGTTTTAAAGCAACTGGGGGCGAATACGCCGGCCTTTGGAATGGTTGGTACGCTGATCGGCCTGATCGTGATGCTGGGTTCCATGGGGGGAGATCCGGCCTCTATTGGTACGGGCATGGCCGTCGCCCTGATTACGACCCTGTACGGCATTCTGGCGGCGCGCCTGATTTTCATGCCGGCCGCGACGAAAAACGCTCAGCGTGAAGACAACTCGCTGTTCCGGAATCTTCTGATTGTTGAAAGCCTTGTTCTTTTGGCCGAACGCAAGAGCCCCCGTTACATTCAGGACAAAGTCAACGCCTTCCTCGATCCGTCGCAGCACTTCCTGATTGACCGCGACATGAATTAACAAAAGGACAGCCCGACCATGATGCCCGAAAAAAAGCCGGAGGAAAATGCCGAAGAGTGGATGACCACGTACAGCGACATGGTCACGCTTCTGATGTGTTTTTTCGTCATGCTTCTGGCGGCTTCCAAGGTGGACGTTGTCATGTTTGAACAGATCCGTTCCGGCATTGCGCGCGAATTCATGGATCGGCAGGTGGATCAGCCGATCACCCTTTTAATCACCGATCTGAACGACGACATCAAGACGCTGAAGCTGGATACAGATGCCCTTCTGGCTCACGACCACCTGGGCGTTGTGCTGAACCTGAATGACAGCACGCTGTTTGACAGCGGATCAGCCACTCTGAAACCAACGGCTGTTCCCATTCTGAAAAAGATTGCCTCGACCTTGAAAGCGACGCGCTACAATCTTTTCCGCTTTGAGGTTCAGGGACATACGGACGATAACCCGATTCACACGCGCCAGTTTCCGTCGAACTGGGAACTTTCCTCTGCCCGGGCTTCGGCAGTCACTCGTTTTCTGATTGACAACGGCATTGATTCCACACGCTTAAGAGCCGTTGGCATGGCGGACATCCAGCCCCTTTACCCCAACCGCGACCCGTACGGCCATCCGATACCGCAAAATCAGGACAGGAACCGCCGCGTTGTCATCCGCATGGATCCCGTCTACAAATAATCCCCGGACACGGACAACCTCGTTCTGCCGAAATTTAACCGACGGATTTCCGCGCACGGACGCCCCTCCTCTGTCAAAAAAGAGGAAAAGACATTCACGACGAAAACGGGGTAATATCTTTCTGTGTTTTTCATACTCTGCAAATGCAACCGCCCCGCCTCAAGACGGGAAAAAAATGAAGAGCCGAGAAGCACAAACATCTTTTTTGCTTAGCAAAAAAACAAAACGCACGGCCTTCGAGTAACAGTAAAGACTGAGGCGTTTTCGGGACAGTGTGTGTTTTCCTTTTTGCCGAGCAAGTACAGAAAACACGAAAACGCCCCCTAACGCACGAAACTCAAGCCGTTCACGCCTCCCGCACTTCTCGCAGGCTGCCACGCAAAGTGTCCGCCAGAACGTCCAGTTCATGCGGTTCCGAAAGCCGGTGGCCACTGTTTTTCAGGACAATCAGTTTCACATTGTCCGATTTCAGGGCGTTCATGACTTTGAACGATGTTTCCAAAGGCACGCAGTCGTCTTTTGTCCCGTGGATAAGCGTCACCGGACACACGATGTTCAGCGCGTCCCCCGTCAGAAGAAGGTGGTCACGCGCGTCTTCAAACAGTTCTCTCGTCCACGGGTCGCCTTCTTCCGTCCATCCGTTAGGGGTATAGACAATGCCCTTTTCATGCACCTCTTTTTTCTGTTTTTCAGGTCTTACGCCTCCGGTTTTTCAACCTGGACGATCGCCTGCTTCTGCATCGGGATACGGCAGTTCTTATTGTTGCCAAACTCAACGATAACGGTATCGTCTGTCATATCAATGATCACTCCGTAGAATCCGCTGGATGTCAGCACGCTGTCACCGACTGCGATGCTTGCCATCAGTTCCTGCATTTTTTTCTTTTCCTTCTGCTGCGGTCTGATCGCAATGAAGTACATGAAAGCAAAGATTAAAACAATATATCCAATCCAAAATGCCGGGCTGTTAGTCATATCCGTTGCACCTCCTTTTCTTATACCTTGTCTTTATAGTTCCCTGTCACGCCCTCCAACTTTTTCTCTTTGTACTCGGCGTAGCAGTGGTTCTCGATAGCTTCCCTGATCTCCGTCATCATCGTGTTGTAGAAGTAAAGATTGTGGAGCACGCATAAGCGCATTCCGAGCATCTCTTTTGCCTTCAGGAGATGGCGGATATAGGCCCTGCTGTATGAGCGGCAGGCCGGACACTGGCATCCCTCTTCGATGGGGCGCATATCCTTTGAAAACTGCTCATTAAACAGGTTGATCTTTCCGTGGTTTGTATATACATGACCATGACGGCCATTTCTTGTCGGGTAAACACAGTCGAAGAAATCGACGCCGCGGTCCACCGCCTCAAGGATGTTCGCCGGGGTTCCGACGCCCATCAGATAAGTCGGTTTCTCTTCCGGGAGATGCGGAACCACCGCATCGAGGATACGGTACATCTCCTCGTGACTCTCACCGACCGCAAGTCCGCCGACCGCGTAGCCGTCGCAGTTCATCTTCGAGATCGTATCCGCATGCGCGATCCGGATATCCTCGAAGGTTCCGCCCTGATTGATGCCGAACAGAAGCTGTTCCTTATTGACGGTATCCGGCAGGGAATTTAATCTCGCCATCTCCGCCTGGCATCTCGCCAGCCACCTTGTAGTTCTCGCGACAGAATTCTCCATGTATTCTCTGGTACACGGATGCGGAGCGCACTCATCGAATGCCATCGCGATCGTGGAGCCAAGGTTTGACTGGATCTGCATGCTCTCCTCCGGTCCCATGAAAATCTTATGACCATCGATATGGGAGTTGAAGTAGACGCCCTCTTCCTTGATCTTTCTGAGTCCGGCGAGGGAAAATACCTGAAATCCGCCGGAATCAGTGAGGATCGGACGATCCCAGTTCATAAACCTGTGGAGGCCGCCGAGCTCCTTGATCAGCTTGTCGCCGGTCCGGACATGAAGATGGTAGGTGTTGGAAAGCTCCACCTGTGTCCCGATCCCGCGAAGGTCATCGGTGGACACAGCGCCCTTGATCGCGGCGACAGTTCCTACATTCATGAATACCGGCGTGTGGATCGTGCCGTGGACTGTCTCTACGTCAGCCCGTTTGGCACGTCCGTCTTTTGCCAGAATCTTATATTTCATATTTTTCTTGCCTTATAAATTAGTCCCGAAAATTATTTTCCGGATTTCTTCGCTTCCTTTGCTGCCTTCTCAGCATCCTTCTTTGCCTGTTTTTCAACCGCATCCTTCTTCTGCTTCTTTGTGGTCATTACATACCACATAGCGCCTGTCAGGCATACGGAAGAATAGGTACCACAGATGATACCTGCCATTAACGGGAGTGCGAACTCACGGATGGAAGATACGCCCATGATAAACAGGACAAATACCATGACAAAGGTCGTCAGGGATGTATTGATGCTTCGTGTGAAGGTCTGGGTGATACTTGTATTTACGATATCAGCGGTGGATGCCTTCGGTCCCATGAGCTTGATGTTCTCACGGATACGGTCGAAGATAACGATCGTCGCGTTGATGGAGTATCCGACGATGGTAAGCAGGCAGGCGATCGCTGTGGAGCCAACGGACCACTTTGCGAGGGCATAGCATGCAACTACAACCAATACGTCATGGACAAGGGCTAAAACAGCACTTGCAGCGAAACGGATATCCTTGAATCGTACCCAGATATAGAGAAGCATAAATACGGTAGCGATCGCTGTAGCCATAACCGCGTCGCGCTTCATCTCAGCACTTACCGCACCGGAGATGCTCTCTGCGGTGATCTTGGACTCGTCAACGCCGAAGTTCTCAACAAGTGCCTCGTCTAATGCCTGACGCTCTTCCACGCTTAAGGTTCTTGTCTTGATGATCACCTCGTTTGTTCCCGCAACCTTCTGTGTCTGCGTATCCGCACTGTTTGTGATGGATTCGACTACCGGAACGACCTCGCTTGAGATTCTCTCCAGAGACATGTCCTCATTAAAGGTCACGCTTGTGGAGGTACCGCCCTGGAAGTCAAGGGAGTAATTGAACGCGTTTCCGATGGAAGACTTGTTCATTACCATTCCCGCAACGCCTGCGAGGATCATAACAGCAGAGATGATAAAGCAGATATTTCTCTTTCCGAGGAAATTGAGCGCCTTCTTCTCTTTTCTGATGCCGTAGAACTTCTGATCCTGAAATCCAAGGTTATACAGGGTATTCAGTGTGAACTTTGTAACGAAAAGTGCTGTGAACATGGAAAGAACGATACCAAGGGCAAGTGTTGTAGCGAAGCCCTTAACTGTACCGGAGCCTCTCCAGTAAAGAACAGCCGCTGCGATCAGTGTTGTCACGTTACCATCGACGATGGCGGATAACGCTTTCGCAAAACCTGTCTTGATTGCGGAATGAACTGTCTTTCCGAGACCGATCTCCTCCTTGATACGGGTGAAGATGATGACGTTCGCATCAACCGCCATACCGATGGAAAGGATGATACCGGCAATACCCGGAAGTGTTAATGTAACCTCAAAGGCCGCGAGCAGGATCAGCATCAATGCCACATAGAGGCAGAGTGCAAGGGATGCCGCAAGACCCGGGACGAGGTAAACTACGATCATGAATACGCATACGATTCCGAAACCGATCGCGCCGGCCTTTAAGCTTGTCGTGATCGCTTCCTGACCAAGTTTCGCGCCTACCACGTTGGAACGGAGCTCCTCCAGTTCCAGGGAAAGGGAACCGATACGGATCGTGGATGCAAGATTCTCAGCCTCTTCATAGGAAGTCATGCCGGAGATAGAGGCCTGTCCGCCTGTGATCGCCTGCTGTACGGTCGGGTTAGAGTACATCACATTATCGTAAACGATCGCGATCTTCTTGCCGACGTTCGCTGCTGTCACATCTGCGAATTTCTTAGTACCTTCATCCGTAAATGTAAGCGCTACTTCATAGTTATTGTTTCCTGTCTGCTGGTCTTTATAGATCACAGCTTTCGCAGAAGCTACATCGGTTCCTTCCAGTACAACGTTCCAGTTCTCATCATAGAACTGTAAGGATCCCGGCTTACCGAGCTCTTCCAGAATCTTGTTCGCGTCTGTGACACCCGGAATATCAACATTGATACGGTTTCCGCCTTCCTGATAAACCTCTGCCTCAGAGCTGTAGTTCTGTACTCTCTGCTGCAGCTTGTACTGGGTATCGGACATATCCTCGGCGCTCGGATTTTCTTCCTTCGCCTGGTAGGTAATGCTGACGCCGCCTGCCAGATCCAGACCGAGCTTGATTCCGCCATTCTGGGAAGTCACTCCGTTCTCATCGGTGACCAGCTTACTCTTCTGAAGAGTATCATAGCCGAAAAATCCGAAGATACCGAGCACAACGAGCAGTCCCAGGAGGCCGAGCAGTCCCTTTCCTTTGTTGCTCTTCATGATAAAATCTCCTTCTTGATATGATTTCGAGGTCCAAAAAGCTTTTTGTCCCTCTTGATTCCGGAGTCCACCGTAAGCACCGCCTCCGTCATCCTTAAAATAACAGTCCGGGGCTTTCTGCCCCCTGACCGCTATGATCGATTTAGTTGTTTTCCTCGTCCTCCGCTAAAGCAGCACGGATCATGATCGCACACTCGATACGTTTTTTCTGCATCTCGCAGCCGATATCGTAGGCATCCGTAATGCTGCCGTGGAAGTTGAAGGAATTTGCCGCGCAGCCGCCGCTGCAGTAGAATCTCGCAAAGCAGTTTTTGCATTTTTCTTTCGCGTATACGTTGCAGAGCTTGAATTCATCGCGCACCTTCGTGTTGACCACGCCGGTATCCACGTTTCCAAGCAGGAACTCTTCATTTCCAACGAACTGATGGCACGGATATAAGTCTCCCCACGGAGTTACTGCAAGATACTCGGTTCCTGAACCGCAGCCGGACAGACGTTTCGCAACACACGGTCCCTGACTTAAATCAAGCATGAAGTGGAAGAATTTGAATCCTCTTCCCTCTTTCTGACGTTTTACAAACTCTTTTGCGAGTCTGTCATACTCATCCATGATCTGCGGAAGGTCTTCCTCACGGATGGAGTACGGCTCTTCCGGAGCTGCAACTACCGGCTCCATGGAAAGCTTCTCAAAGCCGAGGTCCGCATAGTGGAGGACATCGTTTCCGAAATCCAGGTTGTTTCTTGTGAAGGTTCCGCGGACGAAATAATCCTTCTCGCCGCGTGATTTCGCGAATTTCTGGAATTTCGGAACAATAAGTTCGTAGCTTCCCTTACCATTTCTGAACGGACGCATCCGGTCATTGACCTCCGGACGTCCGTCAAGGCTTAAGACCACGTTGCTCATTTCCCTGTTGCAGAACTCCATGATCTCATCGTTTAAGAGTACGCCGTTTGTTGTCAGCGTAAAACGGAATTTCTTATTGTGCTCCTTCTCCTGGGAACGTCCGTATTCCACAAGCTGTTTTACAACGTTCCAGTTCATAAGCGGCTCGCCGCCGAAGAAATCAACCTCAAGGTTGATGCGGTTTCCGGAGTTTGCGATCAGGAAATCCAGCGCCTTCTTTCCGACCTCAAAGCTCATGAGGGCGCGGCGTCCATGGTACTCGCCTTCCTCTGCGAAGCAGTACTTGCAGGCAAGGTTGCAGTCATGGGCAATATGAAGGCAGAGTGCCTTCACGACCGTCTGGCGTTTCTTGAAATCGATCACATAATCTTTGTAAATATCCGCAGCAAACAGTTCCTCCGCGTCGATGAGCTCCTGAATATCAGAGAGCGCATCCTCAATATCTTCTGCAGAGTACTTACAGACCAGCGCTTCTCTCACTGCTTTTTTCTGGTCATCCGTGAGGGGCATCGGTTTTTCCATATCCGGGACGATCTTTGCCAGAACCTCCACGGCATCGTAGAGCAGCGCGTCTACAGAATGAACCGATCCGCTGTTTACGTCCAAAACAATATGGTATCCATTATTTATATACTGATGTATCAAAGCTAACTTTCTCCTACTGTCTTAATTTTCAGGTGACTGTTCCGTCTCTTCCCGATTACAGTCACGATCTGGTGGTCTCATGACTTCTTTCTTACCTGCCCTTTGTGGTCTGTCAGTGGCGGCTTTCCCGGCATCGCTGTCCGGGAAACCCGTCACCGGCAGATTCTTTGATCAGACAAGAAATAGCCCCTACAATCATACGACCGTAGGGGTCTCTTTAAAAACTTCCGTTTATTCGAAGCCCCGCATTAGCGGTTGCTGTTTTCACAGCTCTGGTTTCCTACTGTGCAGGATGTTTTGCACGCAGACTGGCAGGATGTCTGGCATTCGCCGCAGCCGCCCTTCTTCATGCTGTTCTTTAAAGTGTTGGAACTTAAAGTCTTTACATGCTTCATGGTATCATTTCCTCCTGTTCTCTTATCGTGGGCATAATACCCCGAATTTAAATGAAATTATACCATACGATTTTCTATTATGCAACGGATTTTATTGCCGTGATGCAGGAAAATCCGGTACGGATATCCACTTTTTATCCGCATAACATGCCGCAGGCAGCTTCCTGATCGTGTCCGGCAGCCACAAAGGAAAAATATCC
>USCC01000017.1 GCA_900553035.1 uncultured Rhodospirillaceae bacterium | reverse complement strand
GTGACCCGTGTCCTTCGGGGACGCAGTGTACGTGTCCTTCGGGTCAGGTTGCGGATGGTTCGGGCGGATGCGGTGTGAACAGCTGTGACGGATATCTGACGGCGAACGGGTATGGAGCGGCCAAGGACATGGCTTCGTTCAAGGCGGCTCTGGGGTCCGGTGTGTCGGAGATCGGCATTACGGCGGCTTTCACGGTCAATGAAGATGTCAATCTCAACGGCAAGAAGATTTATCCTGCCAGTAAGTATACGGGATCGCCTAAGTGTGTTGCGGCCGGAAAGCCCATGCTGACGATTGGCAAGTCGGTTAATCTTGGAAACGGCCGGATTGAAAACATGAATCTGACGTTAAGCGCGATTGACAGTTCGGTGAAGTTCTTTACCGGAGGCGGAACGCTTAAGGACACGAGCATTTCTTATGTGACGGACAAATGGGGTTATCTGTTTGAAGTCAGTGGCTCCACCGTCAATTTGGAAGGAACCAACAAGATTACTTTGAGTACGAGCGCCGATGTCAATTATGGTTATACGAGTTTTAAAGGAGGAAGTACTTTAAACATCTCCGGTCCGCTCACGATTTCAGGGAATCCGTCCTTGAGCTTTAAATTTGAAGAAGCTTCAAAACTGAATGTCAAAAGCACCGGAAGCGTTACATATAATGCGGGAGGAAACTTCTCCGTTTTCGAAGGGAACAAGGGTTCTCATATGACATTTGACGGTCCGGTGAATATTTCCTCAAACGCTGGGAATCCGTATTACAAGGATGGCCACTACATAATTTTCTACATGTGGAACAGCGGCCTGAGTTTGAATGCATCCGGCAATGTGCTGAAAGGGCGAAGCATCTTTAAGGTCTCGGTCGATCAGAACAATACCAATAATGCATTCTTCAATATTAACGGATCAACGACGATTAATGCAACTAAATCGACGGATGTCAGCATCTTTAATATTGATCATGGGAACTATTACGATCCGAACAAATTCATCGTAAACATCAGTGCACCCCTTACAGTCACCGGATTGTCCAATTATACCGGTGATGGATACGGCAGTGACGCGTCTATTCTGTTCAAAATTCTTGATGCGACTGTGAATATCAACAGTACCGTTACGACAAACGGCGGTATGATTCATAACCTACGCGGAACAATGAACATTTCGTCTTCCGGCTATATCAACGGTATTTCAAAATATCTGATTGAGACGAGCGGTAAGATGGGATACACGGCCGGCGCTCGTATCCGGTTAGGCGGCGTATGTAAGAAGGCAACGAAGACCGAAACCAAGACAGGTTCTTCCAAGACTTATTACAAGATGAATGCGACCTCGGCCAATAATCTCGGCTCTCCATTCACCGGCGGATGCTAGTTCTTACCTCATAAAAAAAAGCCCCCCTCGCTTGGGGGGCTTTTTGCTGTCGGTATATGGAACTCAGCGGCCGCCCTTCAAACGGGTTAAACGTTCCTTCAGCTTATCAAACAGCCCCTTCTTTTCCGGTTCATCCATAAAAACGACCGTCGGTTTTGTCCGCATTCCCGATGCCGCTGTTCTGCGCCGCGCGTCCAGAAGAGCCTGATCCCGGAGCCGCTTCTGTCGGAGGGCTTCCTGTTCGGCCGCTTCTTTGGCTCGTTTTTTTTCACCGGTCGGGTCATCGTAGGAAAACATCCGTTCAACCGAACGGTCACTCGAAATACGCCCCATGCTGTCCGCGTAAGAACGCGTGATTTTCAAAACGGTTTCCCGATCCGCATCGGAAAGAGAGAACGCCTGAGGCGTTTCCAGAAATTCGGGTGAAACGTAAGGACGGCCGTTCAGCCGGCACATGTTCAGAATCTTTTCCGATGACGTCTCCGCCATGAAGTAACCGTCGTATCCCCGCTTTTGGCCATGACCCGCAATATAGCGGATATCGTCGATAAACCACTTGTCATACCGTTCCTGATACGGCGCACAGACATACCACGATTTGAAACAGGCCTCCATCGCCGCACGCCCGTCCCCGGTTTCCGCCAGAGCCTTTTCATATGCCGGAAGCATCGGAAAACCGCGCGCGGCCGTTTCCTCGTACATCCGCGGATACGCTTCCTTCGCCTGAACAACAAAAGACATTTCATACGCGGCGGCATCCGCCTCAATCGCCCGGTGAAGCTTGATCATGTCCGCCGTATTATAAAAAGCCGACGTCGCCGGGCCGTTTTCATTCTGGAACGCATGGCGCGCTTCGTGAACCAGCGTGGACAGCTGTGCCTCAAACGAACAGCGCGGGTTCAGAAGGATTGATTTCGTTCCCGCATCACAGGCTCCGCTCTGCCCCCCCTTCATCCATTCCGGCTTCATAGGCAAAGCGGTAGCCGGCGGAAAAGGCCTGAGACAGAACGTCGTATCCCGCCGGGATGCTCATCGCCGCCCGGCAGAGCTGCCCGAAAGCGGCCTTTTCTTCTTCGTTTCCTTCAAAAGCCGACATCAGATGCCCGGCGTTATATCGAGCCGGAGTTTCCTGTTTCCCGCCGCACGAAAAAACACGCGGCGTTTTTTCCATAAATGTGTCCGTCAGGGGAAAAACCATGTGAAATCTTTATCTTTGTTCCTTCTGCCGCTTCATCCGGGCAATGCGATCCATCAGTTGTTCCTTGCGTTTCGGATCCTGCTTCGTCTCAGGAGACGGGCGGGAAGGCGGGATTGAATGAGATGCCGCCGTTTTCTGCATCTGCTTTTCCGTTCCTTTCAGAATCGAATGGAAGCTGGGCGCCGGGGTCTCTTGTATATCGCGCTGAAGATCCTTCAACATACAGCGCATTTCCGAATCAGACGGCCGGGTATGTTCCTGTCTTTCGATGACTTCCCGGGTGCTGCGGGCCAGAGAAACAGCCAGTTCCGCATTATCCGTGCGTGTATTCAGGACAAACGTTCTGGAAAAAACATTCTCTTTCACCGTATGAGGCGGCACTATATTGTCGAAAGTAAACCTGTATCCGGCCTCTGCTGTTTTTTTCAGGATATCCCGGACTTCCGGAGAAACCGCGGCGGCTTCATAAATTTTATTGAAGCGGCGGGCTTCCTCTTTCGGTGAAGTCTCCAGCGAAGGCCGAATCCGCGCCAACCCGTGATAAGCGCCGTTTTCCTTCTGCTTTTTCACTTCCGGCACCGCCGTCATCAAAAGCGCGGCCAGTTCCTTTGGAGATTTTTCGGGATCCAGCATGAAGGTGTTTGCCTCGGGAACATATTCGACCGCCTGCCCGCTTTCCGGCGCGCCGAAGTAATAAGCCGTTTTATCAAAGTCATCCAGAACTTTCCGACCGTCCGGCATTTTAAAAACTTCATTCACGACCCGTCGGAGCGCTTCCCGGTGCGGGAAATCGACTTCGGAAAGACGGCAGATATCCTTTTTGAAATTAACGTCTTCACGCGTCGGCAGTTCCAGAACGGAGCGATCGGCCTTTCCTCCGGACGCCGCACGCGCTGTCTGCTGCAGAATTTCCTCCCGAGTTTCCTCTGAAACAGCCCGGGCTTCATCCGACATCAGAAATTCCGGCGTGACATACGGTTTTCCGTTCAACAGACAGACATTCAGGATTTCCTCCGGCGGCATGGACCGCGTAAAGCAGTCCGACGGGCCATTCGTCACCGCCCAGTCGGAAATATTACAAATATCGTCTTTATGCGTTTTTTCATACGACCGCTGATAATGTTCAAAATCATACCAAGCCTCAAAAGAAGCCTTCATGGCTTTCTCTTCATTGCCCGAGGCCGCCATTTCATTCATATAAGAGGCCATCATCGGCGTATTGTTTGCGGCTCTGTAAGCGTTCGGCCAGATATTTTCCAGCTGACAGGCAAAGGCCGACTGCCAGGCGCAGGCGTCCGCTTCAATGGCTCGGTTGAAACTGAGGAAATCCGCCGCCTGCAGTTTTGATGATTGCAGTTCGGGGCACAGGCTGAACTGAATCGCGTGTTCGCATTCGTGAATCAACGTTGTTACCTGACGTTCCAGAGGCTGGGACGGGTTCAAAACAATCTGACAGTCCTTGGGATGACACACGCCGCAGGTTTTATCAGACAGGGGTTCATAGGCAAAGCTGTAGCCCAGCTTGGCCACTTTATCCAGAATCTCTTTTCCGACCGGAGTTTTGTACGCCATTTCCAACAGATAGGAGAAATCCTCCCGTTCCGGCTCCTTCCATGAAGAAAAAGCATCGCGCAGAACCTCGCGCGTTTCCCGGTTGGCATACGCGGTCGCCCGTTTGGATTGAATCAGCAACGTGTCGGCCAGCATATCGTCATCGCATTTGTCATTCAGGTAAATGTTATTCGCCCAACTGACAAAGTTTCCTGATTCTTCGGAATCTCCCATGTTTCCCAAACTGAACTGGCAGTTGTTTTCCAGCATCTGTTCCAGGATTTCCTTCCCGCCCGGCCGATGATACGCTTTTTCCAGAATGGCATCGAAGCGTTCGCGGCAAAGATCAATCTTGTCGCCGAAAGGCACCAGGCTGACATCCAGCCGGGACAGCAGCTCTACCTGTGTCGGCCGGGTATCCTGATAAACGGCTTTTTCCGCGTGCCCGATCAGGGCTGCCGCCAGCTTTTCCGGCTCTTTGTCCGGATCAAGGAGAACCCGTTTCTTATCAGGAAACATGCGGGTGCCCGAAGTGTTATCCATCGGATTGAACAGGACTTCATACCCGAGCGCCGATAAATCCTCCACGGCCTTTCTGCCTTCAGGAGAACGCATCAGAACAGCCTTCATCCGGCCGGCCAGCGCTTTTTCCTCATCCGAATCTGTTGTGAACATTTCATACTGTTCCGGCATTTCTCCCCCTTTATCTCCGGCGCCCCGTCCCACGGATCAGAAACGCCGCGACGGCCGCCTCTTTCTTTTCCGAATGCGGCAGAATGTTTCCTTCCCGATCCCGTGAATACATTCGCATAACCGACATGTCGGCCGACGCTCCCTTCACGGACGAAGCGTAGATTTTCATTTTTCTCTCAATGTCCGCCTTATCTTCGGCCGGAATGGAAAAGGCCGCCGGCGTTTCCAGAAAGCCGGGGTCGACGTACGGGCGTTTTCCGTTCGGGCAGATCTTCAGAATTTCCTGCGAAGAAACAGGGATCTGAAACGCTGTCGGATCATTTTCCGCCGTACAGCCCTTTAAAATGTAATCAATGAATTCCCGGTTGTCCCGGTCATAATAATCCCGGTACGCGACGCATCCATACCACGCCCGGAAAGATGCCTCCAGCGCCTTCCCCGCATCGCCCGAAGCCTCAAGCTCTTTTTCATACGCCGGAAGCATCGGGAAACCGGACGCGGCTTTTTCCCGGTAAGCCGCCGGATAAACGGTCTTCAATTCATGCGTGAAGGCGGTTTCAAAAGCGACGGCATCCGCTTCGACAGCACGGTCGTATTTGTAGAAATCCGCGACCTGATAACGGTATTGCTCCAGATGTCCGGCGGCCAGAGAATGCTGGATTGCGTGACGACCTTCATGCACCAGGCTCACCAGCATGTGGTTGAAACCGCATTCCGGGCTGAGCGTGATTTTTTTCTCCCCCGGATAACAGCATCCGCCTTTATTCATGCCGGGTTCAAATGAAAAGGAATATCCCAGGCGCGAAACGTCGTCCAGGATCTTCTTTCCCGTCGGGGTCTGATAGGCGACGGCCAGAAGCATATCGAAGACCTGCTTTTCATCAGCGCCGTTTTCTTTTGAAGAAACGGCGAAAGCACGGCTCAGGACATTTTGGCCGGGAACGGAAGTGCGCTTTTCCCCGCAGGCATGTTTTCTGCGAGGCTTGTCAAGAAACTGTTCAACAAGAGCGGACATCAGCGCTTTCCTTCATATGATCATGAAGACAGGATAGCGGCTTTTCGTGTTTTTGTCTATCATTTATGTATAAAACACCACCCCGTCGCCGGCTTTTCCGCAGGCTGTCAGCCTCGCCCCCGGGCCGTTTTTCTGAAAACAAGCGCCTTCCGACCCGAAACAGCATCCGAAAAGGATTCAAGCCCTTCCTTTTCCGCGGACTTCCGAGCCAAATCCTCACGGACAGGAAGCGCCGTCACCGACATATCCGGCTTTTCCCCCGTTGCATCGGCCAGCTTCTGTGCAATATCGGCGATTTCCTCCCGCGTTGAGCGGAAAATGGCACAGGCTTTCTCTGATGACAGAAAATCGGGCGAAACATACGGACGGCCGCCGATGCGGCAGACGGACAGGATTTCTTCATTTGAGCAGGACTCCCGCATAAATCCTTTCTCTCCCCGCTCCATGGCTCGCAGACACGTAAAACGGATCAGGTTCTTATGATCCTTTTCATACCCGCGCTGGTACGTTCCGATGTCATACCAGGCGTTAAACGCCGCCTCGGCCGCCTTTCCGTCTTCGGCTCCCTTGTCCTTTTCGCGGACGAACGCCTGCATCAGAGGGGATTCAAGCGACACATCATACGCCCGGGGCCACACGTCTTTCAGCTGATATGCGAAAAGGGCCTGATGCGCACAGGCATCCGCTTCGACAGCACGCAGGGTTTTAAAGCGATCGGCGGCGTTAAGCTTCGAAGCGTCCTTTGGAAAAGAGGCGTACTGAACGGCGTGACACGCTTCATGAATCAACGTCGTCACCAGGTCTTCCGTGCGGCATGCGGAATTCAGCACAATCTGGCGCCGGTCGGAATGACAGACGCCTTTTATCTGTTGTTGCGAGAGATTTTCAAAACAAAAGGAATACCCCAAAGGCGCAACCTTATCCAGAATTTCACGTCCGACGGCCGTCCGGCAGGCCGCGTCAACCATCCGGTCGAACGCATCGCGCTCGCCCCTTTTCTGTGCCCACAGAGCGTTTTTGATAATATCCCGGCTCCCCCGTTCCGCGTGGATGGCCGCGCGTTGTGAGTGTTCCAGAAAAGCGGCGGCCAGTTTCGCGTCGTCTGCCCCGGCGTTCATGTAAATCGCGTTCAGGGCGGGCAGAAAACCGGCCTCTTTCCCCGGCCCGGGCGGTTCAAAGTAAAAACGGCAGGCATTTAATGCCATTTTTGTCAGAGTCTCTTCCCCGCCGTCCATGACGGCAACGGCATCCAGAAGCGCACTGAAGCGCTGTTTTTCGGCTTTTTCGTCTTCCGTAATCTGCAGACGGCCGATCAGACCGGCCTTTATTTCCTGTATATCCGCCATGTGAATGCCACCCGATAAAAGTAAAGATAAAAGGACATTAAACCCTTTTTATTTTTTTGTCCATAATTTCGGACACCTCTTGAAACAAGAAAACTTTTTTCCTGTTCTTTTTCAAAACGGCCTTTTTATAATAGACCGTCTTTTCCATCAAAGGAGCCTGCCATGAATATTGTTTCGGTACCGATGAACCTTCGGACGGACGGAAAAATCGCGTCCCTCCTCCGGCTGTGGGAAGCCTCTGTGCGGGAAACACATCTTTTTCTGTGCGAACAGGACATCCTGTCCCTCCGTCCCTGTACAGATAAAGCCCTCCGGGGAATAAACCATCTGTTCACCGTGGAAAAAGAAGACGGAAAACCGGCGGCTTTCATGGGAATGGAAGGAACGAAAATCGAAATGCTTTTCGTCGCGCCGGAACAGCGCGGCCGGGGCATTGGAAAGAAACTTCTCCGGTACGCCGCCGACGTCCTGAACGCGGAATACGTTGATGTCAATGAACAGAATCCGCAGGCGGCCGGATTTTATGAACACTGCGGTTTCAGCGTTTTCGGCCGTTCGGAAAAAGACGCCGACGGCCGCCCCTTTCCCCTTCTGCATATGAAAAAAACACCCTGACCTCCGAAGCCGGGACAACAAAGGCTTCAAACATGCCTTTTAAAGGACTTGACCCACTTTTGCCCGCGACCTCGAATAGCCTCTGTTCTTTTTTGCAAAGCCTCTTTCCGGCGTTTCCGCCGCCGCCTGACCTCCGAAGCCGGGACAACAAAGCCTCCAAATATGCCTTTCAAAGGACTTGGCCCACTTTTGCCCGCGACCTCGAATAGCCTCTGTTCTTTTTTGCAAAGCCTCTTTCCGGCGTTTCCGCCGCCGCTGACATTCACGGCATGAAAGCAAAGCCCGCCCTCCTTCTCTGACAGACCTGTGCGGCGGCCCCCCGCTTTTCTCCCTTTTTCAGAAGACCGTCCGTCCTGAAAAAAGCCGAAAAATTTCCGTTTTAATGGACTCCGCCGCCGTTCGCCAACCTCACCGCAAACGGCTTCCATACGTACGCAGACTTCAAAAGGCCCGAACAATTCCGCCCTCTCCCGAAAACAGAGCACAAACAGCGAGTCCGGCCCCTTCCGGCTGTCTCGGAGCGCACGGATTTCGGCAAAAAAAACACCGCCCCCCACTGGAACGGTGCTTTTATAAAAAACCTGATCGGGAAATTAACCGGCTGTCGGCGCGCTCAACTCAATTTCTTCTTTCAGTTTCAGCTTCTGCCGTTTCAACGTTGCAAGGACGACTTCATCGGGAAGAGGCCTTGAAAGTTCTTCGTTGATTGCGGCATCCAGCGCGGCATGCTTTGCTTTCAAAGCCTGGAGATGGTTATTTTCACTGGTCATACAAGTCCCTCCTAAAAAACGGTATCCCACAACATAAATCATTATACTCCCTTTAAAAATTTTTTAAAAGGGATGTTCAATATAAAAAAACGGAAAGACCCCGGCCTTTCCGTTTTTTAATCAACAGCTTAATTACTCGCCGACATACATACCCAAACCGCGTGCGGTGCGAACCAGCATGCCGTTCGGGTCAACCGGAGCAGAACCGACAGCGACGACTTCGTCCAGACCGACATCGGTGATGCCGCCATCTTTCCAGGCGACCATGCGGTCCGTTTTGCCCTGCGCCAGAACGTCAACGGCATGAACGCCGAAGGCCGAAGCCGCCAGACGGTCATGAGCCGCCGGGACGCCGCCGCGCTGGACATGGCCGAGAACCGTCACACGTGTCGAGAAACGCGGATCAATTTCATTCAGCTTGACGCTCAGATAATGGCCGATACCGCCGTAACGCGTACCGTCCACCTGATCCACCGTAATGTTCGTGCCTTCCGGCGTCTTGACCCCTTCGGCAACGACGACCAACGCATGGTCGCGCCCCTGTTCACGCACCAGATGAAGCTTGCGAACAACGCCTTCCAGCGTATAGGGGACTTCGGGAATCAGACAGACATCCGCACCGCCAGCAATCGCCGAATGCAGAGCGATATGACCCGCATCACGCCCCATGACTTCCAGAATCATCACACGGTGATGGCTGGCTGCCGTCGCGTCCAGACGATCCAAAGCTTCGACGCACACGTCACGCGCCGTCGAAAAACCGACCGAATGTTCCGTAATCGGCGTATCGTTGTCAATGGTCTTGGGAATGCCGACCATCGTAATGCCCGCGCCGCGGCACAGACGGCTCACGATCGACATACTGCCGTCGCCGCCAATGACCGCCAGAGCGTCCAGCCCCAGTTCACGACATCCGGCGCCGAAATCCTCGGTCAGATCCTTCGTCGTGCCGTCCGGCATCGGATAAGCAAAAGGGCTTCCCTTGTTGATCGTGCCCAGCATCGTGCCGCCTAAACGGGCATAGGGCGTATGGAAGTCCGCAATCGACATTTTGCGGTAGCGCAGCGGGCGGAAAGTCAAACCATCCGTTCCGTCCAAAATGCCGTAGACTTCCCAGCCGTACGTCCAGATCGCCCGATGGACGACGGCGCGGATAACGGCATTCAGCCCCGCACAGTCGCCGCCACTCGTTAAAACACCAATACGCTTGATTTGCGCCATTGTCGAAAACTCCTTATGAATCTTTTTTCATTGAAATCCATACCTTTTTTCGTTCGTTTCTGCTAGTCTAAAATGACATTTGGAATAAAAATTTATTCGCACGGATCAAAAACGCTATGGAATCCCTTACCCAACAACAGATTAAGGCCAAGCTGACAGAGCTGGAAACAGAGCACCGGGATCTGGATGTCGCCATTGAAAGCCTGGTTTCACAGCCCGGATTCGATCAGATTCGCGTTCAGCGTTTGAAAAAGCGCAAACTGGCCGTCCGTGATGAAATGGCTGTCCTTCAGAATCAATTGCTGCCTGACATTATCGCCTGACGCACCGCCGGCGTAAAGCAAAATAAGCCTTTTCCCCCGGAAACCGTTCCCTCTCCTCCGGGAAGAGCCACTTTCTGCTTCCGTCGTCCGGCTCATTCCCCGCTTCGTCCGACAGCTCTGCGCCGCGGCGTTCCCGAACATAAAAATCAGCCGCCTTTCGCCGGGGAAAGCGGCCTGTTTGACACATTCATATCATTTTCCTTCCTTAAGGCCGGCCAAGGCGCTTCAGACGCGCGGGTATCCCTGTCATTATCCCGTTCGCTGCGGAACCGGAACACACGTCCCTCTGACGCGGCATAAAAAAAAGCCTCTCCAAACCGGAGAGGCTTTTTAAACGGTTCCTTCTATCGCGCTGTACGCCCCAGAATTTTCATTCGAGCCACGGGCGAAACTTCGGCCATCTGTTTTTTCACCGACAGAACGTCCCGCACTTCCCTTTCCTGCGCCGAAGAATAATCCTTGATCTCTTTCGGCGGCAGAGGATTGCGGCGCGTCGGAAGACCTTCGATGGACGTATCCGGAGCCATGCCGGTCAGCGTTTCGCGCGCCTTAAAGAAATTCCGGATCGCCGTCAGGGACGTCTCGGCCACCTCGACATATTTGCCCGTTTCCAGAACCGCAGGATCGTCCGTGAAATAGTTTCCGTTCTTTGTCCACCCCGCCATGGCAACGGCCTCCGCACCCGAAACCTTATGGTCGTATTTATACGCCGGCGCATGACCGACCATCAGCTTTGACAGCTCGGTCAGCATGGGGTCAACCTGATAGGATTCTTCATAAACGGTCTTGATGCGGTTCTGATCGTACCATCCCTTGAACGTCGCCGTCATAACATCATGGTTGACAACACCGCCGTTTTCGGCTCGCGCCGTTGAAAAAGCACGCTCAATTTCGGGATAGCGTTCCTGAAAACGCAGATACGGCCCGCCGTCGCCCTTTTCGGCCAGCTCCTGACAGGCCGTAACGGCATATGTCTGTGCGTCGGCTTCCATGGAACGGAACAGAATCAGTTCCGAACGGACATCCTGTACACCGAAAGCCTCATGCGCACCGCGGACGAACTGTCCGGCATGGCGAGCTTCGTGGCACAGGGTTCCGACAAGCTTTTCGTCCGTCATTGCGGGGTTCAGCTTGATCCACTTTCCGGCTTCGTCGCACGCACCGCAGCAACGGGTTTTTCCGTCGAAAAAGCTGAACGTGAAA
This sequence comes from uncultured Rhodospirillaceae bacterium, assembly GCA_900553035.1. Lineage (GTDB taxonomy): Bacteria > Pseudomonadota > Alphaproteobacteria > CAAGCB01 > CAG-977 > CAG-977. Next base: position 15,744 of record USCC01000017.1, on the reverse strand, counting down.
CCGCCTTCGCGGGCGATTTCCAGGGTTTCCAATCCACAGGGGCTTTTGGCCAGACGGTTGACCAGCGCAATCATGCGCGGTTGCTGTTCCGGCGCGCAGATCGACAAGTCAATATCAACGACCGGCTTTACAGCCGCATCATACTTGTTTTCCGGTTGCGGGGAAAAAACCTCGTTCAAAGACATTTTCTTATCCTTATATTCAAGAGAAAAACGAACATGTTGAAAATTTTATTTTCCGGCAACAATTTTGTCAATCTATTAATTTCAATTTTCCCATCTGAAACAAAACCGCGTTTCCGGAACGGCCCGCTTTTTTCAGGCCGGCTGAATCTCCCGATGAAAAGCCGAACAAAGAAAGCCGGTTTCAAAACGGCCTGACGACGGACAACCGCTTCAGAACCGTCTCCCCAAAAAGACGGGTTCCTCCCCATATCCGACGCCGCCTCTGCCCAGGAGACGCTTCGTTTAAAGGGGGCACATCCCCCTTTTTTTCAGAGCCTGCTTACCGCCGGACAGTCTTTCCATCCACCGGCGCTTTCCGGCAAAAAGCCCCGCGAATCCGACGCGGGGCTTTTGTTTTCAAAGACGTTCTTTCCGACGGTGCCCGGTTTATTTCCCCTTCTGCCGGGCGGACAGCGCCTTTAAAATCCCTGCCGACGGTTTTGCCGGCTTAACGCTGTAAAAATTCCCGCCGCAGTACAGAGGCGCACCGATAATACCGTCCGGCGAACGCCGTGTTTTCAGGTCATGGAAGCTCGTATCCGGCTCTTTGCCCGTATGCATCTGGCGCACGGCAAAGAAATGGCCGACCTGGCTGAACGTCATTGACGCCATGTCCAGCCTGTCCGGATTTTCCAGAACGTCCGGATGGTTTTCAAAATAGCATCCCTGCGGCCCGCGGCAAATCAGATGCACAATATCCGCCGACGTTTCCGCCCGGTCAAAAGGCACATCATCATATGATTTTTTCTTCATCGCGTTCTTCATCGGTTTCAGGATATACGCGATTTCGTAAGCTTCCTTGATCATGGGATCCTCGTACCATCCCTCAAACGCGCTCCCCAGCATTCCCGAAGCGGCGCGGATATTCTTCATTTTTTCAAAGAAATGCAGTCTCCCGGCAATACTCGGGGAAGCCGCCTTGAATTTATCCCACGGCTCCGCGTCCCCGGCCCCCTTCATTTCCAGACACGTCACAGCGGCGGCGGCTTCGGCGTCGGCCTCCATCGCCCGAAAGTACATCAGAGAGGATTTCACCGTACGTTTTCCGAAATTTTCATCCGCGCCGTTTGAAAACTGCTGTGCATGCCGGCCTTCGTGCGCCAGAACCGAGACCAGCCGCGCATCCGATACTTTCGGGTCAAGAACGATGGCCTTCTTATCCCGTTCACAGAACCCGAACGACGAAAACTGCATTTCAAATGAAAGGGAATAACCGCCCGCCGCGGCCGCCTCCAGGACGCTCCGGCCGAAAGGCGACGATTCCGCCAGACGGTTGACCAGCGCCGCCAGACGCTTTCTTTCCTGTTCGCTCCCTTTGATTTCCAGATCAACGGCCGGTTTTTCATCCGGATACGAACCACGGAAAAGCCGGCTGGAAAAAGCTTGAGCCAAAATTGAAGACATGGCGGAATCCCCCCTTGGATTCAGTTCTGATTCTGATGCTTTATTGTCCGTCCGCCGGCAGGAACAGTCAAGCATTTTGTCCAAAAATCACCGGCCGGCCCTTTTTTTCAGATACTCCGCCCGAACCGCCGCCGGCGACACCGGAGAACGTCGTTTTTCATCCAACCGCAGAGGCATCCACGCGACCGACGTTTTTCTGTCCGCGGGATCACTCCGCCCGCAGGCCGCCATGAACGCCTCGACTTCGCGCTTTGTTTCCTGTGAAATATCGGCATATTCCGACCCCTCAAGCGTTTTAGGAGATGCCGCGAAATAACACCCCTTCGGCGACGTACAGACCCGGCGGACGATTTCCGCCGTTGTCATTGGCCGGTCATACGGCAGTTCTGCCGCGCGGTTTTCGCTCAAGGCCTGGCGAATCGGGTCACGAATATAGGACTGCTCATAGCTTTCCTTGTGTTCCCTGTACGCATACCAGGCCAGAAAGGAACGCGTGATATTCTCGTGCGGCACTGTTTCCTCTCGGCAATGGCGCAGAGGCAGCGCCATGATGTGAGTGTTTTCATCAAAAGCCTTCCACGGAGCGTCATCCCCCCGGTGCGCCAGCTCATGGCAGACAACGCCCGCACAGGCGTTTGCATCCGCTTCCATTGCCCGGAAAGCAATGACTTCGGCTTTGAATTCCAGAAGCCCGACTTCATCGGGCATACCGCGCCGGATCTGTCCCGCATGGCGTGATTCGTGAGTCAGCGTCGATACCAGCCGCGCGTCCGAAAACATCGGGTTCAGAACCAGCCGTTTTTCATACGGGGTGCAGTATCCCACCGTCGTCAGCTGTTCACCGAAGCAAAGAGCATATCCTTCGTCCGCCGCTTCTTTCAGAATTTCCTTCCCCGTCGGCGACTGCCGCGCGATCCGGTTAACCAGCGCGGCCAGCCTTTTTTGTTCCTGACGGCTGCCCTGAAGCTTAAAAGCGACCTCCGGTTCTTCGTCCCTGTAGCTTCCGCGCACCAGTCGGCTTGAGAAAAAACGAGCCAGCATTGACGACATTTCCGTTCTCCTTTAACGTCCTTTCAAATCCTGAAAAACCTTCCGGGACGCGACGGCGGCCGGGGAAATTTCTCTCCCGGCTTCTGTTTTTTTCATTCTTTCCGCCAGCTTTTCCCGGCCGAGCGCCGCCAGTTCTTCGGGCATGACGACATATCCGTTTTCCAGACGGCGGCGCATGAACGGCGAACTTTCACAAACCCGAACCGTCAGAAGCGTCGGATCCATCAGGGCGTCCGTAGCCCCAGCCTCGCGGCACGCCCGGACGTGTTCGGTCATCCAGGCGGCGGAAACCGAGGAAAGACCGGAATACTCGGCAAAAGACAGGTCGGCGGTCGGCGCGGAAAAATAATTCCGCTCCTCTTCAATCCGGCACAATGCGCTCACAATCTCCCGGGGTGTTTTTGATTTGAAAACACCGGTTTCGTTCTCAAAAGCCCGGCCATGGCTCAGAGGATACAGGACATAGGCTTCTTCGTACGCGAATTTTATCGTTTCATCGCGGAACCAGCCCAGAACTGCCGCTGTCATCGCTCTGTCTTCTTCTTCCGCCCCGGACCCGCCGCGCGCATTTTCATACGCCGCCGCCGGATGCGTGTGACGTCTTTTCAGAGCCTGCATCGGGCCGCCGTCTCCCCGGGTTTCCATATCCGCCGCGACTTTCAGAGACGAAGCCACAGCGTCCGCCTCCATCATCCGTTTTTCCAGAAGTTGCGTTTCCAGGGTATACTGCGGATCATATCCGCCGGGCGGCATGCCGTTCTGGTACTGCCGGACATGACGAGCCTCGTGCGCCAGAATCCCGACCAGCGTGCTGTCGCTTTTCATCGGGTTCAGCCCGATTACCTTTTCATCCGGAGCCGTAAAGCCGCCGGACGCCATCCCCTGAAGCTCGAAACACACGACATAGCCTTCCGCCGCCGCCGTTTCCAAAAGTTCCTTTCCGAACGGCGACGAGCGCGCGATTCGGTTGACCAGAGCCGCCAGACGGCGCTTTTCCTGCCGGTTTCCCTGTATTTCAAGAGGCACTTCCGGCGGTTCATCCTTATAAAACCCGCGAACGGGCTTTGATGAAAAAATCCGGGCTAACGCTGATGACATTTTCTGTTTCCTTTCACCTTCCGGCTCGTGCCGGCTTCAGACGGAACGGATTTTCCTTCCGCTTTCCCGCATTCAGGAGTTTCGCACGCCCTTCTTCATCAAACGGCTCCGGGAAAGCCCCCAGACAGGTTTCGTCAAGGCGGCGATCCAGCCATGCAGAGCTTTTATACACCGGCAATCTGCTCAGTCCGGGATCAATATTCGCCGCGCCTTCGTTCCGGCAGGATTCGGCATGTTTTTTCAGCCATTCTGCCGTCCGCGGGTGCACACCCGCCCGTGGCGGCGCCTCCAGATCGGCCCCGTCATAATAAAGGCCGCCGTCCGTCCGGCAGATGCGTGCGGCGATTTCGGCGGAAGAAAGCGTTTCAAAACGACCCGATGTATTTTCAAGCATCTTCCCGCGCGACAGCGGCAAAACAGCGGTGTCTTTTTCATACAAAAATCTGATTTCGGCGTCGTCATACCAGGCATCCGCCGCCGCTTTCAGGGCATTCCTCCGGCTTTCCGGCCGTTCCGCGGAAAAAGCCGCCCGATAAGCCGCCGTGATTCCCGGTTTTTCCTCGCCCATCCGTTTCATCGGCACCGGATCGCCCGCCCGTTCCATTTCCTCCACAACCGCGGCGGCAAAGGCGCAGGCATCCGCTTCCTGCAGGCGGGTGATTTTTATCTGCGTTCCCAAAGACCGCGAAGACATATAAGACGTCGGTTGCCCCCCGTTTGAAAACTGGTACGCATGCCGTGTTTCATGCGCCAGCGTCCCGACCAGCCGCGCATCGGAAAGCATGCTGTTCAGGACAATTTTCCTTTGCCCGGCATCGCATGTGCCCCCCGAATAATACATCGGTTCCAGAGCCAGCGCATATCCTTCCCGCGCGGCATGTTCCAAAAGTTTCCGGCCTTCGGGGGACGCGCCGGCGATTCGGTTGACCAGCGCCGTCAGCCGCCGTTTTTCCCGTCCCGATCCGTGCATTTCCACATTCACGGCCGGCTCCTGCTTCGGATAATATCCCGCAAGGCCGTGTAAAAAAGTGTCAATCAGGAATGATTTCATCGCCCGCCCCCTCGGCTCTGCCGCAATACCGGAGCGCGGATATTCTCCCGGGCCGGGGCATTCCGTCCAATGACCGGGACTTCCGCCAGAGAGGTATCCGGCGCCGTCCCTGTCCGCAAAGAGCGCAGGGCAAAATATTTTTCAAAGCGTTCCCAATGACTCTGCCCGACGCCCAGATGCTTTTCATCCATCAGGACGGACGGCGTTTCCGTAAAGTATGTTTTTCCGTCCCGGAAAGCGCAGACGTCGGCAATGATCTTTTCCGGCGGCATATCGACGGAAAACGGCTGTTCATCAAAATTTCCCGTTTTCATCGCCTCGGTCATCGGTTCAACATGATAATGCATGGCGTACATGAATTTCGTATAGGGGTTTTCGTACCATGAATCAAAAGCCCGCGTCATTATTTCCGGACGAACCGCCGATCCTTCGGCCTCGGCAAAAGGACGGCACAGTTTTTCATCATTTGCTTTCAATGCTTCAAAAGGCGCCCGATCCCCGCTTTGAGCCATTTCATGACAGACGGCGGCGGCACAGGCTTCCGCATCCGCTTCGGCCGCCCGGAAATACATGATTTCCGAACGAATATTCAGACGCTCGATATCCTTTGGATCGGTTCGACCTTCCTGTCCCGCGTGACGGGCTTCATGCGCCAGCACCTTGATCAGCGACACGTCGGACAGGATCGGATTAAGTGTCAGAGCCTTCCGGTCGGCAAGGCAGACGCCGGATCCGCCGACCGAAAACGCAAACCCCAGCGTATAACCGCCGCGCGCCGCATCCTCCAGAAGAGAGCGCCCGAAATCCGAACCACGGGCGATTCGGTTGACCAGAGCTGTCAGGCGGCGTTTTTCCTGCCGGCTTCCCGTCAGGGCGACGCCGACCTCCGCCGGTTCGTCGGGATAAGAGCCGGCAACCGGACGGGATGAGAAAAGGCGGGAAAGAAACGGCATGGCACCCTCTTTAAACAGGTCTACGGAGAACAGGATACGTCATATCCGGGCAATCCTCAATGTTTTTGTCCAAAATTTTCAAAAAGACTTTTTTATTTTCCGAAACGGACGAACTGTGGTTTAATTATATATCCGATACAAAACGGGGAAAGCCCATGTCCGAAACGCCGATGATGAAACCGGAAAACCTTCTTTGCGAAGGGCGCGTCCATTTTCTGGCCTACGCTCTGCCCTTTCTGACGGCGGCGGTGTTCCTGCTTTTTTACCTTCTGTTTCATTTTTATTTTCCGGTTCCTGAAAACAGGGCGTTTCTGGCTGTGGCACTGATCTGTCTGGCCTACGGTGTCCTGAAGAAAGCGCGCCTGAGAGCGGAGCTGACCGACCGACGTGTGATCGTCAAAGGCGGCGTTCTTTCCCGTTACGAAACGGACATGGCTCTTTCGCGCATTGAAAGCATCGCGGTGATACAGACGTTTGCGGAACGACTGACGGACGGCGGTACGATTCTCCTGCGCGGGATCGGAGGAACGACCCTTGTTCTGCCGGTTTTAAAGAATTTCGGCGAATTTCGGGAGGCCTGTGAACGCCTCCGCCATGAACAGCCGCGCTCCTGAATCCGCCTGCGCCGTTTACCCGGAATATTCCGGGGGGTAAAGTGCCTCTGAACGGACAACTCACTTTTTCTTATAAGCAATCCTTCAGCGCCGGCTCTCCCTCTCTTTCCGGCGGTGCACTGGCCGGTCGGCGCAATAAATTTATTGCTTCCGCCGCCCCTTCGGCCTCAAGAGGCTTTGGAAAAAAGTAAACAGAAACAGGGATTCTTGTAAGCAATCCTTCAGCACCTGCTCTCCCTCTCTCTTTCCGGCGGTGCACTGGCCGCCTGACAATCAGAAAAACGAAGGGATTTCCGCCACAAAAAAACGGGGAAGAAGATTGTCTTCCCCGCCTTTCGTTACTCCGGTAAGCCGCTATTCAATACAGCAGTCAACCGCTTTGCGGACAAATGTTTTCATCCGGGACAGGAAGCTTCCTTCCGCTTTTTCCTCGTCAGCTCCGTCCCTGTCCGCCGTTTCGCCCGCGGCGGCCGGCGATGAAGCCGCTTTTCCGGAAGAGCCCGAAGGAACAACCGCCGGAGCCATTTCGGCCACTTTGGCGGACAGCTCCTTCACCTTTTCCATATCGGGTTCAATCCATTTCAGATCCGAGGCATCCAGCATATTCATGTTCAATCCCCAGAACAGGCAGTACAGGTCGTATGCCTGTCCGAAAAGCCTGTACGCTTCTTTCGTATGTCCCAGGCTTTGCTGTTTTGTGCCGACTTCCATCAGGCGCATTGACGCGGCCAGCAGGTGTTTGGAGATGCACCACACTTCGCCTTCATAGGCGGGAATCAGTTTCTGCATCAGGTTCTTGCGCGTTTCACGGACTTCCTCAATCAAATCATAAAAGGCCGTTTTTCCCGTTTTTGCGCCGGAAAAAACAAGATGCTCCTCAATCGAAATCAGATTCATGACAGCAACGGTCAGATCCTGATCCGAAGACAGATCCTTCGGGTTGACCTTTTTAGTGCTGTCGATCCGTTCAACGAATTCCTTGACGCTTTCAGCTTTGTTCATCTTCCATGCTCCTTAAAATCCGACCGGAAGCGCCGACATCGGATAGTAATAAAAAACAGCGCTCAACAATCCCAGCGCCACGATGGGGACGACGACCTTTTCAAACGGGAAATGGGCGTGACCGCCGTTCCGGCGCTTCATCCACTGGTAAAATTCGGAACTGTAATACAGAACGCCGGCCCCCAGAAGCGTGCTGAACAGGAAAGGATCCAGATAGAAAATCAGGATGGGCTGCGGCGAATAAACCAGAACCGCCGGACCGAAAAAGTCGACATACAGGAAAACCGCCAGAGAAAATGTCAGCACAAACAGCAGAATATTGCGCCCCGTGAAGTTCCAGTTCTTTTTATCAAACCATTTGACAAGCCAGAAAAACATTAAGATCAGAAAAGCGCCGAACCAGACTCCGATCACGGTGTCTGCCACACCCAGCCGACGGGCGATTTCCAAAGAAGCGCCAACGGCAATGGTACAGACGGCACACGCCGGATTGGCCAGCGCCGGAAAGGCAAAAGCCGAGAAAACGGCCGAAAAAACAAAACGCATCATACTTTTTTACCCCGGATTATTATACAGCTGATAAAGTTTAACGTATCCCGCTTCATTTTCAAACGGTTAAAACGTTTTTTAATAGACAAAAAAATGCGCGAAATATTTGACAAAATTCAGACAGACCTCTATAGTGAAAGAAAATGCTTTATGTTCGGAGGATATGCATGACCGATACAATTAAAACAGCCTTTGAGACAGTCGCCCCTTCCCCGGCGGCAGGAGCCGCGCTTGAGGAACCCGTTTACCCTCATCTGATGGATAAATCCGAAAGACTGCACGATGCAATTCTGACTTTGCGCAAATCCGAAACGGGGCGCCAGCTTCTTGACGATGCGGCGGCCTACGGGACGACCATCAATCTGGCTCCGCTGAGCTCTTCCCACGGATCGTTTTCCAGTGACGACCGAAGCATCCTCATCAATGCCGCCTCATCAGAGGCACGCATGGTTGTCACACTGGCACATGAACTGCGTCATTCCCAGCAGTACCAGAAGGGCGTTCAGCTGAGCTCCTTCCTGGATACCCCCAAAAGCTATATACAGTCACAAGGCGTCATTGAAGCCGATGCGAACATCGCGGCAGCACAGGCCGCATGGGAGCTGAAGGAAGCGGGGATCCCCGAACCTCTTGAAGCCTTCAAATCCGAAAGCGGCCCTCTGATCACGACTTTTGTAAAGGAAGCCGAAAAAGGCGGAATCGAAAACGGACAGGCTCACAACGCCGCTTTTTACGCATGGTTTGATGACCTGGACATCCTTGAAGCCTACGAAAAGAATTACCTCAAGAACTATACGAAGCGCAAGGAACGGGCCAGCCGGGAGGAATACAAGTCCGCGCTGCAGCGTGAAGTCCCCGTCATGGAAAATATCGACAAAGTCTGCCGCATCAAGGGAAAGCCCTATCTGGGGCCGGAAGCCGAAGCCTTTTTCAACCGTCCGGAACGCACCTGTGTTACGCACGAAACCTACTGGGCGATTTACCGGAACGTCCGCGATGCCAAAAACCTGGGCTTCATGGTTGACGCCAAAGAAGTCATGAAAAAGGAAGGCAATTTCACCGAACGGCCCGGTTCGGATTTTTACTTTGACGTTCAGGTTCAAAGAAAGGACGGAATCGAAAAACGGCAGGAAAAGGCCGCGATGACGATTGCCGGACTGCGCCTGAAACACGAAGAGAAAGCAAAAACGCCGGACATTCTGCCGGCCGTCCTGGCAAAGAAACGCGGCGCGGCGTGCAAATAGGCTTGTCAAAACGCCGGCGGCTTTATATAATAGGGAGTTAAGGTAACTTTTTTTCCGTAAAGGAGGGATGCTTTCAGCCGCGGCGCGCCATGCCCGGCATTGGAATGAACCGACTTTCCGCTTCATGAGAAGAGGAAAGTATGTTATGTAATGTTCACTTTCGATTCGGAATCCGAATCGTCATTATGTGTTTTACTGAGGCAAAAGCCCTCTTAAGAAAAGGAAGTTGATTTAAATGGTACAGGTTATTGTCCGCGACAACAATGTCGACCAGGCTTTGAAGGCTCTGAAGAAAAAAATGCAGCGCGAAGGCGTTTTCCGTGAAATGAAACTGCGCCGCAATTTTGAAAAGCCCTCGGAAAAGAAAGCCCGTGAAAAAGCGGAAGCCATCCGACGCGCCCGCAAGCTGGAGCGCAAGCGGTTGGAACGCGACGGTTTCTAAGCCGTGCGTCCGGTTAAAAAGCGGAAACTTCGGTTTCCGCTTTTTTCATGCATACTCCCCCTCCTCCCAAAGAACGAAAAAGCCCTTTTCTCTCTGATTTTCAAGGGGAAAAGGGCGAAAACGATATTGCATCTTCGCCAAAAACATTTATCTTAATAAAGGGGGTATGTTCCCTGAACATAAGGATAAAGAATGACGACAACACTGGATAAGCTTGCGTCGGCCGTCGGGATTGCGTCCGAGTATACGGACAAGGCGGGACAGATTCATGTCACCGCCGATGAAACAAAACTGTTCTTCCTAAAGGCAATGGGCGTTCCCGCCGAAACGGAAAAGGAACGTCTTTCTTCTCTGGAATATTTTGAGGAACTCCCCTGGCGGCGGATGATGCCGCACACGGCCGTGGTTCTGACCGATGAACTTCCCGCCGCGTTCATTCTTTCGCTGCCGGCGGATGCGCCCCGGACTCTGGCCTGGCACATCGCCCTGGAAGACGGTTCCGAACGACAGGGAACACTTCAGACTTCTCCCGTTGTTCCCGAAGAAACGCGCCGCCTTGACGGCCGCCTGTACCGCCGGGTCAAGGCTGTCCCGGACACGGACATTCCGGTCGGTTACCACCGGATTACCTTCTCCGCCGGCGACATGACGGCCGCTTCAACGCTGATTGTCGCCCCGCCCAGGGGATACACCCCCGAAAACATGACGTCATGGCGGGATATTGACCGCATCTGGGGTGTTCCCGTCCAGCTGTACGCTCTGCGTTCGGAACGGAACTGGGGCATCGGCGATTTCACGGATCTGAGCGCCCTTCTCGACATCCTGAAACGGCAGGGCGCCGACATCATCGGCCTGAATCCGCTGAATACACTCTTCCACGACAACCCCGGCGAAGCTTCTCCTTATCGTCCGAGCAGCCGCCTTTACCTGAACCCGCTCTATATTGACGTTGAAGCCGTTCCCGAATATGCCGAAAGCGAAGAGGCGCAACAGCTTGTCAATTCGTTTGAATTTCAGATGCGCCTGAAAAACGCGCGGCAGACGAAATTTGTTGATTACCAATGCGTTTGTGATTTGAAAACGCGCGCTCTGACGGCTGTTTACAAAACGTTTCTCGCCCGAGCCGGTTCCGGCGATCCGGAAGACGCGCGGCGCCATGAAGCTTTTGAAAAATTCAAGGCCGACCATTTCCCGACACTTGATGAACTCTGTACGTTTGAAGCTCTGCGTGAAAAAATCGGTAACGGTTTTCCGGCGCCGGGGCAAAAGGACTGGCCCGACTGTTACCGGCGTGCCGGAACGCCGGAAGTGCGCCGGTTCGCCGAAGAAAATGCGTTTCTCATCGACTTTTTCAAATTCATCCACTGGGTGGCGGATACGCAACTGGCCGCCGTTTTTGAAAAAAGCCGGCGCCTGAAATTTAAAATCGGGCTTTATCAGGATCAGGCCGTCGGCGTGGCCTCGGACGGAGCCGAACCCTGGGCACACCCGGATTCGTTCGTCAAAGGGGTTGATATCGGCGCACCGCCCGATAAAATGCGCCCCCGCGGTCAGAGGTGGGGTTTTGCCACACCGAATCCTCTGGCTCTGAATGCGAATTCGTACACGCATTACCGTGACCTGATGCGTTTCAACATGAAATACGCCGGCGCTTTGCGCATTGACCATGTTATGGGGCTTTACCGCCTGTTCTGGGCGCCCGAACTGAACGGCGAGGAAAAAGTCGTCAACGGCGCGTATGTTTATTATGCGATGCGAACGCTTCTGGCCATTATCGCCATTGAAAGCCAGCGCGCGAAATGCATTGTCATCGGAGAGGATTTGGGCACGGTCCCCAAGGGGTTCCGCGGAAAAATGTACCGTGCGCGGCTTTTTTCGACCAAAGTTCTTCACCGCCAGCGCGACAGGGAAGGCCATTTTTTTGAAACGACGCGGTATTTTCCGTTCTCTTTGGCGCAGGTCAGCACGCATGATCAGCCGAGCATTCCGGCGTACTGGACATTTTACGATCTGGAAATCTTTAAGAAGTGCAATCTGTTCCTGTCACAGGAACAGTATGAAAAAGCCTGCCAGGAACGTGCAGAAATCTGCCGGACGATGATTGAATCCTTTAAAAAGGAAGGCCTGTGGACCGAAGATGTTCCAAGCCGGCTGGATATCATGAAGGATCCGCGCCTGCGTCGGCGCCTGATCATCAAAACGAATCAGTTCATTGCGCGTTCCAAAAGCTCTATTTTTCTGGTTCGTTTTGAGGACATTTTCGGCCAGACGGAAATGATCAACGTTCCCGGAACGACGAATGAATATCCGAACTGGCGCCTGAAGCTGCCGCTTAACATTGATGAAATGGAAAATTCTCCGGAAATGGCGGAAGCGTTTGCCATGATTCGGGAAGAACGCAATTCAGCGGCCTCAAAGGGTCGTAAAAAAGCCTCCTGAAAACCGATACGAGGGAAAAGAGATCCCCGAACAGAAACGGCCGTTTGAAAAAAGGGCCGTTTTTTTAATTTTATCATTACGTCTTCCGAACGGCGTGCTAAAGTATTCCTGTAAGTTGAATCTTAAAAAAGGAGAAATACATGAGGAAAATCCCTCTCTTTCTGGCATGTCTTTGGTTTTTGCCGAAGATCTGCTTTGCAATAGAACAGTTACCCCTCCCCCTTACAACTTCTGAATGACTCGTCTGCTTTTTCCATTGCACGCGCTGTCAAACTCGGCCTTATGGGAGATGAATCACGGAACATCCGGGGTCGATCCGCCGAAATGATGCCGGGCGTCAAGGAAAAATACGAATGCATTCGCGACGACGAATGCGCATCAGCCCAAAAATGCCATAACAATAAATGCACGCCGGTCTGCACCGCCGCCCCCTGTCCGCCGGACCAATATTGTATTGCCCAAAGCGGACACGCACGGATATGCGTAACCTGCCTGACCGATTCTCACTGCCGCGCCGGAAAATCGTGCAGCGCCGATGGTGCGTGTCTCAGCTGTTCTGCCGGGACGACCGGATGCAACTGTCCGGGAAGTGCCCCTTATGCCAACGGAAGCGGCGGATGTGTCGCGTGCGTTAATGCTTTGCAATGCGGTTCTGGCAGAACATGTAACGCCGGTGCGTGTGTCAGCTGTTCTGCCGGGACGACCGGATGCAACTGTCCGGGAAGTACCCCCTATGCCAACGGAAGCGGCGGATGTGTCGCGTGTACGCAGACATCCCATTGTCCTTACAGAAATGAATGCCGGAATAACACCTGTGTCGAGAGGGTAACATGTCCCGATAACTGCCTGCAATGCACCGATTCCGAAACCTGTACACGGTGTGTGTCCGGCTTTCGGCTTATCTTTGGAGAATGCCGGGGATATGGATGCACGACGGGGCAATGGATTGACGGAGAATGGGTCGAAGGAAAGTGCCTTTAGACGGAAGATCTGCGCAAAAGCGGGAATCGTGTGCTTCCCGCTTTTGCCTTTCCGACGAGGCTTCTCCGCGGATTTCGGTCAAAGACAAAATCTCCCCTCAAAGGAAGGCGGAACAAACCGTTTTTTCGTAACGGTACGGCCTCCGAGAGGAACAAAAGACAGACGGCCGAGCCTGCGGACATATTCCTTTCGAAGAAGGGCGCCGGGCGGATATCGAATCTTTCCTCTTTTCAAAATATTCGTCTGCAAAGCATTTCACTTCCCTTCCGGCGGGTGCGCTTTCTAAGCCGCCCGATTGCCTTATGATTGACGGCGGCGGCTGTTTTCACATCTCCGCGAATGAAGCAGACGATATCCGGGCAGTTCCGACGAATCACGCCCACCCGCCGTTTTCCGGACAGAACGAAAAACAAAAGATCTTATTTGCCGGATGTCCGTGCCGCCTCGAAACACTGTTGTCTCCGTCTTTTCTCCGGTATCGGAAGATTGTCCCGAATACCGGTCATCGGTTAAAAAACCCGGCTCCTTCATCAGGAACCGGGTTTCATATGCCTGGCACAGGCGGCAACTATTTCACCAAACGCTGCCACCATCCCGTCCGTTTTTTCCCGGACGGTTCCCCGGCGGGTTCAGCCGACGGAGCCGGCTCTTCACGGTTTTCCTTCGGCGTTTCCGAAGCGGCGGTTTCGGCTTTTTTGGATTTTCGGGCCGGATGCGGCGCATGGCTGTCAAAAACAATCATCGGCTTGTTCGATTCCCGGTTCACCAAAGCCTTCCCTTCGGCCGCAGAAGCTTCCGCTTCCTTTTCTTCCCCCTCGCCTTCGCGATGCGGGCGCGTATGCGGACGCAGACGGCGGCGGTGAGACGGAGAACGGCGGCGGTTCTGATTCTCTTCGCCGTTTTCAACAGCATCCGCGACCTGCTCAATTTCCTCAGGATTTTCTTCACGAGCCTCTGTTTCCGGCTCGACCGGGGTTTCCGGAGTTTCTTCGTTCCGTCCCTCTTCTTCACCCTGCGGCCGCGGACGGCGTTTCTGGAAACGGCGATCGCGGCGCGGATAACGGGAGCGGCGTGGTTTTTCTTCGTCCCCGGCTTCTTCGGTTCTGGCTTCGGCCGGCTTTGAAGCTCCCTTCAGGCCTTCTTCAAAAAGCACATCCGCCTGGATGACTTCCGGCATAGAGTCCTCTTCCGTGATGACGTCTTCCTGGATAACCCACGAATCGGGAGCATCCTGCGGTTCCTCCATCACTTCAACGACCTCGGGCGCAGTCCTTTCGCGGCGCGGGCGGCGGCGGGAACGGTTGCCTTTTGCCGGCTTTTCGTCCTGCGTTTCGGTTTCGGCGGAATCGGCCGGGGCTTCCGCTGCGGGAGCTGCGGGAGCTTCCGCCGCTTCCGGTTCCGTCCGGACGACGCGTTCAATCCGGTATTCCGTCGGGTTCAGCAGGCTGTCGTCCCCTTCAATACCGATTTTCAAATTGTACCCCTGTTCGATTTTTGTCAGATCATCCCGCTTGTGGTTCAGAACGTATAAAGCCACCGCCGTCGGCACCGTCAGCTGGATTTCGCTGAAGCGGCGCTTGATGCCTTCATCCTCCAGCAGATGAAGCGTATGAATGGCCGCGGATTCCGTGGAACGCATCAGACCTTTGCCGCGGCAGTGCGGACAGACCTGATAGCTGGTTTCCAGAAAGCTGGAATGCAGGCGCTGACGTGAGAGTTCCATCAGTCCGAAACCGGTGATACGACCCATCTGAACCCGGGCGCGGTCACGTTTCAACGCTTCCTTCATCCGGCGTTCGACGGCGTGGTTGTTCCGGGGTTCCTCCATATCAATGAAGTCAATGACGACCAGCCCGGCCATGTCACGCAGGCGAAGCTGACGGGCAATTTCGTCGGCGGCCTCCAGGTTTGTCTTCAGCGCTGTTTCCTCGATGTTGCGTTCTTTCGTCGCGCGGCCCGAGTTGACGTCAATCGCGACCAGGGCTTCGGTCTGATCCATAACCAGGTAAGCGCCGGATTTCAGCTGAACAATGTTGCTGTGCATGGCTTCCAGCTGGGGTTCCACCTGATAGCGGAAGAACAGCGGCGCGGCCGGATCCTTGTACTGCTGAACCTTTTTTGCATGGCTCGGGGTCAGCATTTTCATGAAGTCCTTTGCCATCCGGTATTCCTGGTCGCCTTCGATCAGGATTTCGGAAATGTCGCGCGTATACATGTCACGCAGGGCCCGCTTGATCAGGTTGCCTTCCTCATGGATCAGCGCGGGCGCTGAAGAGGCCATCGTCGTGTCGCGGATCTGCACCCATGTTTTGATCAGGTATTCATAATCGCGCTTGATTTCCAGCTTTGTGCGTTCTTTTCCGGCCGTGCGCACAATGACGGACATGCCGGACGGCAGGGGAAGTTCCGAAACGATGGATTTCAGACGCTTTCTGTCCGCGGCGTTTGTAATCTTGCGGGACACGCCGCCGCCGCGCGCGTTGTTCGGCATCAGGACACAGTAGCGCCCGGCCAGCGACAGGTACGTCGTCAGAGCGGCTCCCTTGTTGCCGCGTTCCTCTTTGGTCACCTGAACCAGAAGCACCTGGCCGCGGTGGATGACTTCCTGAATCTTGTAGCGCTTTAACGAGTGGGGGCGTGCATAGTTCTCAGACTTTGGAACCAAGGAGGAAAAGACCGGGAAAATGAAGAAG
>USCC01000016.1 GCA_900553035.1 uncultured Rhodospirillaceae bacterium | reverse complement strand
GGCTTGGGGGGCTGTCAAACGGCCTGAGCGTGATTCAATTCTTGATTGAACAGATGTGGGATGTTTTTTATCCCCGCCTGGATCCCGACGATGACAATGATCCGCTGGAACGTTTGAACATTCTGGCGATGCTGTCTCCGGAACCCGGAGCCTTTGATGACCCGGTAATGTTCCTGTCGAAACTGCGTCAGGTTCGTCTGATGCCGGAACTGCCCTATACACTGCGCGACATCATGATCGCGAACGGCGAGCTGGAAAGCGAGCACCCTGTTGATGCAAAGCTGATCGCCGCGGAAATGATGGGGATGCCGATTGAAAAAATCCAGGCGCAGGCCGAACGGGTGAAGCAGATTGACGAAAAAATCGAAGCCATCTGCACCGCCATGAACGAAAAAATGGGCGGGAACTATTCTCTGAACATGTCTTCCCTTCAAAAAGAGCTCAGGCGTTTTTCTTCTTTTTACGCGAAACACCTGGAATCCTTCAGCGCCGGACAGACGGAGGATCCGATTTCCGCCGAAAGCGGGGACAGCCTTCCGAAAGGGGAGCATTCTGAAGAAAACACGGTGATTCCGACACGGAACGGCCGCCTTGCCCCGGCCTCTCTGAAGGCGACGAACCGGGCGGAAGCACTCTTACTGCTGAAAAAAGGCGCGGAATATTTCCAGACGGAAGAACCGAACAGCCCCGTTCCTTTTTTAATCAACCGTGCACTGCGTTTTTCGGAAATGAATTTCATGGATCTGCTGGCTGACATTGCGCCGGACGCTCTGCAACGCGGCCGCGATATCCTGGGAGTTCGCCCGTCAGACGAAAACAGTGATGAATAACAACTTTTAACAAGGTAGGAAATAAATGGCATCAAACAGTGGGCAAAAATTTGTCGGCAAAAACCGTGCTCCCCGCGTTCAGGTCGAATACGACGTTGAACTGTACGGCGCGGAAAAGAAAGTAAATCTGCCGTTCGTCATGGGCGTTGTCTCTGACCTGTCCGGCAAACCGGCGGAACCGCTTCCCAAGCTGGAAGACCGTAAAATGCTGGAAATTGACGCGGACAACTTTGACGACCGTCTGAAAAGCGTTAAACCCCGCGTCGCCCTGAACGTTCCGAACGTCATGAGCGGGGAAGGCAATCTGTCCGTTGAAATGACATTTGAAAGCATGGACGACTTTTCGCCCGCCGCCGTGGCACAAAAGGTTGACGGACTGAAACAGCTGCTCCAGGCGCGGCAGGAGCTGGCGAACCTGCTGTCCTATATGGACGGCAAATCCGGCGCGGAAGAACTCCTGAACAAAATCCTGGAAGACCCGGCTCTGCTGAAAGCCCTGTCCCAGAAAGCGAAGGAAAAAGCGCCCGCCGAAGATAAGGCCGAAGACGCCCCCGCGAAATAAGATTCCACTCTAAACCGAGGTATCCGAAGAATGACAAACGCAACACAGCAGCAGATTGACGCGCTCAATGCCGAAACACTGGAGATGTCCGATTTTGAAAAACTCCTGAACCAGGAATTCAAACCCAAATCGGAAGAAGCCAATGCCGCAGTCCAGAACGCCGTCAAAACGCTGGTCGGGCAGGCGCTGGAAAATGCCGCTCTTGTCTCTGACAATTCAATCAAGACGATTGAAGGCATTATTGCCGAACTGGATAAAAAGCTGTCCGAACAGGTGAATCTGATCATCCACCATCCCGATTTTTCACAGCTGGAAAGCGCCTGGCGCGGCCTGAGCTATCTGGTCAACAACACACAAACCAACGAAACACTGAAAATCCGCGTGATGAACGCTTCAAAGCAGGAACTCGCCAAAAGCCTGAAAAAATTCAAAGGAACGGCCTGGGATCAGAGTCCGCTGTTCAAAAAACTGTATGAAGACGAATACGGTACGGCAGGCGGCGAGCCTTATGGCTGTCTGATCGGCGATTATTATTTCAACCACAGCGCTCCCGATCTGGAAATCCTGAAAGGAATGGCGCAGATTGCCGCGGCGTCCCACATGCCGTTTATTTCCGCCGCCGATCCGTCCATCATGAATATGGATTCGTGGCAGGAACTGGCGAACCCCCGCGATATTTCAAAGATTTTCGGCACGCCGGAATATGCCGCCTGGCGCAGTTTCCGTGAATCCGAAGACAGCCGTTACATCGCCCTGACAATGCCCCGCGTGCTCAGCCGCATGCCGTACGGCGCGGCAACGAACCCGGTCGAAGAATTTAATTTTGAGGAAGACACCGGTGCGGGAGCCAGCGATAAATACAACTGGATGAACGCGGCCTATGCGATGGGCGTGAACATCAACCGTTCATTTTCCAATTACGGATGGTGCGCGAACATCCGTGGTGTTGAATCCGGCGGTGCGGTTGAAGGCCTGCCGACGCACACCTTCCCGACGGACGACGGCGGCGTGGCCATGAAGTGCCCGACCGAAGTGGCGATCACCGACCGCCGCGAAGCCGAACTGTCGGCGAACGGCTTCCTGCCGCTGCTGCACTGGAAGAATACGGATTACGCCGTTTTCCTGGGCGGTCAGACGGTCAACAAGCCGCAGGAATACGATTCCCCCGACGCGACGGCAAATGCGGCGCTGTCCGCCCGTCTGCCATACATTTTCGCAACCAGCCGGTTTGCGCATTACCTGAAATGCATTGTGCGCGACAAGGTCGGTTCCTTTAAGGAAAAGGCGGATATGCAGCGTTGGTTGGGCGACTGGATTGCAAATTACGTTACCAGCGATCCGAATGCCTCCGAGGAAATCAAGGCGAAATACCCGCTGGCTGAAGCCAAGGTGGAAGTCGATTCCATCGAAGGTCAGCCGGGATACTATTCGGCAAAATTCTACCTGCGTCCGCATTACCAGCTGGAAGGCCTGACGACCTCTTTGCGTCTGGTCACCAAGGTGCCGAGCGGCGCAAACTGATTTAACCATTTAACAAAATAAGGAGTATTAAAGCATGGCGAGTGATTTTTTCCTGAAGTTGGACGGCATTGACGGTGAATCCAACGACAAAGGGCATGCGAAGTGGATTGAACTGATTTCGTTCGACCACGGCGTGATGCAGAATATTTCCATCCAGCGCGGCGCGGACGTGGCCGGGCGCGGACAGTTCCTGCCGTTCAAGTTTACGCACGCCGTTGACAAGGCGACGCCGAAGTTGCAGCTGTCCTGCATGAACGGCCAGAAAATTGCCAAGGCCGAATTCGCCTACTGCCGCGCGATTGCGGGAACACAGGTGGCCGTCTACGAAATCAAGATGGAAAACGTGAAGGTCGCCCGGGCCGAAGTTCGGACCATTGATTCCGAAGGTGCCCTGCAACCCGTTGAAGATGTTGAACTGATCGCCGGCAAAATGTCCTGGAAAGTGACGCCGATTAAGCCCGATAACACCAAAGACGGCGCGATTGAAGCCGTTTTCGACCAGATTTCAAACGCGTGATGAACATACGGAAGGAAACCGGTTCCGACCGGTTTCCTTTCTGATTCGGCGGAAAAAGAATGAAAGAAAACGCATACAGGACAAAAGAGGATGCCCGATACTGGCCCTGCCTCCTGCGGCGTTTGACGGATTTTGAACCCGAAGAAAAAAAGGAAAGCTTTGCCGGCGCGATTACCTTCAGACAGTTGAAAAAGGATATTTTTGAAAATATCGCGATGCTTCTAAATTCGCGTTCCCACCCCCGGGAAAAAGAGCTTGAGAAATGGCCCGAGCTGAAGGAGAGTGTTTTATCCTACGGCCTTTCTGATTTCTGCGGGCGGATGTCCTCACGGAATGAAAACGAAGAAATCCGAGAACACATCCTGAAGCAGCTTCTGTACTTTGAACCACGGTTGGCGGCGGATTCCGTCAGCGTTGTTTTTCTGGCCAACCCGGACGGTTCGAATTCCGTTCTGGAATTTCAGATACAGGGGCGCATTGAAGTCGGCGAACTGAATGAAGAAATCGTTTTTATCTCGAAACTTGATTTGGAAACGGGAACGTCTTCCCTGAAAAACACGACGGAATGACAACGGAGATCAGGAATGGATTTTCTGGACTACTATCGTGAAAATCTGAGATACCTGCGCACCCTTGGCGCCGAATTCGCCTCTGAATTCCCCAAGGTCGCCTCCCGTTTGAACCTGTCCGAATTTGAATGCCCCGACCCGTATGTCGAACGGCTGCTTGAAGGAACGGCCTTTCTGTCCGCCCGGGTTGAAAAAAAACTGGACGACGGGTACAAGCGTCTGCTGGAATCCGTTCTGAGTTCCGTTTCGCCCGACGCACTGTATCCGGTTCCGTCGGGGGCGGTTCTGGAACTGTCGCCCGATTCCTCCAGCGATCTGGTTAAAAAAGGGGCCTGTCTGCGGGCGGGTTCCGTTTTTGACGCCTCCATCCCTTCCATCAACACACCGTGCCGTTTTGCAACAATCTGGAAAACGCCGCTGACGCCCATCCGACTGCTGAGCGCCGAATACATCACGCGGGATCTGTCGAAATTCAATATCGGCGAATCCCATGCCGCCGCCCTGTATATGAAATTCGCATTGCCGAACAAAGCCCTGTTCTCTTCAATTGCGGCGCCGGAGCTTCTGTTTTTCCTGAATCTGCCTGATGCCGTTGCCTCTGTCCTGATGCGGCAGATGCTTCTGGATATGGACAGGCTTTACGTTTCCGACGGTTCCGGCGATTTCACGCCTTCGGGAAAGCCCTGTTTTGAAATTCCCGTTACGACAGCCGGCGGAGCCTTGCTTTCGGGGCTAAAAGGTAATCTGAAAGGTCTGCGTGCGCTTCAGAATTTTCTGTCCTATCCGGCCTTTTTCCGCTTTATTCTGATGAAAAATCTGGGGGATTCGCTGAAGCGGGAATCTCCTGAAATTGAAATTCTGTTGACCTTCAATCGCCGCGAGCCGGAGCTGACGAACGAAATAAAGACTTCTTCGTTGAAACTGAACTGTGCCCCCGTGCTGAATCTGTTCCGGAAACGTTCGGACAGGGCTTTCCTGGATCGGGAGGCGTACGAGTTCCACATCGTCCCCGAACGGACAGCCATGCGTGATTTTGAAGTTTACAGCGTCCGGCGTCTGGAATTTTTCAATGAAAAGAACGAAACGCTTTTCAGTGCCAGCAATTTCTACGACGACAGCACAACGGAACACGAGCGCGATCGGCGGAATTTTTTCAGCGTCCACCGGCGCAAAAGCCTGTTCAGCCGCAAAGCCCATCAAAGAAGTTCCTATACCGGAACAGAGGTTTTCATTTCCGTGTCCGGTCAAAACGCCGATCTGGAGGAAGCCTCACAGTTCGCCGCCGACCTGATCTGTACGAACCGGGATCTGCCTCTGCTTCTGGCACCACAGGCGCCGCTGACTCCGGCGGATGCGGTTGCCCAGTCCGCCTCGTTCATTGTTCCGCCGACGCGTCCGAACTATCCTCTGATTTCCAAAGGAGATACATCGGATTGGGCTCGGGTCAGCCACATCATTTTCAATCTGTCGGGAATGCTGTGGCAGAACGGAACATTTCCGCTTGAAATGCTGAAAACGCTTCTGCGCAATTACAATCTGCGTTCGGCCGAAGAAATGGAGCGTATGCTGGACGGCATCACCGCTTTGAAAAGCGAACCGACGACCTTCCGCTTTATCAGGAACGGCGCTGTTTTCTTTGAAACCGGATGGAAAATTCAATTCGTTTTAAATGAACAGGCCTATGCGGGAACCGGATTTTACGTTTTCGCCCTTGTCTTAAAAGAAATATTCAATTCGTTCACACCGCTGAATTCCCTGCTGGAAGTTCAGTTGTTCACACAGCAATCGGGACATATCGCCACATGGAAGACGCTGGAAAATTAGTCAGACGGGTATCCGGCCGCCTGCGTCAGGGCATGGGGGCGCCGGATTTCTTTGAACTGGTCCGCCGGCTGGAAAACAGCCGGAAAGACTTTCCGCGCGTGGGCCATGCTTCGCGCCCGACTTTGGAAAATGTTCGCTTCGGACAGGCTCCTCACCTGCGCTTTCCGTCATCGGAAATTGCCGAAATCAAGCCGGGGAACGGAGACATTGACGCGCTGATCATCACGTATTTCTTCGGGTTGCTGGGTGTCAACGGTCCGATGCCTCTGGAATTTACAAATTATGTGTTCCAGCGTTCGCATAACTGTTACGACCCGACGTGGCGACGGTTTCTGGACATCATCCATCACCGGTTTCTGACCCTTTTTTACAGAGCCTGGGCCACGAATGAACAGGCTGTCAGCTTTGACCGCCCCGCGGATGACCCGATCACCGACGTGATACGCAGTCTGGCCGGCACACCGCCCGACATGAAAACCGAGGACACGGATTTTTCCTGTCTGACCGCGAATTACGCGAATCATTTCGGCTCTTATATCAAAAGCCGCTCGTCTTTGGAGGAAATTCTCAGGAATGTTCTGAAAATCGACCTGAAGATTCAGGATTTCGTGACAGAGGCCTACGATATCCCGCCGGACTGCTGGTGCCAGGTTGGAAATCCCCGAACCGCCGTTCTGGGAAGGAACATGCAGATCGGTCGGACTTACCTGAGCGCGACGCATGAATTTGAAATCCGAATCGGCCCCGTGCCGTTCAGCGAATGCCGGAAATGGTTGCCCGGTTCGGAGGGATATGACCGCCTGAGCCGCATCATCATGCTTTATCTGGATCGTCCGCTGGAATATACCATCCGGTTCACGATTGACGGAGAAACAATACCATTCGCCGCTTTCGGGAATCCCGCTTCGACCCAGCTGGGACGGAACTGTTGGATCGGTCGTTCCCGCGGCCGGAACAAAGACATCATCTTAACCATCGGAGCCTCGCGCCTGAACAAAAAGCGGCATCGGGCTTCATTTCAGGAAAAAGGAATCCCCTCATGAGCAAATTGAAGCGTGTTCAGCTGTTTTCAAAACTTGATGCCGCCGCCTACAAGGCTTTGGAAAGTGCGACAATTCTGTGCAAAACGCGCGGAAATCCTTACGTTGAGCTTGTCCATTGGGTCAACCAGATTCTGATGGGTGAAAACACGGACTGGCACGCGGTCATCCGGCATTTTGCCCTGGACGAAGCCGCGATGGCCAAAGACATGATGCGCGCCATGGACGCTCTTCCGCGCGGTGCCAGTTCGATCAGCGACTTTTCAAACACGGTTGAACGTGCCGTCAAGGAATCATGGATGACAGCTTCGCTTGTGTTCGGAGAAGGCGCAATCCGGACGGGTCACCTGCTGTGTGCGCTGAAACAGACTCCGGATCTGGCGCGTCTGTTGCACGAGATGAGCGGAGAATTCGTCCGCATCAACGGAGACCTGCTGATTGAACAGTTCAAAGACATTGTGTCCGGATCCGCGGAAGTTTCGGCAGCGGCCGCGTCCGGAGAAAGCGGCGCGACGGGACAGGCCGGACAGATGATGGGTTCCGCGGCAATGGGCAAAGGTGAAGCGCTGAACCTGTACACCGTTGACATGACCGCGCAGGCGAAGGAAGGTAAAAGCGATACCGTTGTCGGGCGTGATGCGGAAATTCGGAAAATCATTGATATCCTGATGCGCCGCCGCCAGAACAATCCGATTTTAACGGGCGACGCCGGTGTCGGCAAAACGGCTGTTGTCGAAGGATTCGCCCAGCGGCTGGCCTCTGGAGACGTCCCCGACTGCCTGAAAGGGACGGTTCTTCGTTCTCTGGACATCGGGCTTTTGCAGGCCGGCGCCAGCATGAAGGGCGAATTTGAAAATCGTCTGAAGCAGGTGATTGAGGAAGTACAGACTTCTGATACGCCGATCATCCTGTTCATTGACGAAGCCCACACCCTGATCGGCGCGGGCGGCACGGCGGGCCAGAATGACGCGGCGAACCTTCTGAAGCCTGCTCTGGCACGGGGTCAGTTGCGTTGTATTGCCGCGACGACATGGGCTGAATATGTGAAGTATTTTGAAAAAGATCCCGCTCTGACACGCCGGTTTCAGAACATTCTTGTGGACGAGCCGGACGATGACAAAGCCACACAGATGATGCGCGGCATGGCCGGCGCTTTGGAAAAACATCATGGTGTCACGGTTCTGGACGAGGCGCTGTCGGCGGCGGTCAAACTGTCGCGTCGGTACATTCCGGCGCGCCAGCTGCCGGACAAGGCGGTCAGTATTCTGGACACGGCCTGCGCACGGGTGGCTTTAAGTCAGAATGCCGACCCGGCCGCGCTGGAATTCTGTCGGCGCCGGATTGAAGCGCTGGAGCTGGAAAAGGAAATTCTGGAACGCGAGGAAAAAACCGGAAACGATCATAAGGAAAAACGGGCAGAACTGGAAAAAGAACTGGCCGCCCAGAATGAAAGGAAAGCCGAACTGGAAGAGCGGCTGAACCGGGAAAAAGCCGTTGTCGCCGAATGTGCGCGCCTGCGCGACACGCTGGGCGAAACAGGAACGGACGGCGATAAAATCCGCGAAGATTTGAAGGCGAAACAAAAAGAGCTGGCCGCTCTGCAGGGAGATGACCCGCTTGTCCTGCCGCAGGTCGACACACAGGCGGTTTCGACGATTATTTCGGAATGGACAGGCATTCCGTTGGGACGCATGGTCAAAAATGAAATCCAGTCGGTTCTGAACCTGGGAGAGGAAATGAACCGGCGCGTCATCGGCCAGAAGCACGGACTTGACCTGATTGCCCGGCGGGTCATGACGGCGCGGGCGTCTCTGGCCGATCCGAACCGTCCGATCGCGGTCATCATGCTGGCGGGACCGAGCGGTGTCGGCAAAACGGAAACCGCTCTGGCTTTGGCCGAACAGATGTACGGCAGCGAACAGAACATTGTTACAATCAACATGAGCGAGTTTCAGGAAGCGCATACGGTTTCAACGCTGAAAGGTGCGCCTCCGGGGTATGTGGGCTATGGCGAAGGCGGTGTTCTGACCGAAGCCGTACGCCGTAAACCCTACAGCGTCGTCCTTCTGGATGAAGTTGAAAAAGCGCATCCGGATGTTCACGAAATCTTCTTCCAGGTCTTTGACAAAGGACAGATGGAAGACGGTGCGGGACGGCTGGTCAATTTCCGAAATACGGTCATCCTGCTGACGACAAACGTCGGCGATGATGCGATCTGTGACCTGTGCGCGGATGAAGATCATCTTCCCGACGTATCCGTTCTGGAAGAAGCGGTGCGGCCCGCGATGATGAAGGTATTCCCGGCGGCGCTTTTGGGGCGTATTTCAATCGTGCCGTATTATCCCCTTGGCAAAAAGGCGCTTTATTCCATCATTGACCTGAAGCTTGGCAAAGTCCGCCGGCGTATCCGGGAAAATTACCGCGCCGAAACGGAATATACGGATGAAGTGCGCAATGAAATCATCCGGCGATGCAATAATGTCGCTTCGGGTGCGCGCTTGATTGACGCAATCATCAACAATGATCTTCTGCCGGAAATCAGCGCCGAATTCCTGCGCAGCACGATGGAGGGTCACGTCCTGAAAAAGGTCGTGATCGGTGCGGCGGATGAAAAATTCACTTATTCTTTTGAAAACAAAGAGGTGTGACATGCCGACACCCGTAGCGACAATAGCGAATTTAACCGCGACCGGCGACGTCATCATCGGGCCGGGAGGGATTACGACCATGGTCAAAGGCCTGCCGGTCGCCTGTATGGGCGACGCCGTCTCGGGACCGATGTGCATCGGCGTGATCACAATGACAACGGCGGTCAACAAACTGGCCAAGGGTCGGCCAATCGCCAATATGGGATCCATGGTGACGGGCAGCAGTCCTCCGATGATGGGGGCGCCGATTGCGACGGCGGTCGCCGTCTGCCCGAACGTTAATGAAATCGTGTAAGGAATGAAGCGATGCCCTTTACCGCCAATGAGATGCTTTCCATCCGTTTTCCCCAGAACAGGTTCGCGGATTTTTATCTGTACGATCTGACGCTGACGGAAGGCATATCCGAACTTTACCGTGCCGATGCGGTCATTCTGTCCGATACGCTTCATACGTATGAACAGCTGGCGGAAGCGTTGTCTTTGAAAGCGACGATCTCTGTCACGCAGCGGCTGAATGATTCAAAAACAACCCGCACGCGCTATTTCAGCGGCATTGTGACAGAAATAAGCCATGCCGGGATTTTCTATGGTTCCAACAAGCAGGACTGTTTCTGTTACCGCCTGACGATTGAACCTGAAATGTCCCGGCTGCGCCATGTTGTGCGCAAAGTCGCCTACACGCGTAAAACGCCGCTGGACGTCATTACCGAAATGCTTTCGGAATATGGCATCGTGCCGAATTTTTCCGAAGAATTCATTTCCCGCCGCCCTTTTAACACCTTCTGTATTTACAATCAGGAAACCGAACCGGACGAGCGTTTTCTGAAACGTCTTCTGAGTCTGTACGGCCTGAGCTTCACGTTCCGCCACAAAAAAGCGCCGGCCGACGGTTCCGGCGAGACGGAACTGTATTTTTCGGCCGGAGAACTTTTCCCCGACGGGACAGACATATCCTATTCGGACGGACGCGCCCTTCCCCCTGTTTCGGATTTCGATTTCCGTTCCAGTGATGAAGCGCGGAACCTGTGGAAGCTTGACCGGTGGACAATGGAAAACAAAACGGGATTTGACGGTGTTCTCCTGCACGAATCCTATCCGAACGCCAATGTCGGTTCCGGCGCATGGAAAGCCGGAAAAACGAATCCCGGCGACCGACGGCGTGTCTATACAAAACATTTCCACAGCTATGCCCGTGAAATTTCAAAGGAAATGGTGGACGCGGACGTCGGGCTGATTTTGAATGCACAGCTCCGCGCGTTTGAAATCCGGCGGGAAATCTGGCAGGGCGCGGCCGAGAACCTTCTTTTGACGCCGGGGCGCCTGATCCGTATCCGGCATTTTTACGGACAGCGCGACGGCAACGTTCTGCAGGCGATGGTCACAAAATCCACACTGCACTGCCGTTCAAAATGGCCGCAGTCGTTCGCCGTTTCACCCGAGATGAACACAGAACAGGAAAAAATCGAAGCTGTTTTCGATGCCATGAATTACGGGCCTCAGGCCGTCAAGCGTTTCTGCCCCGAACCG
This sequence comes from uncultured Rhodospirillaceae bacterium, assembly GCA_900553035.1. Taxonomy (GTDB): domain Bacteria; phylum Pseudomonadota; class Alphaproteobacteria; order CAAGCB01; family CAG-977; genus CAG-977. The sequence continues at coordinate 17,295 of USCC01000016.1, read as the reverse complement.
GCGGAACAGGAGGGATAACATCATGGAACTATTGGAAATGATCGTCACGGATGCGGACGGAAAAACGGACAAGGTAATCACCACAAATGAAGGAAAACAGGAAAAGCAGAGTTTGAACGGTCAGATGGCCTGCATCCAGGACTCCGACGGCCGGCCGGACATGTACCGCTTTTACGCCATGCAGATTCAGAATCCGTACGACGCGGATATGAACACGGCGCCGAAGGCTTCCATTATAACGATGGTCATCCCTCTGGGCGGCAACATGACAGGCCTTTACCGCTTTCCGCATATCGGCGACAAGGTGCTGGTCGGCAGTTCAAACGGAAACCTGTACATGATGGGCTATCTTCCCAACAGCGATACACCCTTCAATAAAGAAAAAAAAGAGGCCTCCGACGCCGCAGGGAAAGAAGACACCACTGTCATTGATCAGGATGCGCAGGTGTTCCGCTACCGGAAAACAGGAACGAACACCCGGAACGGACAGTCCGACGAGCCGTATTCGGAAATCGGATTTTACAGTGAGACGACGGAATGGCTTGACAAAAAGAGCACGTCAAAGCCCGAACCGCATACAGAGAAAGAAACAGGTCTGCCGATTGTGGACAAGATCAAGATCTCATCCACGGGCGACATTGAACAAAAAGCGCAGAATTATAATGAATTCACGGCTGAGCGCATCGGTATTTTCGCGGGCTACAACGACGATATTTCAAACCTCAAAAAAAATCAGAAGGAGCAGCTGAAAAACCAGCCGCAGAGCCCCGCTTCGCTTTCGCCTCTGCCTCAGGACAGCGCCTCCGAAGATCCGGCCTTTTTCCGCGGAGACATCCAGGTTCGGGCAAAACAGCGTATTGTCCTGAAGGCGGAAAAGGGAATTGAAATCGTTGTCGGACGTTCTCTGATTAAGATTGACGACACGGGTATTTCGCTGGTCTCCCGGAAAACATCCGGTTCGTCCGTCAATGCGTGGGACAGCGCAATCACTCTTGCCAGCCGCGACGGCCTGTCCATGTTCGGGCAGAAAGTCAACATTTCATCCGCGCTGAAATTCAGCATTACCGAAAGCTTCGGCGGGGATATTTCATCCATGGGCGGTATCATGCGCATCAACGCGCACGATTTGAAAATGACTTCCATATGCAAGGCCGCGTACGTCGTCAAAGGCACTACGGCCTCGGCTTCTTTTGCGACGAATATCGCGTCCATGAGTATGGGAATTGACCAGAACCGGGGCAAAAGCGATCTGTCCTCCCTAAGCTATTCCATCCCATCATATTTCTCTTTGGGCGCAGGCGTCGTGGGAACGTTGATCGGCGTCAACTGGAAATACGCTTCCTCCAGTGTTGATGCAGAAGATGCGGCCGGTTCAATGCTGGTGATAACGGATCTCATCATGACGATTATGGGTCTGGTGACGATGGTTCTGGAAAAGGTTTTCATTCCGCAGCCCAATCAGGATAACGGCGGACGCGACGGACTGACGTTCGCGACAACGGTCGCCGAATATGGGCTTGTCCTGCAGATGTTCATCCGCCTGAACCTGGCGTGCCTGGCCTGGATGAATAAAGCCGTGTACATGATGAACCACCGCGGCGCCATTTATGAATCCTGTCAGGTGGCCAAACGTTATTCCGTACGCACGGCTCATGGCAAATCCCCTCTGGCGGGCGGGGATACGATGTTCATCACGGATTTGTGGCGCGGCTTCACGGGCCAGGCCAAATGGAAAATTGTTCTGGAATCAATCGCCGCTCTCGCCCTGGTCGGCGGAATCGGTGTCGGAGCAGCTTTCGGATATTTAAACAAAAGCGACGTTGACGCCGAAACGCGAAAGGAGCTGGAACTGTTATGACACAGAAAATTTCTCCGGATACGGAAAAGGCCATTCAGGAAGTCGTCCGACCTATTGTCATGTCGGCCGGTGCGTTTGCCCTGGTTGCGGCCGTCGGCGCGGTCATTTCAAAACTGGTGGTGACGAACATCAAGGAAAGCGGGCTGACCGGCGATAAGGAAATGAAACCGACCGAGGACACCATGACGGTCAGCAAGGTTGAAACAGCGGCGACGGAAACCGAAGGACAGCTTTCCAAAGACGGCGTTGCCGCCCAGGACGGCAGCGTCAAGGCCGCCGAAACCGAAGCCAAAGCGGCGACCGGCGAAGCGACGGCGGCGGAAAGCGGCGCGACAGCCCTGCGTACCAAAGCCGGCGCGTCCGATATTGAAGCAAAAGCGCTGAAAATCACGTAGAGGTAAGAATGAGCGATAATTTAAAATGGTTAAACCGGCATTTCGTCTTATTGCGTCATCTTTTACTTTCGGACGCGATTGAAAAGGAAAACTATAAAATCCGGCCCGATCTGGCGGAATTGTTTGAAGGCACGACAAAAGCCGAAGATATGGTCTGGGAATTCGCCGATATCGGCCGTTTTAAATGTGCCTGTGAACTGCTGGCGCATATTGCCCACCGCCGCGCCGCGGTCTGGTGGGTGTACAACTGTATCCTGTCGCTGAACGAAGAACTGCTCCGGGTTCCCGCGGATGAACGCGATATTGACGATATCGCCGCCAGTTTTGAACCCGTCGTTCCCGATTTTGCCAAAGTCGAGCCGCCCGCGGAAGATCCTGAAATGGTATCAAAAATGGAAGTCCTGATTGCCGAAATGAGTGCGGAATACCAGAAAGCGCGGGCAGCCGTTGACCCCGACATCATGAAGTTTGTCGAAGACGGGTTGGAAATTGCCTATCAGGAATTTGAAAAAGTGCACGGCATCCATCCGCTGGCGCTGTTTGACAAGGCCGCTGAAAAACTGGCTCAGGATCCCTACCCGATAGATGAGAACTCGCCGATCTTCAAAGCGGCCGATGAACTGAAGCAAAAGCTCCAGACCGTCCGCAAGGAAACCGTCGATACCATTAAGGCCGTTATTCCGCCTCAAATGCCCGAACACCGGAAACAGATCTCCGACAATGCGTTGCAGGCTGTCTATCGCTGGGTTGTCTCGCCGGACGAGACCAACTCCAAAAAGGCGCTCGACACCGGCAACGAATGCCCGGACATGCCGGCCGGACTGCTGGCGCTGTGCGCGTTCTGGGCGGGCGGCAACCTTCTGCCCGAAGGAGAACAGGTCGTTCCCACGCCGCCCGGACTGGCCGCAAACGGGCTGTGTCAGGTGCTGCTGATGTGCGCCCTGCACAAAGGAGGCACCCGGAAATTAAAGGAACGCTACGAACATTATTTCAATCTGGGCGTTGATGTGATGACCGGCCAGAACAACTGGGATTTAAGCGTCATTGAGGGGGAAGCCCCGCATGAAGAACAAGAACTTCCGAAGGCCGATCCTTCCTCTGTGCCCGTACCGGAAAAAAACGTTTCCGAAGAAGAGGAAAAGAAAATCTATACACGCTGGCGGCCGGAATTCCCGCCGACATCCCGGAAATAAAAGGAAGGAAAACATGGCAATTATCCAGATGATGTTCACGGATGAATACAAAAGAATTTCGTCGGAAAAAGGCGGCGCCCGGGAATTAAGGGAATGTTGTGAACACTCTTTCCGCCTTGAACGGAAGGTTATGACCGGGGAAAGCTCCGAACCGGCGTCCTGTCACAAACGGACGTCCGTTCGTCCTCCGGAACATGATATTTGATTTTTTAAAGGTTGAAACAGATGAAAAAACATATGATGCGCCTGATTGTTTTATTGGCCGTTGTTGCCTGTGCCGGATGCTATTCCCGACCGACGGTGACAGCCGGTCTGTCGCCGCAGCTGAAAGAGTATTATTCCATTTATCCCAGCGTCGAGGTCGACATTGCCGCTGTCACGACAGATGAGGCGGACGAAATCCGGGCGCAGTCCGTTGAAAACTATTTCGCGGTCGGCAATCCCGTCCGGAAAGGGCTGGCGCCCCACACGCTGAGTTTTTCATCCGAACAGACCGAACCGCGCACGATGAAACGGAACGCCGCCGAGTGGGACGTCTGGCGTGAAAAAAAGCCGGAAAAGCTGGCGGTCGTCGCCAACCTGCCCCGCAAAACGGAAAAAACGCTGTCCCAAAAGGATTCGCGGATTCTGATACTTGATTTAAAAACGGCCTTCCTGTGGCCGGATTCGCTTTATTTTGAAGTCAAACCGGGAAGTGTCGTCCAGATCTACAGCAAACCGCAGGATCCCGAATATGAAATCAAAAAATTAAGAGCGGAACGCGAAGAACTGGAACGCAAAAAACAAAATCAGCGGAAAAACCGGAAATAAAGGAGAGACAAAAATGCGTTTTGAAGAATTCCTGCACTGGAATGACGGGTTGTTTTTACAGCCGCACCATATGCAGCATCTGCAACGGACGGCGTTTTTATACGGACGCAAGAACCGCTCGTTTTACATGTCTTATCCCAGCGGGCTGATCGATTTTGAAATGGATCTTGAAGCGCTGGCGTCCGCGCGGGTCATTGTAAAGCGTTTTTCCGCGCTGATGCCGGACGGTACCGAAATCAGCATGCCCGGGAATACCGTCCTGCCGCCGCTGGATCTGTCCGGTGTCATCAAGGAACATCCCGAAGACCTGACCCTTTTTCTGGCGGTTCCGCTGTGGTCCGAATTTGAACCCAATCTGGCCGAAAATGACGGTGCGTCGTCGCGGCGGATGTTCCTGACCCGCGAGCATACGGTGCGCGATGAAAATACGGGTGACAATGAAATCACCCTTGTCACGCGCAAAATCAACGCACGTCTGATCACGCAGTTTGATGATCCCACGGATCTGCAGGTTCTGCCGATTCTGAAGCTGACCGCCGTTTCGGATGAAGGGGCGGATAAAAAGCTGATCATTGATGAAAAATACGTCCCGCCGTTCATGATCTTGACGAGCGACTGTGCCCTGAGCGGGCATGTCACCGATCTGCTGTACGAAGTCCGCCGGTGTCGCGACAAGCTCTTGAACGATTTGACGGTAGCACAGTTCAAGCCGGAAAATTTTTCGGGAATCAATGCGTACAACGTTCTGCAACTGCGTATTCTGAACCTGTATGAAAACAGGCTGTCGTGCCTTCTGTCACTGCCGAACCTGACGCCTTTTGCGCTGTATCTGGAGCTCCGGTCGTTCCTGGCGGAACTGATGGGTTTGCACCCGATGAATGACATTAAGGACATCCAGAATTTCGTTCATTTCAACTGTGCGCCTCAGTTTTTTGAGCTGATGAACGATATCCGTTCGCTGATCTCGTCCGAAGGCGGCGCCAGTTACATCCGTCTGACTTTCCGGCCGGACGAGGGGGGCGAATATCTGTATGCCGAGCTGTCCGCGGACAATATCGTCAAGGCCGACGAATATTATCTGGCCGTTCACTGCGATGCGGAGGACAGAACTGTCATCACCGCTCTGGAAAAGGGCGATACGTTCAAGCTGATCAATCCCGGAGCAAAGCGGATGCGCGCCCGCGGGGTCAAGCTGACCGAAATGCGTTATCCGCCGCGTTTCCTGCCCAGCCTGAGCAATACGCTGTGGTTCAGGTTGCAGTTGGATGAAACGCCGCGCACATGGCGTGAAATCTGTGAAGAAAAAGGCATTGTCATTGATTATGCCGGCAACATGTTCCCGAACCTGGAAGCGTCGTTGTTCCTGACGGTCATCGGCGGCAAAACAAGGAAGGATTAAAATGAACGACCTGGAAAAACTCTGCCGTCCTCTGCTGACGTGCATCTGCGATTACGGACAGTACATCAATGCCGGGAACGTGCCGGACAGAGAAGAGTTCCGGAACCGGATCAACATGTTGCTGGCCGAAGCAAAAGAGGATGCCGCCAAATCGCCCGCTTTGGAAAAGGAATTTTCCCGCATTGAACGGCCGCTGATTTTCTTTGTGGACTATATGGTGAAGGAAGGGGGATTCCCATTCAGCCACGAATGGCGGGAAATGGCTCGGAACTATAACGAACTGTCCGGCGATGAAAAATTCTTCGATATACTGGCCGAAGCTCTGGATGATCCGGATTCGGGAAAAATCCTTGAAGTGTTTTATACGATGATGGGTCTGGGGTTCGACGGTATTCACCGCAACAATCCCGAATACATTGAACGGCGGATGAAGGTCTGTGCTTCGCGTTTTTCACGTTCAAAATTCGATGTTTCGTCCGAAGTCCTGACGCCGGTTGATCCGGGAATACTGAAAACGGCCGCCGCAAAGCAAAAAAGCCCGTTCAAATCCGTTCGGCTTGCCCTTGTCCTGTCTGCGGTGTTCATGACCATCGCGTTCGGCATCAACCTGTCGGCCTTTCTGAAAGCGACGGAGGACTTTCGCCAGACGCTGTTCGTCGCCGCTGAAAGCGCCATTCCGAAAACAATTCGCAGCGACAGGGCGGGCAACCGTCGTCCCGAGGCGAGTCAAACTCTTTTTTCTGAAAATGCGGAGTAAACGCAGATGAATAATTCGATGGACAATATGATGAAACCGGCTCTTCCGTCTGCGGATGTGGGGGCTGTGCCTTCGTGGCTGATCTGGGCCGTTATTGTTCTGGCCGTCCTGGCCGCCGTCTTTTTTATCGGCCTGCCTCTGTACCGCAAATTCAAAAGAAAGCAGCTGAAGGTCAAGGAAACCTCGGAAATACGAAAAGACCTGATGATCTGGCACCATCTGGCTCAGCTTGTCCGCGGCGGAAGTGCGCATCAGAAAGCCAAACAGATGCTTTCCGACCAGATCGTCAGAATCAATATCCTGTTCAAACAGGGGCTGAACCTGCTTCAGATGCACAGCCGAAAACTGTACGAACAGCCGTGGTTCATCATTGTGGGCGAACCGATGTCGGGCAAATCGTCCCTCTTGCGCGGCAGTGAGCTGGAACTGGTCGTGTCCGCGGAAGAGGAAAACAACGGCGATGAAAAGAAAAGCCTTCCTCTTCGCCTGTGGCTGGGGGCGAAAGCCGTCATATGCGATGTCAACGGCCGCGTCTTTTTTGACCGCTGGCTGAACGGCAGCAGTGCCGAATGGAACTACATCGGCCGGCTCTTGCGCCGTAAACGTTATAAAAAGCCTCTGGACGGCCTGATCATCACCCTTCCGGCCGATGCTCTGCTGGCCGATGACGAAGCCCTGACTCAGCAGAAAGCCATCCTGATGACGACGGAAATCGGACAGTTACTGCACACCATCGGGATGTACCTGCCCTGTTACGTTGTCGTAACGAAAGCCGACATGGTCAACGGATTCAACGAATATGTCATGGGCATCAATGATGACCTGCGTTCTCAGATTTTCGGATGGATCAACGGCAATTCCGAAGCGCGCTATGACGCCGGGGAGTTCAGGGAATTCTGGGACGGCCTGATCGCCCGCCTTCATGCCGGATGCGAAAAAAGCATGCTGTCCCGGAATGTCGCGACAAAGCTGTCCGCTCTTTCAAACCGCATGGAAATCACGGGAAAAATTTACCTTTTCCCGGATAATTTTGACAAACTGTATCAGAACCTGAGCATTTACCTGCGCGCCCTGTTCGGAGAAGGCAACTTCCACGGTGCGGACAATGCCGTTCTGGAAGGCGTTTTTTTCACCTCGGCCAAAGACGGGGAAGTCACGCTCAGCCCTTCGTTCGCGAAACTCTGCGGCCGTTCCGTTGAAGAAGCCCCGATTCCCCGCGAACCCAAAGCAAACGCCCGTCCTTATTTCATCCGCGATCTGCTGCACAAAGTTGTATTCCGCTCCTCGCCGAATGCGTTCTTTACCTATGCCGAGCAGATCCGGCGCAATATTCCGAAATATCTGCTGTGCCTGTTCATGCTGGCCACGGGGACGGTCTGGCTGTCCGCAGCGTATTTCAAAGCGCCCCGGCTGAAAGATTCACTAGCGGCGGCAACGGATTATTATGCCTCGCTGACGCCCCTGCTGCAGGGGAACGGCGTTTTCAATTCGCCTTTGATTAAAAAAACGGGCGATGGCAAATATGTCCTGAACAATGACCCTCTGGAAGGAAGTACCTCTTCGCGGATGCAGTTCTTTTTCGAAGTGTTTTCCGAAAGGGAAAGTCTGAATATCGCTCCGTTTGGTTTCAAAACCGCCAGCCTGCTTGTCTTTGGGGACGAACCGGGTATGGGATACGACGATAAGGCCTTTATTTTAAACCAGCTGTACGGCATTCTGGTTCGGACGCCCGTCATCAAAAGCGTCGGCGAAAAGCTTATCGCGCAGGGGGAAATGTCCGTCCTGAACGACAACAAACGCGATGTCATCGATTCGTTTTCGCTCCTCAATTCGGTCGAAGACGAAGATTTCACGAGCCTGTTCACGTCGGGTCAATTCCGGCTGAAGCCCATGATCAGCTATCTGATTCCCGGTATTTCCGGCGATACGATGAGCCTTCTGGACAGCTTTCTGCCGAAATACGACCGCAAGCACACCATGACCATGGATTCCGCCTACATCCATTCCGAAGCATTTTTCAATGCACAGAAAACGGGGCTGAATTCCATTCTGGCGGCGTGGAACCGGCTGGATGCCTATCCTCAGGCGACGTATTCCAAAATCCGTTCGGCCGTCCGGCTTTCCAGACAGCTGGAGGAAACGCATGAGACTCTGAACGCACTGACAAAAACGCTGGGCCGGATCTCGACGGTTGAACAGCTGAACGACACCGTCCGCCGATGGAACGATCTGGTTCGTCAGCAGGCTCAGCTGGCCGGGCAGATGGAGAAAACCGTCCGCGAAATACAGGCGACCTTTCCTCTTGAACCGGAGGAGGAAGGAAGCGCCGGCAAAAAAACCGCCGGCAGGCGCGGCTTTCTGGACAGTGGTATTTCAATTGACGTCCTTTTGCGTTATGCCCTTAAGGAATATGAAGGCCGTTTCAGGGACGATTTCAATTTTGTCCGCCGTCACGCCGCTCTTTTCACACAGGAGGAAATGCCTCAGAATACTGTGCGGAAATACCTGAAGGAATCGGAAAGGAACGTATCAAAGAAACTGTCGGCAGAGGCTTCCCTCGTTCGCGAAAGTATCGGGGATTTAAGGGATAATCCTCTTTATCAGTGGCAGTTTTTTGAAAAACCGGATATTTCGGGCTACACCTTCCGCATTCTGCAGAAGCTGTATGAAAAAACGGCGGAGCTTGGCATTCCGGACGCAGAGGAAATACAGAACGGCGATTTCAAAACGAACTGGGTCAAAACACAGAGAAACATCAAGGACGCTCTGGCCGCTTATGACGCTGCCGTCAAGCCGTACGCCGGCAACGAGGAAATCGCCGCCGCCGCTGAGGATATCCGGAAAATGCTGCTGATGCAGGCGGATCTGAACCGCTTCATCATTCTGGACGCCGAATTGCGGAAGCTGCCTTCAACGGAAACGGAAATGTACAACTTCATCGCGGCAAACGCCGGGGACAGAAGCGTTTTCGACATCTCTGAACAGCTGGCTCGGGAAGCCATGGGCGACCTGCAGTACAACAAAGGGTACGATCCGGCCATGACAAAACAGCTGCTGGAAGATCTGTTCCGCATCGCCGCCCCGTTCATGAAGGATCGGAAATTCGGACCGCAGGAAATTCTGCCGCCGACATTCATGGAGGAATACCGCCGCTATGATGAAGAGCTGGGCGTTTTTGAAAAATATCTGGACAGTTACCTGCGCTACTGGGGGACTTATCCGGACAACGTTTACGTTCCGGCGGCGTCATGGGAAGAATTCAAGCGCCGTCTGGATACAATGAAGGCGTTCAAGGTCAATTCCCTGCTTCGGATTGTGTACGCCCAATGCCTCAATATCCTGAAAGGCATTGATGATACGCTTCTGTCCGGGGATCTGAAAAAGGAAAAAGCCGACTATACCGCTTTGATCAGCGACCGGCTGAACATGCTGACGCCTCTGTTTACGGATGCCGGGACAAAGACGCTGAATGCGTGGGCGGAACTGCCGGCCGAACCGGAAAAAGCCTGGGATAAACTGAGCTCTCTGTCGGAACAGGAGCTGCAGAACACGTTCTTCAACGTTTACACTACGGCGCCGCGCAGTCGGATTGCCTGGTGGAACGATTTCGTGGATAACGGCGTCGGCCTGCTGCGCCATGAAAACGAAAAAAAGCTTGAAGACGGATTCCAGAAAACCCTCCGTGAAATGAGCGCTTTCCCCCTGTGTCGGAATTGCGGCGGTTCACGGACGGTCACGCCGAAACAGATGGAAAAACTGGCCCGGCTTCTGCAGACGGTGACACCTCCGGCCGCAGAAGCGGAAAAAGCGGAAAGGCCTCTGCTGGACAGGAAACTGGCGCTGTTTAAAAACCGCGAGGCACTCGACTGGGCTTCGGATATTCTGAAAGTCGCGGACAGTCTTACAGACACAGGGAAACCTTTGATCTGGACACTGTATCAGGCGCCGATCGAGCTGCAGAACGCTCTGCTGAAAGGCGGCGAAGTCGCAGCGATTAACCGTTTCAGGTATATCGAGGTCAAAATGCCCGGCGCCGGAAAGCCCCGGCGTTTCAGCACAGCGATGACATCGGAAACCATGATCGGACAGGGAAAGGCTTCTTCGCCGATCACTCTGAATTTCTACAAGCTTTCCGGCGATGAAACACCCGAAGCACAGGTGAAATTCAGCGATTACTGGGCGATTTTCAGGATTTACCTGAAATACGGCGGTCATTACGATCCCGCGACGGATCAAACATATGTGCCCATAACGATCCGTGACCGCGGCGGGGCAAGGTTCGTCTATTTCGTGACGGTCAAATTCAACCGGAATATTTTCAAACCTGATGAATGGCCGACAAAACGAAACTGGCTTTCGGCGGAAAATCCAACCGCCGGAGAATAAGAAAAATCCTCCGTTCTTCTACAGACGGAGGATTTCTTTTAATAAACCTTATAAATAATACCTCCGAGACAAGGCTTTCCGATCATCTCTTTGGGATTTTCAAAAACAGCGTCGCAGTATGCAATACATTTATTATTGTCAGCACATCCATACCGGATAGGACAGTCTCCATCGGTGTAGCAGTCCAGACATTCATAGCCGTGTTTATCCTTGGGAACGCAGAATTTGCTTCCGCACGGGTTGGGAATGCAGACGGGTTCACAGGATCCTTTTTTTTCATCGAAATGCTGTTCCTCCGGACATGTATCGTCTTTTGCCAGGCGTTCGGCGGTTTCATCGACGTAAAACCCGACCTCCTGTGCGGCCGAAACCGTGACCGATGCCGTTAAAAGGAAGAATACAGCAAAAAACAGACGCATCATTTTTCTCCTTTTCATGATCTGTTTAAATAACAAGACACCCTCTGTTCCGGCTCCATAACGGAAAACCGGCCTTATGACACGAAAAAGCGTTCTTCCTCCGGGAAGCCCGCTTTTCCTCTTCTTTCAAGATTGTTTTTTTTCACCTTCCTTTAAAAGGCAGAACATGTACACGAAGGTAATCAGAGCTCCCAGCCCCAGACCGACGACGATGCGCAACCCCAGAAAACGGGCGGCAACGTTCAGGACAAGCATCGGAAGAAGCGACAGGACGGAAAGCCGCATCCGGGATTCAAACGAAAATTCCTGTTCAAAAAGCGTCGTCAGCAGATACGACAGAAGCATGACGGCAAACGCCGTCAGGACATACGTCAGGAACAGGCTTGGCAGCAGCAGCAAAAACACGAAAAGAGGCGCGATTCGTTTGAAATGCTCAAAAAAACCGACGACGATCCTTTCCTTGTTGGCTTCATTCATTGTAAAATCCGACCGGCCGAGGATCTTTTCCAGAGGCACCCGGCTGACTTCGCCCCGGTTAATGAAGGAAAAGCTGTCCCTGGAAATGAAAATCCCCCGGCTCGGAAGACCCACACCCGAGAAAGGCTCGCCCGTCGTATCCAGAATAATGAAGACGCCGTCGTTTCGGGAAACATAACTCTGAACGAAATTTTCCGGTGCGACAATCTGCCCCTGGTGCACTTCAATATCCGGAAGATGCGACGCCAGCACCTCTGAGGAGGCGCGCAGAAAGGATGACGCCATGAAGTAAACCTGCGCCGCCGTCAGAACGGACGCGAAAACGGCCAGAAGAAACAAAAGCTTAAGGCCGCTTCCCCGCCCGCCGCGCACATATGTTTCGGCCAGAGTCCGGTCGTAAAAAACCCGGTAAAGCAGCGAGGACGTTTCCATTTCAAATACCCTTCCGCATCAAAAGCGCGGCCGGCGTCCCGACCGCTCGAAAACCGGGGCGTCCCCCCTTTTCCCTCATGATTCCGTTTGTTTCTGAAGCGCAGAAAATTTCTGGAAATAGCAGAACATATAAGTCAGCGGAAGAAGCAACGCGATCCAGAAACTGATTGAAGCTCCCGCGAAAGACGCCGCCGCATTCAGAATGAAAATCGGCAGAAGGGAAATGACCGAAATGCGCACCCGCTGGTCAAAGGTCATTTCCTGTTTGAAAAAGAAGGAATAGATGTAGGAAATCAGCGTAAAAAGGAACACAATCGCCGAATAAAAGAAAAAGGCAGACGGAACCAGCAGGATAAACAGCAAAAACGGCATATAGATCCGCAGAAAGGAGACTGTCCTGTTAAATGCCGTTTCCAGTGTTTCCGGATTGATGACCACGTCGGATCCCGCGAAACCCTTGAAGGATATTATCCGTGTCTCGTACCCCCTGTACGTGATTATTTCGTTCCGGGTAATGTAAATCCCTCTGGACGGTAGCCCCTGCAATGAAACGGGACGGCCTGTCGTGTCGAACACAAAAAAGAGTTCGTTTTTCTTGTTGATGAATTTTTTTTCATAATTTTCCGGCGCGACAATCTGTCCGTCTTCCAGCCGGATTTCCGGCAGGTTTTGAACAAAGGGTTTGATATCCTGATAAGACAGAAAAATGAGCGCAATATATGAAAAAATCGCCGTCAGAAGCGAAAGAATCAGCGAAAGCACGAAAAGAGCCTTCAGACCGACGGCCTTATTTTCCTTAACAAAAGAGGAAACCAGTTGCATATCGAAAAAAGAACGGTACATCAGGGAAAACGAATTCATGGCAAAAAAACCTTTCTGGAAAATCAACGGCAGGAATAATAATAATAAAATAAAAACGGGCTAAGGAAAAGGCGGATTTCTCCGCCTTTCCAAAATATATTCCTAAGCGGCCTCCCGCCGCACGCCGCCCAGATAAAAGAACAGATAAAAAAGCGAAATCAGAACCCCCAGACCAAAGCCCAGAAAATACTGCCCGAGAACCGCCCCGATGACCAGATTGAACACAAACGCCGGAAGAACCGCCAGGACGGCCAGGCGCATCCGTTCCTCAAAAGGCATTTCCGGCCCGGAGAAAAACGTGACGATATACGAAAACAGCGCCATGAAATACGTCAGGACGACATATTTCAGAAACATGACCGGCACGGCCAGCAGGAAAACGAACGAAGGCAGAATGATCGCCGACTCGTCCGCCGCATCATTCAGAAATTCATTCACGTTTTCCTGTGTGATTACGACGTTGTCCTTTCCCAAAAGCTGTTTCAAAGGCATCAGTTCGACTTTCTGCCCCTTGATGAACTGGACGGCGTCGTTTGAAATGTAAATTTCGTTCGGCGAAGCGTCCTTGATCAGAGACGGATTGTTTGTCGTATCAAGCGTGACATGAACGTCATCGCCGACCTGGATTCTCTGGAAAAAGTTTTTCGGCGCAACGATTTCGCCGTTCTGAATATGAATTTCCGGCAGATTTGCCGTAATCTGGGTAAACGTTTCCGGCGTGACGGCCGCCACGTAAAACACCGTGCGGACAGCGTAAACAACCGCGATCAAAAGCGACAAAACGAACAGAACGGTCAGACCGATACCGTGACCTTCGCGCACATAGATGCGGGCAAGGGAACGGTCGTAAAAAGACCGGTACAGCAAAGCGACGGGATTAACCATGTAAACCTCCTGAAAAAAATCGGACTGTTTATGATTATAAAAAGAACGACCCCTTCCGTATGCCTGTTTTATAGTATTAAAACATGTCGGAAAAAGTTTTAATTGACTGGCTTTTTTCCCGGCCTGTCTTTATATTCTTCCCGGCTCCGTTAAAGAGAGGAGCGTCTCTTCCGCATCATAAAGGCCCCCATGCTGAATCCCTCGGGTTCACTTCTGTTTTTTTCTTGAACAGACACGGGTGTTCCGCACCAGAGGCACGATACCAATCACCGGCGTTGCGTGTTTTTCGAACCTTCCGCAGAAAAAAGCTGTGCTACGGTTCATTGTATACGCGCAGAGTGATCTGAGCGTTATCACCTGCAGGTCGTATCCGCCGCATATATGATCCGAACGGCTCGTAATCCATCGCTGTTTTTTAAACATATAAAACCGTTGACGAAAGAAGCTGTTGGCCTTATACAGGAAGCGTTAAGGACTTTTACGACCCTATCGTCTAACGGTTAGGACATCGCCCTCTCAAGGCGGTAACACGGGTTCGAATCCCGTTAGGGTCGCCAATCATACAGCACCTTCAGAAAGCACTGTTTTTCTTTTATAAACCAAGACCTTCCGCAAATTTGAATGTTATGTTTTGGTGTAGCGCGACAATTATTTTTAGACTTTTTTACAATCATTTTTAGACTAGCAAAATCATAAAAATTAAATGTCTTTTAAAGCACCTTTTACATCTCTTTTTAGACTCTCACCTTTCTTTCGTTTTCTCTCGAAAGGACTGGACTTCGCTCGCGAACGGAGCGTCAATGGACATAACGAAACGAAGAAAGGAATAAAAAAATGAGAGCATTAAAAACCGTCGATATCCTTGATATTACAAACTGCGCTGTGAACGAAGCAGAACGCGAATTTCTGCTTGATACTTTTGAAGGTCTCTTAAAAAGGTCTATTTCTTCCCTGATCTCTTATGCTGAAATAGACACAGCTGACTTTTTTGAAAAACGCGCCACGACATACCTGATAAAATTTGAACGCCTGCTCAAACAGCCCCGTTTAGATCAGTGGAAAGCCTCTTTTTATACGGGCGGGGAGCTGAAATTAACAGTCATCGGACAAATTTAAAAAGGCGGTCTTTCAACCGCCTTTTTCTTTAATTGGATATAATCAATTCGCTTTGTTTTGTACACCCATCCTTATTGATACTGTATGTGACCGGTACGACCTCAATTTTGAAGTCTTTGAAGAGTTCCCGGACTTCCGGCACGTCGTTTAACGATAAGATAAAGCGGCCTTTAATGCTCGTCAAAACGTCTTTTAAGCGTTCAAAATCGGCACGCTTAAAGACATCCTTTCCATAATCGGTCTCATTATCCCAGTATGGCGGGTCAAGGTAAAAAAGAGTGTCTTTTGTGTCGTAGCGCATGATGAACGTTTCAAAGTCCTGCCGTTCGATTGTCACGCCTGCCAGCCGTTCGGCCACGGCCTGAATCCGCTTCTGCATTTTAACAAAGTGAAACCGCGCCGGTCTGTCAATTGAAAGACCGAAAGACTGTCCGGTGACTTTTCCGCCGAACGCCAGTGTTTGCAGGTAAAGAAATCGTGCGGCGCGTTCAATGTCTGTCAGTGTTTCAGGCGGGATTTTGCTTAACCGTTCAAATTCCTGTCTGGCTGTCAGTCGGAACTTGATTGAACGGAAGAGTTCTTCCGGATATCGTTGAACAATCCGGTACAGATTGACCAGTTCGCCGTTTATATCGTTGATGACTTCGGCTTTTGGAATTTGCGTTCGCCGCAGGAATATTCCGCCCATTCCGACGAAAGCTTCGGCATAGATTTTATGCGGGATTTGTTCGATTTTGTCGATGATCCGTTTTGATAATCGGAACTTGCCCCCAAGATAGGGGGCAAGAGGTGCTACCCGTGCGGGGATTTCTTCATTTTGTTTTTTCATTCGATTCTCCTTTATATAAAGGAGGCTCAGGGCTTTCTTGTTTAGTGTGGTTCAAGACCTTGATGGTGTTCAAAGTGCCGCATCTGGGGCATTTGATTTCGACTTCCGCCGAGTTAGCTTTGAACAAAAGTTTATTGCATTTAGGGCAACGTATTGACTCCATTGTTGTTAAATCCTAAGGTAACTCCGCCCGTCGACGGGTGCGGAGCAGTTAATCTGTGCGAGGCTGTAACTCGCGGCTCTGGGCGGCGCAAACGCCCAAGCCTCCGCTTATTTACATTGCTGAAAAACGACATTGTTTCTATCGACTTGCCTGATCGTTTCGGCAGTGTCGTTTTCATAATCCAAATAAACGGGTTCGTACACGTCGCAAAAGCTACCGCTTATAGACGGCGTGCAGCTTGTCAACAGCATCAGGATCGCGTAAAGTTTCCCGCGCTTTGTGAGCAGTTGACAGACTTTCGGTTTTTGATTGTTCATGTTTCAATCTTTCGCGTAACTGCCCGATTTTGTAGGCCAGAGCGGCGATAATAACCGCTCCGGCCAAAGTGATGACGTACAAAGTCATGCCGCTTTTGCCTTGTATTTTGTGTATAGGTTCCGGCCGATAATGACCAGACCCGACACGCCCGTAATCGCCGACGTCGCATACGTGACCAGTTCGGCCTGCTCGGTTGCCGTCACATCAACACCAACGACTCCGGCAACGGAAGCCAGAACGCAGACAACAGCTGTGATAAGCGTCGGGCTTAAAATTGAATTTTTATTTTCTGCCATGTTTTCCTCCTAATCTTTTAATTCGCAGTGCGGCCTGTCCCACAGGATTGAATTGACAATTTCAATGCCGAGTTCTTCGGCGCATCGCTGTTCCAAAGCCGCCAGTTTGTCCCACAAAGGGGACTTTTCGTCCCATTCCCCGGCGGCATTCAGGGGAATAGGGAAAGGCACGCGGTCATATGCCCGCGCCGGATTCGTATTGTGTTTTGAGTGAGGATATTTGACCTTTGAGCGTCCGGCCGCAAAGGCGGCGTTCTGCTCGGCTTCTCCGCGATGTCCGCAAATAATGGCAAAGTCCATAACCTGACGATTCATCATTAAAACTGCCAAGGCTTTCAGACGCGGGTCAAGCTCCTGCAACACCTCTTTTGAACGTTCGCTGAAGTTAAATTTCCTGCGCATCTTCCTGCTCCGTCCCCGTTTCAGCCGTTTCTTCCGGCGGCAGTTCAGGAATTGACTTGATAAAATCCCCGTTTGCATATCTGTCACCGATTCCTGCGGTGTCCGACTGGATAAAATCCGCGCCTGCCAGTCCCAGAAGCATTTCCGCACCGTCCCACTCGATCACGTTTTCAACAATACCTTCCTTAATCACTGCATATCTCATTCATAGACCTCCCACTCTAAAAACACGGCACCGCTTGTCCCAGGGGAAGGGTTGCCGTTTCCTAAAATATAGCCACCGCTCCCGCGGCCGTATT